>CAYZVN010000046.1:0-26435 GCA_964482025.1 uncultured Saccharophagus sp. | reverse complement strand
CTGAATTGTGTGCTCGCGGATTTTAAAGCCGATCTTTTCATTTCTCAAGTCAGAAGATACGCGGAAACCCTTGCCTTTAAGAGCACTCTCAACGGATTTAGCGTATTCGGCTTGATTGTCGGTAATGTTCATGATCACCACCTGCTCAGGCGCCAGCCACACAGGGAAAGCCCCTTCATAGTGCTCGATCAAAATACCGATAAAGCGCTCAAATGACCCGAGTATTGCACGGTGCAACATGACCGGCGTCTGGCGCGAGCCATCCTCGGCAACAAACTGTGCATCAAGCCTAGCAGGCATGGAGAAATCCACCTGTATGGTGCCGCACTGCCAGACTCGTCCAATGCAGTCTTTCAGAGAAAACTCAATCTTCGGCCCATAAAACGCCCCCTCTCCTGGCAGCAGCTCCCACGACAGGCCTTTTGCATCCAGTGCATCCGCCAACGCTTTTTCGGACTTATCCCAGATTTCGTCACTGCCCACGCGCTGCTCGGGGCGAGTGGAGAGCCGGACGATGATGTCGGTGAAGCCAAAGTCGGCGTAGACACCAAAAAGCAAATCCGTGAAGCGAGACACTTCAGCTTGGATCATGGCTTCGCTACAGAATATATGTGCGTCATCCTGGGTGAAACCTCGCACTCGCATTAAGCCTTGCAAAGTGCCCGACGCCTCGTTTCGATGGCATGAACCAAACTCGGCCAAGCGCAGCGGCAGGTCGCGGTAGCTTTTCAGGCCTTGGTTGAACACCTGAATGTGGCATGGGCAGTTCATCGGCTTGATCGCGTAGTCGCGCGCTTCTGATTCCACCGTAAACATGTTGTTGCGAAACTTATCCCAGTGTCCCGACTTCTCCCACAAAGTGCGGTCGACAATTTGCGGGGTTTTGATCTCTTGATAGCCATTGGCGCGCTGGAGATCGCGCATATAGTTCTCGATGACGGTGTAAAGCATCCACCCCTTGGGGTGCCAAAACACCATCCCCGGGGCTTCTTCCTGCATGTGGAACAAATCAAATTTTTTGCCGAGCTTACGGTGATCGCGCTTTTCCGCCTCTTCTAAGCGATGCAGATAAGCAGCGAGATCTTTCTTGTTCGCCCAAGCAGTGCCATAGATCCGCTGCAGCATCTCGTTGTTCGAATCGCCGCGCCAGTAGGCGCCCGCCACTTTCATCAGCTTGAAGTGCCCGAGTTTACCGGTAGCAGGGACATGAGGGCCGCGGCACAGATCTTCGAAGTCTCCCTGACGATAAAGCGACAGGGGTTCATCACTGGGGATAGATTCGATGATTTCCGCTTTGTAGTCTTCGCCGAGCCCCCGGAAATACTCTACCGCCTCATCCCGGGACAGCACTCGGCGCTGCACTGAAATATCCTGCTCGACCAGCTCTTTCATACGCTGCTCAATGGCCGCTAGGTCTTCCGGGGTAAAGGCGCGCTTGTAGGCGAAGTCATAATAAAAGCCATCGTCTATAACCGGACCTATAGTCACTTGAGCATCCGGAAACAGCTGCTTGACCGCCTGCGCCAGCAGGTGTGCGCTGGAATGCCTGATCACATCGAGGCCTTCCGCAGATTTGTCGGTAATAATCGAAACCGTCGCGTCGCGTTCGATCCGATAACTTGCATCAACGGTTTTGCCATCCACCACGCCGGCCAAGGTCGCCTTGGCAAGTCCGGGACCAATGGATTGGGCCAGTTCCAAAACCGTGATCGGGCCTGGAAAGCTGCGCTGTGAACCGTCGGGCAAAGTAATCTGAAGCATCGGATTGTCCTTGTTTCAGTGGTGACCCCTACCAAAGGCCACGTGAATGGGATAGAAAAAGAGTCGCGCAGTATATAGAAGGCACCTCGGAAAGCCAATTTTTCCGCTCAAAAAACGATCCTTCCGCCGGCGATTTTTCATCAAGCCGAAAAGAGCGCTTATGGGCGGGCACCGCGAGAGATTGTTGCTGTGCGTTAAGAGCATGCGGGAAGTTTGTCTACGGCCTGCTTTGAGCACCTATTCTACTTGCGACAATTCATTCGCCCAGGCATACGCGGTTTGCCACCGCTGCGATTGCCGCAACGCTGCCAAAGGTGGTACAGCCACTGCTGCAGTTGCGCGCATCCGCGCCAAGCGATCATTTATTGGATTGGCATTGGCGTGTAAATGTTCAATCACCTCTATAGCCCGCTTTGGCTGGTTGCAGACCAGTACTGCGTCGCATCCGGCAGCGAGCGCGGTCATGGCTCGATCCCGGTGATCGCCCTGCACTGCCGCGCCCTCCATCGACAGGTCGTCGCTAAAGATGATGCCTTCAAAGCCTAATTGTTGGCGCAAGACTTTCTGCAGCCAAAACGGCGAGAACCCCACAGGATTAGGATCTATGGCGGAAAATAGCAGGTGCCCCGGCATTACCGCACCCGCATAAGCCAAAAGCGCGCGGAATGGCGCCATATCATCACGCCAAACTTCCTCAAAACTCCTTTCGTCTACCGGTAACTCCAAGTGACTGTCCGCTGCTACCGAGCCGTGGCCGGGAAAGTGCTTTAAGGTTGCCGCCATACCGGCATCCGCCATACCTGCGACATATTCTCGGCCAAGCTCCGTCACTACTGCTAGATCTCGGCTAAATGCTCGGTCACCGATAACGGAGCTGAAGGCATCATCCGCATCAACCACCGGCGCAAAGCTAAGGTCGAGGCCACAGGCGCGCAACTCCGCCGCCATTAGCCAGGCCAGTTCGCGAGCCGCCTCCAATGCTTGCGCGGAGTTCCGCGCATACCCATTACCCAGCGCACCCAAAGGAGGCAAACGGGTAAAGCCCTCTTTGAACCGCTGCACCCGCCCGCCTTCTTGATCAACGCCAAGCACCAAATTTGCGCGAGTTGCGCGAATGCTGCGGACTAGATGATGCAATTGGTCAGGCGACTCGAAGTTGCGGCGAAAAAAAATCACGCCCCCGACCTGAGGGTGCTGCAGCACTTCCGCTTCATCTTCCAACAATTCGGTGCCGGCAATATCCAGCACTACGGGGCCGAGAGGGTAATCAGACATTGGTGTTTTGACTCGGGCTACTCAACAAACCACTCAACCCGTCAATGAGGTAGACCAACGCCTGGTCCATATCAGTATCGATTTGATGATCTTCCTGCAAGATTGCCTGAATGGACTCGAAACTGCCCAGAGTAAATATGGATGCTCCAAGAATGAAATTCAGTCGCCAATAAAAAACGACAGGGTCAAGGTCGGGCTGAGCCTTCTTCAACCAACCAATATAGCGGTTGTACGTGGCCCCATAACTGTGGGTGAGGTAAGTTCGAAGATGCTGCTGCGACTGAGTGTAGGCCAAGCCCAACAAACGCATAAACCGCTGCGGCTTTTCATTGATGGAGCTTACCGACTCCGTGAGTGAATTTATGAGAATACGCAGCAAGCGCTCCACACCGGGAACCTGCCCTGGCGCAAGAGTATTTTCCATTTCCGTCAGCCGGCGTTCCAACTCTCGACAGAAGGGAGTTAAAAACTGGCTGAAAACCGCCTGTATCAGGGACTTTTTTGTTCCGAAGTGATAATTCACTGCTGCAAGATTGACGTCGGCCATCCCTGTAATCGTACGCAGCGAAGTCTCTGCGAAGCCTCTTTCGGCAAACAATATTGTTGCCGACCTCAATATTCGTTCAACCGTTTCACCATTGGCCATAACCATGCCTCGTTGCGGATGATAAAGAGCGGGAAAATACGCGCCCCGTCGAGAATTTGTCAAGAAATGTGCAAAAGTTGTCGAGATAGTAGATGTACAGTCGCAGGATAAGTCATTTCCCAAGACTATTTAAATATTCTTTTATATATCAAAAAGATAACGCTCGGCACGTTCGTCGCCGAAACAGGCGAACTGAGCGCGAACATGTTAGCTTGTTTTTTGTACGCAATCGAAATAGGAGTGACTGAGTCATGATGTTGCATTCGCCCGAAATCGGCTCCTGGTACAGAAGTCCCAGCACCCACAATAGCTTTGAAATAGTGGCGCTGGACGAAAATCATGGAACGATCGAAATTCAATACATTGATGGAGACTTGGACGAACTCGAATGGCACGAATGGCAGATGGGACGATTCATCGCTACACCGCCACCAGATGATGCGCTCAACGCCCTTGGCATGGATCCAGAGGACGACTGGGACGACGACATGCAGATGGACGATCCGCTGTATGACGAATCCGACCGCTATGACTGGAGTGACAATACCGACTTCGCGGACATTTAAGCTCAACCTATATATCGCGACAATACACCGGCAGCGCCATGACACTTTTCTTGCCTTCCACCGATTACTGTATATAATCACAGGCTGTACATACCAACAGACCCATGCGTGGAGAGTGACATGAGCGATCTCACCCAGAGACAGCGCCAAGTGTTTGAGTTGATCAAGGACCAGATCGAAGAAACAGGCTATCCGCCAACCCGTGCCGAAATTGCGCAGATCCTCGGCTTCCGCTCCGCTAACGCTGCGGAAGAACACATTAAGGCGCTGGCGAGAAAGGGCGCGATCGAGATCGTCGAAGGGGCATCCAGAGGCATACGCCTACCCGAGAGTTCGCGCGGCATCCCTTTGGTGGGCCGTGTCGCTGCGGGAAGCCCTATTCTTGCGCAGGAACACATCGAGGAATACTGTCCGATACCCGATAACTTTTTCCACCCACGCGCGGACTACTTACTGCGGGTGTCGGGCATGAGTATGAAGGATGCAGGTATCCTCGACGGCGATTTGCTAGCGGTGCACAACACACAACAAGTTCGCAATAACGACATAGTGGTGGCGCGTATTGAGGATGAAGTAACCGTCAAACGATTCCGCCGCGAAAGGAACCGCTCCGCCATCGAGTTGTGGCCGGAGAATCCCGAATTCGACGTTATTAAGGTAGATCTGCGGGATGAGAACTTCACTATTGAAGGCTTAAGCGTCGGAGTCATCCGAAGGAGCTAATCATGCGATACGCAGCGGGCACTAGCGAACGTTTGCCACCTCCGCAGGCTCCTCTGGGCGGCATTACGGAAATCGTTCTACCCAACAGCCGCAGTACATCGCTCTACTTGCCTTCTCTGGCATTTTTGAGCTCGCAGGGAAATGGGCGCTGGCTGACTTGGCTGGTACCGCGAAGCATAAGCAAGGCGGAACTTGAAAGTTACCGCTTTGATTTGAGCAAAACTCGGTTTATCTATCCCAAGACGCAAGACCACTGCTTTTGGCTGATTTGGGAAGCGCTCGCAGAAGGAAACAGTCACACCGTGGTCGGCAGTCCGGGAAAACTCTCGGAACTGCAATTAAACAAACTGGAGAACGCGGCGCGAGTCGGCAGCTGTAACGGACTTTTACTGCGGGACCGGGAGCAAATTAGCGAACTAAATTGAGAGGCTAGTGCAGCAAACTTGAGGTCATTACTGGCATCTCCGTTTCCGTCTGCTCCTCAAGATCCGCCACCGCATCCAAGCCTGCTTCAATCATCACCCGCGCGACCTCAAAACGAGCGGCACCCAGATATTCATTAGATTCTGGCGAGAATCGAATTCTCACCAACGGCTCTTCTTCACCTTTGCTGTTGGATTTCAGGAGTGCTATATCCCCATCTTCCATTTCGACAATCTCGTAAAACGCTGACTCTTCAAAAACCGACATAATTACCTTCAGGGCGCCATCGTGGTGCTTAATGGTGGCGCTCAAATTCTCAATATTCCTCGTGCCCCAACCTGTGCCGGTGGAGCAGGGCTTCATACGCCGTTAGATCCATGGCGATAAGTTTGGTATCCATTCCTGGGCTTTTCTCTTCGCTAGAAGACGCAATCACAGAGGTGGGATGGCTTGGCCCCTCTAAGTCCGATTGAAAAATTTCCGCCTTGACCGTGCGCTCGACATCATATCGGCGCATCAGCGCTAAGCGCCTTAACATCCGATACAGCCAGGACTCATCATCCTTAGCTAAAGCCGCCAGCTCCTGTAAATCAGGCGCGTCAAATTGGCGCGCCAGTGCCGCCAGTGACTCTTCACTGACTGGCCAAGGGAAAACTCGCTGCCTTCGGATTTGCAATAGCTCGATTAAATAGAAGCCCAGGGACATCTCGAACTGCAAACAAATCGCGCTACTTAAAGCTATGTGGTCGCCGTTAAGGTCTGCCAGTCGGATCAGCTCACGACCATTGGCCAGATGTAAATTGGCCTTGCTTCTGGCAGCCCCCGACATCATTTACGCCTTTCCTTTGGTTGAGCTTTTTGCGGTGGATTTTTTCGTCGTTTTGGCTGTATCCGACGCCTGCCAACGCCCATTGGTAAAGAATGCCTTCCATCCGGTCGGCTTGCCGTCTACTTCTGCCTGCACATAATGCTCTTTCGACTTTCGGCTAAAGCGAATGACCGTGGCAATTCCCTCTGGGTCCGCTTGGGGAGCTTTTAAAAGAAAATGATATTTCTCATCCAGCTGATCTTTGTAAGGCAAAATCTCGCGCACTAAAGGTGCTCGGGTTTCCCGATTCTTGGGAAATTGACTGGCGGCCAAAAACAGCCCGGAGGCACCATCGCGTAAAACATAATGATCGTCAACCTTATCGCATTTCAGATCCGGCATGGCGATAGGGTCCATCTTAGGTGGCGCAGCTTCCCCGTTGCGCAGCAATTTACGCGTATTGGTGCACGCCTCGTTGGTGCAGCCGAAGTATTTTCCAAAGCGACCCGTCTTGAGCTGCATATCGCTGCCGCACTTATCACATTCGATGACAGGCCCTTCATAGCCTTTGATCTTAAAGCTACCCTGCTCCACCTCAAATCCGGCGCAGTCCGGGTTATTGCCGCAAATATGCAGCTTGCGGGTTTCATCCAGCAGATAGCTGTCCATCGCCGCGTTACAGATTTTACAGCGGCGTTTGCTGCGCAGATGGCGGGATTCAGCTTCTTCATCTTTATCCGCATCCACTGCCTCGTCGCCGGGCACTAGGTTTTTGGTGTTTTTACAGCGCTCTTTCGGCGGCAGCGCATAACCGGAGCAGCCGAGAAAGACACCGGTGGAGCCGATGCGAATCTGCATGGGACGTCCGCACTTGTCACACGAGATATCAGTTTCGGTCGGCTCATTGCCCCGCATACCAAACTCACTGCCCTGCGCCTTGGCCAGCTTATTCGAGAAGTCGGCATAGAATTCATCCAGCAGTTGATGCCAGTCTTTTTGGCCTGCCGCTACCGCATCCAACGCTTCTTCCATGTTGGCGGTAAAGCCGTAATCCATCAAATCACTAAAGCTTTCCACCAACCGATCGGTAACGACATCGCCCATTTTATCGGCGTAGAACCGGCGGTTTTGAACGTGCACGTAACCGCGTTCCTGAATCGTGGAGATGATCGACGCATAGGTGGATGGTCGGCCAATTCCGCGCTTTTCCAGCTCCCGCACTAAACTCGCCTCGCTGTAGCGGGCCGGAGGCTTGGTGAAGTGTTGCGACGGCAGCAGTTGCTTCAGCGTTAACGCATCATCCACCTTAACGTCAGGCAAAATGCCATCGTCTTCTTTTTTTGCTGCCGCCGGCGCCACCTTAAGAAAACCATCAAAACGAATCACCCGCCCCTTGGCGCGCAATTGATAATCTCCAGCTCCGACAATAATCGTCGTACTGGTGAACTGAGCGGGGGTCATTTGGCACGCGACAAACTGTTGCCAGATCAAGTTATAAAGACGCTCCGCATCGCGATCCATCCCCGACAACTGATTGGGAGGAAGATTGACATCAGATGGACGAATCGCTTCGTGCGCTTCCTGCGCGCCCTCTTTGCTCGAGTAGGTATTGGGCTTCTCCGGCAGATAAGGCTTGCCGAAATGCTCTTCGATATAACTGCGACAGGCCTGGACTGCGTCCGCGCTCAAGTTTGTCGAGTCGGTTCGCATATAGGTGATATAACCCGCTTCATAGAGCCGCTGCGCGAGCATCATGGTCTTTTTGACGCCATAGCCAAGTCGGGTACTGGCTGCCTGCTGCAAAGTTGAGGTAATAAATGGCGCTGACGGCTTGGACTGAGTCGGTTTATCCTCCCGCGCCACAACCTTGTACTGCGCTTTTTCCAGCGCTTTGACAGCCTCTTGCGCCTGCTCGCGGGTCTTGGGGCTGAAGTCTTCGCTGCGGTATTTGAAAACCTCATATTTGGTTTGCTCATCCCGATGGGTATTGAGCAACGCCGCTAGATTCCAATATTCCTCGGGCACGAAGGCGCGGATTTCCGCTTCCCGCTCTGCAATTAGACGAACGGCGACCGATTGCACCCGCCCTGCCGACAGGCCGCGCGCGATCTTCTCCCAGAGCAGCGGTGACACCATATAACCGACAATTCGATCGAGAAATCGACGTGCTTGCTGCGCGTTCACCCGATTAATGTCGAGGCGGCCGGGCTGTTTGAATGCTTGCTGAATCGCGGTTTTGGTGATTTCGTTGAACACCACGCGTCTATAGCGCTGTGAGTCGCCGCCGATCGCTTCGCGAAGATGCCAGGCTATCGCCTCTCCCTCCCGATCCAAGTCCGTCGCCAGGAAAATTTCGTCGGCACCCTCAGCCAAGCGCTTCAGCTCATCAACCACCTTTTCCTTGCCCGGCAAAATCTCGTATTGCGCCGCCCAGTCGTTGTACGGGTCAATCCCCATACGCTTGATCAGCTGATCGCGAGATTTGCGTCGCCGATGCTTTTCTTTCTCCTCGGGACTCATTTTGCGCGTCTTGGCGGCCTCGGCGGCCCGCGCCTTGGCATCCACCGGGGCCGCCGAACCACTGGTAGGCAGATCGCGAATATGGCCGACGCTGGACTTCACGATGAAATTGCTGCCCAAATATTTGTTAATGGTTTTCGCCTTTGCCGGCGATTCCACTATTACCAGTGACTTCCCCATTAGATGCCTTCTAGTTACTTGAAAGTGATCGGGTTCTACCGCGCTTCTCGTCCGCGGCACTGAGCCCTGCTGTCCCGAGGGTCCGCCGAAATCGACGACCCGGAAGATGTATAAGGTGCGCATATATAAGTCCTGAGACTTCTAAGGTCAAGCAAGGCCACCCGCAATGGTTTGCTCCGGCACCGCTCTGACCGGCGCGGGCACAACCTAAGGAGAATGGGAGAGATCGGCGAAAAGCCATTGATTCTCCACTAATTTTCTCGAAAGCCCCGTTAACGTGCACATTTGCTACCCTTAAAGATATGCAGCTTCTGACAAAGAGGCCAATTTCTGCTGACCTCAGGCCGACTCAATGAATAGCGTTACCGGCGTCTTTATTTTTCTTGCTCTGATCGTGTCTTCGCTTCTGGTGGTGAGTTTTGCGAACCGTATTCAGACTCGAAACCGGCTGATCCGGCAGAGAGTTCAGCTTATGCGTCTGCGAATTGAGGAGCTGGAGGAAATTTGCGCAGGAGTCGAACCGCTTTTGGAGTCGGTGTTCATTCCCAAACTGATCAACGAAGAAATTCTTGACCTCATCCAAAGCATCAAACGGCTCGATGCAAATGCCACCTTTCTCGAGGAAAAGCTCGAACATGCCAAAGCTTTGGCGAGCAAGCTGGACGCGCAGCAGCGCATCCAGCCACTTTACCGAATCATGCCCAGCGACATCGCAATCGTTAAGCACAAGCACTATTTAACGGAAGCCGGCCGGCTCGTGCGCCGCCACCATGCCATTGGCCGCCTACAAGGCGAGGAGATGGAGTCGCACATCCGCGAGCTGTCGTGGGCACATCTGATGGTGGATGTGATCTCTCATGTGACTCAGGGGCATAAAGCGGTGAATCGAGACGACCCGATTGTCGCCTACGGTTACTACCGCCGCGCGCAGAACGTGCTCATGAGCACGCAAACCCCGGATGAGCGACGCCATCGCTTAATCCGCGAGCTCGGCGAGATTCTCAACGGCAAGCGCCTGGCCCTGAGCGTGGACCTGATGCCCGAAACCGAGTTTAATCCCCAGAACAAGCCGAACTTTGACAATTTACGCGATAGCGACCTTACTCAACTGGCGCAGATCGATGCAGAATATAAGGTTCCATAAGTTCAGCGGTGACCCTTAGCCACTCCGTCAACTGCTGCAATACAGGCTCCCCCCCTTTCTCGGGCCAGTGGCATCGCAGCCCAAGTGGCGTGGCTTCCACTTTAGAGACGCTCGGCGGCAGCAGGGCCAAGCGCTCCTCCAGTATTGGCAACACGGCCTCCGGAGGACGCCTCAGCCCCTCCCACTGCCACCAATCTGCGAAATGAATGCCGTGGCTGTAACTTTGGCGCTCCAAGACCCACTCCACCCCCACTCGCTTGGTCTTTTCGATACGCGGCCAACGCCATTCATAGACAGGCTCAAGTCGGCTTTCCACGCTCTGCAGGCTCACGGTGATGCCGAGATCTCCCGCTTTGGCCCGCAGCGCGGCGATCCGGCGATCGCGGCGACTGGGCTGCATCAGCAAAATCGGCCCAACCATCATGGCAAACACCAGAAACAGTAAAAAAATAACGAACCCGGACATAAACCGATTTCCTGCGAATAAAAAGGTCAAAGAGAGTGTGTCACCTTTGCAGTACACTGGCGTGGCGGTGCATCAGTTGTTAGAAGTAAATCAAAATGCCGGCAAGCCTGGTACTGTTTAATCACAAGGTGGTAATAAATAGAGGATTGATTTATGAGCATCTACACCCACTTATTGGTTGGACTTGATCTGTCCCCAGAGGAGTCGCTCCAGGTCTCGCGCAAAGCGGTGGAAATGGCCAAGCTACACAACGCCAAACTCAGTCTGCTTCATGTTATTGAACCTGTCACCTTCGCCTACGCGGGCGATATCCCCATGGATCTCACCGAAACCCAGCTAGCCCTAGAGGAACAGGCAGAAAAGCGCCTGGCTTCGTTCACCCAGCAACTCGGCTATGAGGTGAGTCACAGCAAAGTCGTCATTGGCCAAACGGCGGCAGAACTGAGGGAGACTGCGGCCGGCCTGGGGGCCGACTTAATCATCGTCGGCAGCCACGGTCGGCACGGGCTGGCACTATTATTAGGCTCCACCGCATCCGATGTACTTCACGGCGCCAAGTGCGATGTGTTAGCAATCCGCGTCTAACCGAATCAACCGTCACGCATGGATTCGAGCTCTTCCCAGCGCTCATACACTCGCTGAAGCTCGGTATTTTTATCGCTGAGCAAGGTGGTCTTACGACTAACCTCCTCGGGCGCCTGTTGGTAGAACGCCGAATCCGACATTTCTTCCTGCAGCCTGTGCAGCTCGTCCTCCAGCGCCTCTATTCGCCGTGGCAAAGCGTCCAACTCGAGTTGCAACTTGTACGACAGTTTCTTACCCGCCGGCCGGCGCTCTGGCGCCGCTGCAGGCGCGGCATCTCGCGCTGGCGGCGGCTCCGGCACCACCGATGGCTTGTACCATACACCGCCTTGACGCACCCAGTCCTGATAACCGCCAACATACTCTTTGAGCACTCCATTGCCCTCAAAACCTATGGTGCTGGCTACCACATTATCGAGAAACTCCCGGTCGTGACTGACCAAAATTAGGGTGCCGGTATAGTTGAGGAGCAAGTCCTCAAGTAAATCCAAGGTTTCCGCATCGAGATCATTGGTCGGCTCATCCAGAATGAGACAATTCGCCGGTTTACTAAATAACTTAGCCAACATCACCCGGTTGCGCTCACCGCCTGAAAGCGCACGGATAGGCGTCCGCGCCCTTTCTCCGGTAAACAAAAACTCTTGCAGATAACCGATTAAGTGCTTGTTGCGGCCATCAATTTCAATGTACTCACGCCCTTCTGAGATGTTGTCTATGGCGCTTTTATCTAGGTCCAACTCATCTCGCAACTGATCGAAATAGGCAATAGACAGCTTGCTGCCGAGGCGCACTTCGCCCGAAGTTGGCTTCAAGTCCCCCATCAGCAGCCGCAAAAACGTACTTTTACCCACGCCGTTGGGGCCGATTAGACCGATTTTGTCACCGCGCACCACAGTGCCGGTGAAATTGGCAATTACCGGCTTGTCTCCCCAGGAAAAGCTCACATCTTTGAATTCGGCCACTAATTTTCCGGAGACCTGATCCGCCGCGATGGCCATGCGCGCATTGCCTTGACGTTCGAGCCGCGCGGCGCGTTCCTGGCGCATCTGTTTGAGTGCGCGCACGCGCCCCTCATTGCGGGTTCTCCGCGCTTTAATTCCCTGGCGGATCCAGACTTCTTCTTGCGCTAGGCGTTTATCGAACTCCTGATTATGTTTTTCCTCTTCCGCCAGTTTTTGCTCGCGAAATTCGAGAAAGCTTCGATAATCGCCATCCCAGAGGGTCAATTTGCCTCGATCCAATTCGCCTATACGATTGGCAACCGCACGCAAAAAAGCTCGATCGTGCGTTACGAACACCACCGCTCCGGTGAAATCCAGCAGCTGTTTTTCCAGCCATTCAATGGACATTATGTCCAGGTGGTTGGTCGGCTCATCCAGCAGCAACACATCGGGTTGAGCGACAAGCGCACGGGCCAAGGCCACGCGTCGGCGCCAGCCGCCTGAAAGGTCTGCCAGACGCAAGGTGCCATCAAGCTCCAACCGCGTTAGCACTTGCTCGATGCGGTTTTGCACACTCCAGCCGTCAGCGGACTCGATCTTCTGCTGCACTCGGCCCAATTCGACCAGGCTCTCGGGGTCAGATTGCTTGGCCAGCGCGGCAAAGCGCGCTAAATGCTGACCGAGCTCAGCGAGCCCTTGGGAAACAAAGTCGTACACCGAAATGTCAGATTGTTCTGGAAGGTCTTGTTGCAAGCTCGCCACAGTCGCGCCCGCTTCCCGCCAAATAGTGCCGCTGTCGGGCTCAAGGGCGCCTTCTAATGTTTTAAGTAAGGTGGACTTTCCCGCTCCGTTGCGCCCAATCAGGCACAAACGGTCGCCTTTGCGGACCAGCAGCGAAAGGCTGTCAAAAATGACCTGCTCACCATGGTGTAACTGCAGATTTTCAAGCTTGATTAGATTCATTGGAATAAAAAGACGCAGAGTAAGTAAATCGTGAAAACGCGCGGCATCTTGCACGAATAAGAACAGCAGATTCAATAATTTCGCGCCGCCTCGCTGGCGAAAGGTCCAAACTTCAACAAGACTTGTTGAGTGCGGTATCTTAACTTAGAGGACAGGCTTAAAGTAGTTTGTTAAGTTATTGGCCCCGAGCCCTAATTTTTATTCAGAGTCGGTTTCTTATGTCGTTCGTTACTATGTTACGTCGATTGTTGTTGAGTTCCGGTTTCGCAGTCTGCCTTCTGTCGCCCGTCGGTTTGGCTCAACCTACGCTTAACAAAACCGATACCGAGCTTGCCAGTCATCGATTTCACTATCAGAAAGCCAAAGTCGCACTCGCGCAAAACGACACCAAGTTGTTCCAGGAGCATCTGGACAAACTGGGCGATTACCCCCTGCGTCAATATCTGGAGTTCACGCAGCTGCGCAGTCGCTTTGCTGAACTCCCGCTGGCGGAGATCGACGAATTTCTCGACACTTATCCCGATTCCTTTTTAGCAACTCGCCTGCGCGCCAATCTCTTACAATTTTTGGCCAGTCGGGAAATGTGGAAAGACTTCAGCCGCTACTACGATAACGATGCCAACACATCGCTGGAGCTCTACTGTCATTCGCTCACTGCGCGTATCCGTACCGGAGATACCAGTGCCTTTGCGGAAGTGACGCCGTTGTGGGATGTCGGTCGGTCTCAGCCCAATGCATGTGACCCCGCATTCGCCGCTTGGCGCAAGGCCGGTCATCAAACTCAGGATCTGGTCTGGAGCCGCTTTAACAAAGCCATGGTACTGGGCGACACCCGCTTTGCCGGTTATTTAGCTAACCTGCTCACCTCCCTGAAGCCCAAAGCGGATCTTTATTTGCAAGTCCACACCAACCCCAAACTGGTGGCCCAGCGCCAACGTTTTCAGGATCAAGATTTACCCACTCAACACATTATTGCTTACGGCATTAAAAAGCTGTCGCGCACCGCGCCGCGAGATGCGCTGAAGCAGTGGCAAATGTATGAAGCTCAGCAGCTGTTTCCTGAAGATCTGATGCTGGAAACCAAGCTCGCGATTGTGCAGCGCCTTATTCGCAGCGGTGAAACGGCAGAAGCCCATTCACTGTTGAGTTATTCCCACAGTTTGCGCCGCGAGGATATCCTCGACGAATATCTCCGCGAGACCCTCAATGAAGGTGACTGGGAGCGACTTGCCGAAGCCCTGCTGTTACTGGACGATACAACACGCCAAAGTGAGCGCTGGCGCTATTGGGCTGCGCGCACTCAGGAAGTGCTCAATCGCCCCATCGAAAATTATCCTGCGCCAGAAGACATCTACCGGGAGCTGGCCCAAAATCGAAGCTTTTATGGCTTCCTCTCAGCGGACAAAGTGCGCCAGACCTATGCGCTGGTAGACGAGTCCACCGCGGTCGATAACAGGTTCCGGGCGGAGGTGGCGCAATTACCGGGGATGCGGCGCGCTCATGAACTCTGGCTCACCGGCAATACCACCGAAGCGCGTGCCGAGTGGCTGCATGCATCCCGGGCGATGGACAGCAAACAACTGGCGGCTGCCGGGCAGTTGGCCCGCGACTGGGGCTGGTACAGCACCGGCATCCATACCATGATCAATGGCAATCTGTGGAACGAACTCACCGTGCGCTTTCCTCTCGCTTACCGAGAGGAAATTGCCAAAATTGCGCAAGACACGCAGCTGGCACCCACGTTTATTTATGCCATCGCTCGCCAGGAAAGCGCGTTCGACGCAGCGGCCCGCTCGCCTGTTGGCGCTATGGGCCTAATGCAGTTAATGCCCAAAACCGCCATTTATACCGCCAAAAAATCTGGCATCAAGCACGCCAACGCCCAGGATCTGCTCAAAGCAGAGCACAACATGAGGCTCGGCGGCCTCTATCTGAACTATCTGCTGGAAACTTTTAACGGCAATCGAATTCTTGCCGCCGCCGCTTATAACGCCGGTCCGAGCCGCGTGAATCGCTGGTTAAGTGAAGAAGGAAAGGAAAAGCCGGTGGATGTCTGGATCGAAACCATTCCGTTCAGAGAGACGCGGCAGTATGTACAGAATGTGCTGTGTTTTTCGGTGATTTACGGTTATCGCCTGGGGCAGCCCACGGTGTTTTTATCCGAAGCAGAAACCAAACAGTATCTGTAACTTTCTCTATCCACGAGTTCGCGCGGCACTCGCTACGAAACGAAATTCCAGCAGTGACGCGCGCATTCGATTGACTCTCCTACACAAGCTGTCTCAGCCACGCCTGTAACTCCACCTGACCGAACGGCCAGCCCAGCTCAGCACCTGAAACAGGCTCTGCAACTACCGGTATCCGCAGTGAGTACCGCTCCATCAACACCGCAGAATCCACAATTTCCGTCCATCGCCATTTTAAATCGACATGCTTCTGCGCCTCCCGCAGCTGCTCTTCTGCTAATTCGCATAGGTGGCAACCCGTGGTGGAATACAAAACCAGAGAAATCATAGACACCGCCTCCAAAGGAAGGCGGCATTTAAGCAAGACGGCGGAAAGCCGTCCAGGTGAGAGGAT
This sequence comes from uncultured Saccharophagus sp., assembly GCA_964482025.1. Classification (GTDB taxonomy): domain Bacteria; phylum Pseudomonadota; class Gammaproteobacteria; order Pseudomonadales; family Cellvibrionaceae; genus UBA5868. The sequence continues at coordinate 10,857 of CAYZVN010000046.1, read as the reverse complement.
TACATTACGGCGCGAGCAATAGGCGCCAGGAGCGCGCCCTGGGGCTTGTCGGTGTGCTGACTGGCAATCCATTCGAGCAGATCCGCAACTAAGCTACGCGGCTGCCCCAAACGCTCGGCGAGATCCCCCGCGCGCTTCACGCCATCCACCAAGCCACTGACGAGGCTGTGATGACCGTCGCGAGGGGACGCTTGTGCAGAGGGATTATCGGCGAAGTTTGTCTGGGCAGTTTCGCTTTTGCGCATCGCCAGCAATACATCAAAAGACGCAATTTCGCTCTGATCGAACGACAACTCTTGCGCTAGAGCAAAAGCGCGTTCCATGTCGCCTTGAAAGAATTGAGTGGATATATCACCCACTTGAGTCAAAAGATCATTCAGTGCGCGCAACTCATCGCTATCTAGCTCCCCTTCCACGGAAAACATCAGCTGAGAACTTTGGCTTCCCTGGCGGGCCAGGGTGGCGCTACTACCTGCGCCGTCCATGCCATAGGAAAATTGCGCAGCTCCCGAACGGTTCGCCGACATGCCAATCGTGACTAGGTCGCCATCTGCGGTGCGCAGTTTGAGGGAGAAACTGCGGTCCTCATGCACGCCATAGGCATAGGATTGAGCCGGAGACGCACTGCGCGGGCGCCCGAGATGTTCGTATGTCGTCTCCGCCTTCATGGCTTTCTGATACTGCTCGATAATTTGCACATCTCGCAGCACCGCCGATAAGAGCGCCTTACGGGGCTCCAGAGGCGCTGGGGTGGCGGCGTTTTGCGGCACCACAACCGGAGCGGCTGAGGCCGGCATTAGCGATTCCGTTTTAGGGACTTCGACATCAACACCCAACTCATCCGCCAGCTGCTGTATACCCGCCAGAACTTGGGTGCGCGTGCCTTCGATCTCGCTGCGCAGCTGATCATCCAGTAAGCCCATGCTCGCCAATTGGTTGTAAGCTTCGCCATAGCCTTGCTCAAACCCTTTTAGCCCCGCCTCCAAACGACTTTTAAGCTCATCGGCGGATGCGCCATCAGCAATGTCCCGCCGAATCTGCGCATCGATAAACGTCAAAATGGTTTTGGCAAAGGGGTTGAGGTTGGATTCGGTGGCGGCAACTGCCTTATAAGCTTGTACACCATCGGCATCCGTTAAACGATGACCTGGGCTATAGCCACGCACTTCCACCTGCTGGCTGCGAGAATAGGTTTCGCTGACGGAAGTTTGCGTCACTGCAGGCTGGGCTGCCGGGGCATTGACGCGGGACGGTCCCACAGAAGATGGTAGAACGTGGGTGACGCTAGACAAATGCATGTGAACCTCCAAGACTTCACAAGCCTTATCGGCGAGAGGGCACAATACTTGAGCAGATTCACTCGCGGAGGCGATGCTACCGCCTGCCTCACTGCCGAAGGCCGCGCCCTTTCACCAATCCCTGGCACCGCCGGCCTCAATAAACCCTAATTGCCGCATCAGAGGGCCTCCGAACAGGATTGTTTTGCGGTGGACTTTATATCAAACTTTCGGCGCACCAATCGGAGTGTCTGACGAAATCAGACGATATCGCTCTCGTTTGCGACCCGTAGGAATGTCGCGCTTCTATCGCTTCGCTTGCGACCCGTAGGAGCTTCACACTCTTTCGCTCTCGTTCACGACACGCTGAGTTATTTCGGTTAGTCTAAAATTTATTATTTGACGAATGGAAAGTAAGGGCCCTTATGTCGGGTAGAAACTACAGCCAAGCCACAGATGTCGGTTTGTTGCGGGACAACAACGAGGATGCGATCTGGAGCGACGCCGACCTCGGCCTGTGGGTGGTGGCAGACGGCATGGGCGGGCATGCCGCTGGCGAAGTGGCAAGTGAGATCACGGTCAGCGTGATCAGCGACAGCATTCGCCAGGGCCGGACACTCAAAGATGCCATTAGCGCTGCCCATCAGGCAGTGCTCGAGGCCGCGCAAGACGGCTCGGGAAGATATGGCATGGGTTCTACCGTGGTCGCCCTACACTCGCTGGGCAACCGGTATGAAATTGCGTGGGTCGGCGACAGTCGCGCCTACCTATGGTCTGACCGCGACAAAGATGGTTTCAGCCTCCAGCAGTTGACGATCGACCACTCCTACGTCCAAATGCTCTACCAGTCCGGAATCATCTCCGCCGAGGAGATGTCAGGACATCCGGAGAAAAACGTCATTACCCAGTGCTTGGGCTCCACCGAACTTACCGAACTTACCGTGGATGTAATAGAAGGCAGCTGGCATAAGTACGACTGGATACTCCTATGCAGTGACGGACTGAGCGATACCGTCAGTGACCAGCAAATCTGCGACATCTTGAACGAGGCCGAAAATGCGGATCTCGCCGTGCGCGAGCTGATTCAAGCGGCCCTTGCCAATGGCGGCAAAGACAATATTTCAGTCATTATCATCACCGCCCCCAATGGGGTGAGCCTCGTAGAGCGACTCAAAACCATCGGCCGCTGGTATCAGTCCAACAAATAATTCTCCCATTTGGTGCTGATACTGGCCTCACTCCCACGCTACTGCCGCTTTTCTCATCTAAACTCACACTATTAACATCACAACAATACAGTCGCACCATAACGACATAATCGCGCGAACGCGCCCGTGACGACGTAAGTACCGCTGCGCTTATAGCTATATCAATAACAGCGCAAGAAATCTGGGGAGACAATCTATGGCCGAAGCCTTTCTGCCAAGTGGTGATACTTATCATTGGCTGCCGGAAATCCTCTGGTTGCATGTGATCTCCAACGCCGTCATTGCCCTATCCTATCTACTGATTCCGCTGGGACTTTATATTTTCGTGACACGCAATTCGCGCCGCCTGCCTCATCGGGACCTAGCTTATCTATTCATCTTTTTTATTTTCTTTTGTGGCCTTTCACACGCAGCGGAGATTTATACCACATGGGTTCCTGCATACTGGCTGGAGGGCTGGCTCAAAGCCATTACCGCATCCGTCTCCATCGTCACCGCCTTGGTTTTGCTGCCCAAACTACCGGACCTGGTGCCCAGCGCAGCGGATCGAAGAAGATACGCGGACCTGGAGGAACATCAGCGCATATTGGAAACCCGGCTGGCACAAATGAACTCGCTGTATGAGGCATCTCTGGGCCGAGAGGAGCGCATCGTTCAATTAAAAAAAGAAATCAATCAGGAGCTGGCCAAGCAGGGGCTCCCACCACGCTACCGAATACACGGCGACTGACCAATGCCCGTACGATATTACTGCTACATCGCCGCTGCACTGCTGCTATTTGTACTGATTGCCGCGACCGGCACCACATTGTCCGGCATCTTGAATAGTCTGGACGCTTTAGCTCAGCAGCTCGACGCCCAAATAAGTGGCGTCTCCGGAGAGGCTGAGCAGATCCGGCAAATCAAAACGCAAATCTCCAACTGGACACTGTTCACGACTCTGCTGATCTCCTCGCTGCTTATGCTGTTTGCGGCCCCATTTACGCTTCAGCACTACCGGACCCTCAGCGAAATTCGCAACACGAATATCCGCTTAAACAACCAAGCCACTACTCTGCGTGCGACACACCGAACCATCGATAATATGCTGGAGGATATTATCTATGAGAAAAAAAGAGCCTCCAGAACCTCCGAAATTAATGCGCGGCTCGCGGCCATTATCAACAGTGCGGAAGATGCCATTTTTTCTCTCAATATGGCAGGCTATGTCACCACCGCTAACGAAGCCGCTTTGCGTATATTTGGCGAAAACTGCGAAGGTAAATTATTCCTCAACCTGTTCCCCTCCTCCGCCGGCGCAAAATTGAAGACCTTGCTAATGACCACCGCAGAGCAAAATGCGGGCTCTACACTCGACATCACCATCGAAAAGAAAAAGCAACGTATCGACCTGTCGCTCACCATCTCTCCCATTCACTCGGACCAACAGGAAATTATCGGCTTTTCGGTGATTGCCAAAGACATCTCCAATACCAAGCTCGAAGAGGAGCGGTTTCGCATGGCGGTGGAGGCCGCTCCCAATGCGATGATCATGGTGAATCAGGAGGGCAACATTGTTCTCATTAACAGTGAAGCCGAAGCCATGTTTGGCTATTCCAAAGAAGAAATTACCGGCCAATCGATTGCGCAGCTTGTGCCTCCCAGCCTGAGATCGCTACACAATCTCTACATGCAAAATTATTTTGAAGCCCCTGATCGCCGCAATATGGGGCGCGGGTCAACCGACCTGCAAGGCCAGCGCAAAGATGGGGAGCTTTTTCCGATCGAAGTGGGACTCACACCCATTACTGTAGACAAAGAAACCTACGTCATAAGCTCGATTATCGACATCAGCGAGCGCCTACAGCAACAGCGCGCGCTGCGAAATCTCAACGCTGAATTACGCCGCAAGAATCAGGAGATGGAGCAATTCATTTACACGGTATCGCACGACCTTAAAGCACCTTTGGTCACCATTGCGGGTTTTGCCAACCGCTTAAAGAATGCTGAAGACTTGGAGCTGAAAGACGATCATCGCCATAAGCTCGAGCGGATACTCGCCAACGTGCGCTCAATGGAATCACTGCTGCAAGATCTGCTGCATTTATCGCGCATCATCAAGCGAGACTTGGAAAAAACGCAGGTGGATACTTATGCGACCTTACAGCACGTCTTAGACTCCCTCGAAGGCGACATTAAAAAAACCGGTGCCACTATCCAAGTCGAAGGGACTCTGCCGCCCCTCTACGCTCAGGAAAGCTTGCTCTTTCAATGTTTGCAAAATGTCATTTCCAATGCCCTGAAATACTCAAGGCCGGACGTAACCCCCGTTGTGATTGTCGGCGCGGCAAGTGAAATTGGCCACTCGGGGGTGTGCGTGCGCGACAACGGCATCGGCATTGCCGAGCATCATCAAGAGCGCATCTTTCACGTGTTTGAGCGCCTCAATCCCGACTCTGCCGAAGGCAGCGGAGTGGGCTTATCCATCGTTAAAACCATTATGGAAAAGCATTCGGGCAAGATTGTCTTGGAATCCAGTATCGGCCAAGGTACCAGCTTCACCATGCTTTTCCCCGACATTAAGGGGCTTCCATGAACCGGTCCATCCCCTCCATTCTTATTGTGGAAGACAACCCTGACCACGCCGAGCTTATCGAGGGTACGATCCGCGATTGCGAGCCAGATATTGCCATCTTGAACCTTAAAAATGGAGAGGAAACATTGCAGTATCTGGCAAGTCTAAAAGACCAAAATGCTCAAGCACCCCGGCTGATTTTTATGGATATCAAGATGCCGCGCATGAACGGGATCGAAACCTTGATCGCGATTAAACAAGATCTTTATATGCGAGATATACCGGTCATCATGCTGAGCACATCGACCAATGAATCCGAGATGCGTATTTGCTTAAAGTCGGGGGCCGAAATTTATCTGGCTAAGCCTTTAATGGCAGAGACCTTTGAGCAGGACATTCGCCCTCTCTTAGAGAGTTCGTCCGAGGCGTCATCACCTAACAATCCTTATTAAACTTTCTGATTTTTGCTGGAGAAGACAGCATGCATATTTTGATCGCCGAGGACAATCAGGACCACTTGGAGCTGATCGTCGACATGCTAAAAAGCAGCTTTGGCACCCAGTGTAAAATTCATCATCACGGCTCACTAAACGAGGCGATTGGGTATCTTAATCGGCAAAGAGTCGACATCTTTCTTTGCGACTTAAAGCTGCCGGATTCCCCCATCCATCACACGGTGGAGCGAATTAAAGCGCTGGAAGACGCCCCTCCGATCATTGTCTTGACTTCTCTGCATGACGAGGAATTGGCCCAGCAACTCGTAAAAGAAGGCATTCAAGATTTTCTACCCAAAGATGAGTTGACACCTTCGCAGCTTGTGCGCGCGTGCCACTACGCAATTGAAAGGAAAAAGCTGACCCGCTCTCTCTTGGAAAAAAATGAAGATTACAAAGCATTCTGCTACAGCTTAACCCACGACTTTAAAAGCAGTCTCTGGCAGGTTTCCCGCTTCGCGCAAATTTTCAAATTAGAAACGCAAAAGAAATATCCCGAAGATCAGTCGCTGCCCTATCAATATCTGGATAAGATCTCAACAAAAATTGAAGGTATTCAGAAGTTGATTGAAGACCTTCAAGACTTTCTATCCATCGATTCTTTAATGGAGACTTATCCGCCGATTTCTCTCACTATGGCCGCACGCAACGCGGCGGATATGCTCGGCGAAACGGTAGCCCGGCAGAACGGCAGTGTAGAAGTCGCGGACTTGCCGAAGATTAATGGCAATATTTCTCAAATACAGCTGTTATTTTCCAACTTGATCAGCAACGCGATTAAATACAACGACAGCAAGCGACCACTGGTGCGGATTTACTGCGGCAAACAAGATGACACTGGCGTTAGTGTCGTTATTGAAGATAACGGCATAGGGATTTCACCCGATAAACTAACCTCTATCTTTACGCCTTTCGAAAGGCTACATCGGGAGGATCAGTACTCAGGCTCGGGGCTGGGGTTGAGCATCGTCAAGCGCATCATACAGTCGCATGGCGGTCGGATTCAGGTGGATTCACAGCTCGGCGAGGGAACCCGCTTTACCCTGCAGTTCCCTCCGCTACATTAAACGTCTTCTTCGATAGACGGATAAGGGCCGGAGTTCTTCCTCCGGTCGCGCCCGCTTCGCATATCAAACGGACCGCGCGCATCTTTGCGGGCGCGGCGATCCGTGCGTGATTTGCGCCGCTCGACAAAGGGCTTGGAAGGGGGAAGCTCTGGTTTATCTTTGTTTACGGGGGCGATGGCCTCTACGCGCGTCGCTCGATGTTGCGGACGGGGCGTAGGACTTGGTGGTGTTGTCGGTGGATTAATCTTGACCATATGCGCTGCCAACCTGCTCATGCCTGCCTTTCTTCGCGTATCGGCCAGAACTCCGAAGACTTTATTCCGCGTTGTCCTCTGAGGCGCCAAACCAGCGCAGTTTTTGATGCAGCGAGACAACCCCCCCAATTATCAACAGAGTCGGCGCGCGCACTTCGCGCTCGGCAACAACAGCCGGCAGGCTCGCTAGGGTTGCGATATGGACTTGCTGCTGAGGGGTAGTGCCCTGCTCAATCAACGCTGCCGGTGTCTCCGGGCTTTTCCCGTGGGCGATCAGCCGATTGCTGATTTCGGGCAAGCTCGCCAACCCCATATAAAACACCAGTGTCTGATCGTCGCCAATCAACTCGTTCCAGGAGAGGTCGCAAGTGCCGTTTTTAAGATGTCCCGTTACAAAGCGTACCGACTGTGCAAAGTCTCTATGTGTGAGCGGAATGCCGGCGTAACAAGCGCAGCCCGAAGCTGCGGTAATTCCCGGAACCACTTGAAAGGGTATCTTGTGTTGGGCCAGAAGCTCTATCTCTTCTCCACCCCGGCCAAAAATAAAAGGGTCGCCGCCTTTTAGGCGCAACACCCTTTTCCCCTGCTGAGCCAGTGCCAATAACAGCTGATTAATTTCCGTTTGCGCCAACGCGTGAGAGGCGCGCCGTTTTCCTACATAAATGCGCTCCGCATCGCGACGCACGAGATCCATAATGGGCGGGGATACCAAACGGTCGTACAACACCACTTCAGCCTGCTGCATCAAGCGCAACGCCTTGAAGGTGAGTAAATCTGGATCACCGGGCCCCGCCCCAACCAAATAGACTTCGCCGCCTGCGGGAGCCTCCGGCTTTCTCAGCTGTGCTAATAAATACTCTTCTGCTTGATCCAGATTGCCCGCTAGCGCCATTTCCTTGGCAGGACTCGACAAAATATTTTCCCAAAATCGCCGTCGCATTTCGCCATCGGCAAAGTGTGCCTTAACTCGGTCGCGACAGCGGCTGGCAAAACTCGCCAATCGGCCGTAGGCACCCGGAATAAGGCTCTCGATTTGCGCTCGCACCATGCGTGCCAGTACCGGCGCTTCGCCGCCACTGCTAATACCAATCATCAAAGGGCTGCGATCGACGATCGCCGGCATAATCACACTGCATAACTTGGGCGTATCCACCACATTCACAGGTAGACGTCGGCGATGACAATCCTCGGCTACTTGTCGATTAATATCTGCGCGATCCGTGGCGGAGATCACCAGCACCGCGTGATCCAAATGATCCTCACGGTAGTGCTCGCGAAGAACCTTGCCGCCCGCAGCTGTTACCAGTGATTCAAGTTCGCTGCCGACTTCGGGTGCCACCACCTGGACCATCGCTTGCGCTTTGATCAGCAAGCGCACTTTGCGCAAGGCAATAGCGCCGCCACCAACCAAGAGTACCGGCTTACCACGCAGATCGAAAAACAGCGGCAGATAGTCCACCGGTTCTAACCTCGTCGAATCACATCGAGGCCGCCCATATAGGGACGTAAAACCGCAGGAATTTCAATGCTGCCATCCGCCTGCTGGTAGTTCTCCATTATCGCCAAAAGTGTGCGGCCGACGGCCAAACCCGATCCATTTAACGTGTGCAGCAACTCCGTCTTACCTGTTGCAGAGTTTCGGTAACGCGCCTTCATACGCCGGGCTTGAAAGTCGCGAAAATTACTGCAGGAAGAAATTTCTCGATAGCGCTGCTGGGACGGCAACCACACTTCAATATCGTAAGTTTTAGCTGCAGAAAAGCCTATGTCGCCGGTACAAAGAACGACGGTGCGATAAGGCAAGCCTAATTTTTGTAATATGGCTTCGGCATGTCCGGTCAACACCTCCAGCGCCTGGTCAGACGCTTCGGGACGAACGAATTGCACCAGCTCCACTTTTTCAAATTGGTGTTGGCGAATCATGCCGCGCGTATCGCGGCCGTAACTGCCCGCCTCAGAACGGAAGCAAGGAGTGTGGCAGGTGAACTGAATCGGCAGATGTTTTTCATCGACAATCTCGTCACGCAATAAATTCGTGACAGGCACCTCTGCGGTGGGAATCAAATAAAAACCTCGATCATCGCTCAGCTTAAAGAGGTCTTCTTCAAATTTAGGCAGCTGACCAGTACCGTAGAGTGAATCCTTATTGACAATATAGGGGACGTAGACTTCCTGGTAGCCGTGTTCTGTGGTGTGGGTATCCAACATAAACTGAATCAGCGCTCGATGCAGTCTCGCCAACTGATTTTTCATCACTGCAAAGCGAGAGCCGGTAATTTTTCCGGCGACTTCAAAATCCAGCTGGGCGAGATCTGAACCTAAATCCACATGGTCTTTAACAGGAAAATCAAATTCACGCGGGGTTCCCCAAGTTCGCACTTGGACGTTATCGTCTTCGCTCTTACCTTCTGGCACACCGTCCGCCGGCAAGTTGGGAAGCCCACTCAGCAAATCCTCCCACTCTTGCTGGACTGCAGCCAGATCGGCTTCCGCTTGAGCCAGCTGAGACTTCAGATCGCCCACTTCTTTTAACAGCGGCTCTATATCCTCGCCTTTGGCTTTTGCCGCACCAATATTTTTTGCTCGGCTTTTACTCTCCTGCTGGAGATGCTCACAATGGGTTTGCATTTTTTTGCGGCGCTCCTCCAGCGCTGCAATGGCCTCCACATCCAACTGCAAACCTCGCTTTGCAAGAGCTGCAGCAACATCGTTGAGCTGGTTGCGAATAATTTTGGGATCTAACATAAGCGTCCAAACATAGGGTTATTGTGAAAAAAGAAGTTGGCAGCCCAAATAGCCAAGCCAAACCGCCAATAGACAACTAACAAAAGTGGCTGCCACATAAAGCAGGGCGATAGTCGCCTGTTGATTTTGCCAAAGCAACAAAGCCTCGAGCGAAAAAGTCGAAAAGGTCGTAAACGCACCGAGAAAACCGACCGCAAGCAAAGGCCGCCAGGCCGGCGAGATTAAGGTTTGGTTTAACAATACGAATAAACATCCCGCCAAAAAGCAACCGCTGACATTGGCCGCAAAAGTCGCCCAAGGAAACTGAGCGGGATGCGGATTTAACCAAAGGAATAATCCATAGCGAGCCGTCGCCCCTAAAGCACCACCGAGCGCGACGGCCAGCCACATCAAGAGGCATCACCTTTGCTTTCCCTCGCCTGCTGATTGAGCTGGCGTAAGTGCCGCAGTTTTTCACCGATTTGTACCTCTAACCCCCGCGCGACAGGAGCGTAATACACTCGCTCTTCCATACCATCGGGGAAATAACATTCCCCCGCCGCAAAGGCATTTTCTTCGTTGTGGGCGTACCTATAATGCTTGCCGAAATCCATCGCTTTCATCAGCTTGGTAGGCGCGTTGCGCAGATGCATAGGCACATCGTAACTCGGCTGCGACTGCACATCCCCGCGCGCGGATTTGAACGCATTATACACGGCGTTAGATTTTGCCGCGGCCGCCAAATAGACCAAGGCTTGCGCAATGCTAAGGTCGCCTTCGGGGCTGCCGAGCCGCTCTTGCACATCCCAGGCATTCAACGCAATTTGCAATGCGCGCGGGTCCGCATTGCCTATGTCTTCGCTGGCAATGCGGACCAGTCGGCGGGCGATGTACAAGGGATCACAGCCGCCGTCGAGCATGCGGGCGAACCAGTAAAGCGCGGCATCGGGATCGGATCCGCGCACGGACTTATGCAGGGCGGAAATTTGGTCGTAAAAGGCATCGCCGCCTTTGTCAAAGCGGCGCACATCCGTCGTCAAGACTTCGGCAAGTGTATCGCTGCTGATGGTGCCGCCATCGCTGATTAAATCCGCGGCTACCTCAAGCAAATTCAGCAACCGCCGGGCATCGCCATCGGCGCTGCGCAGCAACAGGTTTTTGGCCTCATCGTCAATGGCAAGGTCGCGAGCACCCAGCCCTCGCTCCGGCTCCGTCAGGGCCCGTTGGAGCACGCCTTCGAGCTGCTCAAATCCCAGCGATTTCAAAATATAGACACGAG
>CAYZVN010000045.1:0-26719 GCA_964482025.1 uncultured Saccharophagus sp. | reverse complement strand
ACTTTGGCCTGCAGCCAGGCTGGTTCAAACAGAACATAAAAAGTGTTGAACCCTAAAGCCGCAGCGCAAAATACATAAAGTCCAAACAGGTAGGCGCGCGGCAGACAGTTTTGACAGTAGTGGCGGGTTGTTTGAGTTGTGGCGAGAATCCAGGCGACGAAGTGTGCCGCCTCTACCAGCATCAGGTGGCCCACAGAAAAGTTGAGCACCTGGCTTAACCCAATGTTGAGAAGCCAAACCGTTTGGATTGCGCTGGCGGCGACAAATGACCAGTGCAAGGTCTTGCGATAAAGCTGGCTGAGAAAAATCCCCGTGAGGATCAGCGAAAGGATGCTGGCACTGATGAAGGCGACCTGCGTGACGCTGTCAATTTCCATGATGGTTCCTATTGGTCCTATGCATACACCCTTGCTATTGGCGCCAGCGCGACGGCATCAAGGCGCCAGAGGCGGTTGCCGATTCGTCGCGGAGTCAAGCCGATGTCGCGTGAGAACTCCCTCACGGATGCGCACGCGATTTCGACGCAGGTGGGCGAACCGGCCCCTGTTTATGGGTACGATCTATGGTTCGGTTATCGTTGTGGGTAAGCTGGTTGCCGTTTTTATTCTAGAGAAACCGGCCTGGGCAGCTGGCAATTGTAGCAGGAACTTATGGCGGGGTGGGAAGGCGCTCAGGCGGCGCCTTCGTTGGTGAGGTCGTTTACCACTTTGCCCATGATCCGATCGAAGAAGGGGCGAGTATCCACTAACCTTGCCCGATTAAATTGCATATCGTAGGCAAACTGTTTACGGGTTTTTTCGAGCACCTTGAAGCCCAATCGGTTGACGAAAATATAGGTGTCCGCGTCGATTTTCGACGCCAGCTTACAGCGCACCTTTTTGCCGTCCTCCTCGTTGAAATATTCCAACCAGGTGCCTTCAGGCATATTTTTGGCCATTTCGTAAAAGCCGGTGGAGAGCTCCTCGTAGCGTGCTTGCTGGCGTTCTACTGCGGTCATCTCCTCCCATGTTTTGGGCGCGTTCTCGCCTTTTCCTAAGGCCTCTTTCTGTTCGCTGTTGAGCGGTGCAATGGTTTCCTGAATTTGCGGCGCAGTGGGTGCAACTCTCAGGGCATCTTCGAGTGCGGCGACCTTAGCCTTGCGCGCATCGCGGTTGTCGATAGCAACCTCGAGCCCCCGCTCAATGCGATCTAAAAGCTCCGGCAATAGGCGTTCGCGGCGCTGTTGTGAGCGCGCATCCTCATGATCCTGGCAGATCCAGATTAAATCGGACACCGTTTGCTCGTTGGAAACCCATTCACTGCTTTCTGCGCCTTGCTTCAAGTGTGTGATGACCATCACCTGGAGCCAGTGGGTGGTCAGGAAGGTGCGTACGAAATCGGGCAGGTCGACGACTTTAAGGCGGTGATACAGCGAAGTCTGAGCGGCGATGCGGGCCTGTTTGATGCGGGATTTCCCCGCCTCGGTCTGAGTTGTGCGCTGCTCTACCACCGTAGATTTGCGACTTTCTTTTTCTACCACGGTATCGAGCTCCGCCTGCAGTTCGCTGAAAATGCGATCATCGGTTTTATATTGACGATTGATCACCTGCACAATGTCGACCATTTTGCGATAGATGGGATCGCGATCCAGCGGCTTGGTGGTATCGAAGGCGATACCGATGCGGGTGATACTGTTGATCAGCTGGCGTGCCGGGTGTTCGGGGTTGCTAAAAAAACTGCGATCGCGCAGTGCGACCTTGAGCACCGGGATTTGCAGGCGGCAGATCAGTGATTGAATTTCGATCGGCAGGGCTTCATCGGCGAGAATCTGGTCGAAAAACATAGCCACCAGGTTGATAACATTCTCTTCGTTTTGCTCCAGCGCTTGGGGTTGTGCGGGGTTGCTGTGCTGCAGTGCGTGCGTTACCACATCGGCCACTATATTGCGCGGCGCCCCTGAGGCAAGCATTTGGTCGTATGTTGGCTGCGACTGGGTGAGCAGCGAGGCCAGCTCTGGCGCAGCCATGGTCGGGCCGGGATTGGCCGTGTAGATATAGCAATTAAAAGATGAATTAGCAGGCCCGGCAGCGGCGCCGACGCTCTGGCCCGCTGAGGGAGTGCCAATAGCCGTGGGAGTGCCAATAAAAGCAAAGTTGCGGGCGGCGGCCAGCAGCATGCTCAGGGCATCGTAGCCCATGCGGAACTCGGGAATCGGCGCAAACATGGTATGCGATTCGGCTGCGGGGCTTTGTGGCGCCGCTGCTGCTTGCGCTTGTGTGGCACCGCCGTGAACCACTTTGTTATCAAGATTTTTGGGCACCTTCGGCAGGATGCCCGCTTCCATCAGAATCTGATTCGCATCGGCATAGACATGGCCTAATTGCTTGAGGACGTGTTTCTCAAACAGCTTGTAGAGAATCAGTTTGGCCTTGATGTTGATTTCCAGCGTCGCTTGGCAGGCGTCGATAAACGCCTTGGTCAGCAGGTTTGGGTCGAGCGGATTATTGTCCTCGTTGATTTCAATCTGCAGCAGCAGATGATCCAGGCGCATCCCCAGCTCATAGAGTTCCTCGCGGTAGATATCCCGAGTGCGGCTGACCATATTGCTGCGCGCCAAATCGACTTCTAGGTCGTCGCCGTCAACGATGGATAGTTTGGTTTCCGGGTCGCGCTCCCAGGTGTCGAACTCTTGGGCATTGCCATCGATCAGGTTGCTGAAGTTTTCGCTTTGGGTGCGCAAGAAACGATTGGCAATGCCTTCTCTGCGCACGCGAATCTCGCGCATGGCCTCAAAATACAAGTTTTGCTCATTGTTGCTGGAGGCGCGTTTTGACAGGTCGTAAAACAGGTCGTCGGTGGCCGAAAACAGGTGGGCAAGCAGCTGTTCGCAGTGAGATAGGGTGTTTTTCTGAATATGTGCCAGCAGGCGGGGCGGCTGTATAGGCTCCCGGCCGCGTTGGTTAATCAGCTCCAAATGGCCCGGTTTTAAAGGTTGTCTTGACATATCTGCGCTCTAACTCACTGATGGGCGCTCAAATCTTGAGCTTCGAAAAAAACCATCAAAAACATTGGTATGACCATGCTCGACGAGCTCTTTTCCCGGCTGTTTGAACATCACAGAGGTCGAGCAAATTGTATTCCAATTTGCTCGAATAAACAGTCCTCATTTGCAAATGCAAGTGAAAATCATTTGAGTGAACGGGTGCAGATGTGCTCCGTGTCCCTGTTTTAGCGGGAATACAGCGCATTTTACTTATTGAATAACGCTTATCGCCGCCGCCAGCCGAAACGCATAATGCTTTAGTGTAGCCAATTAGTGCGTATTGATTGCATTTTCTTCCTAATGTAAGTGGGCACTTATCCGATTTCTGTAAATTACTCCGACAAGTCACTGTCGTCGATCGCGGTTTCCGTATAATGCCCATTTTTTCTCGGGTCATGCCATGTTGTTGATGGTGGATAACTACGACTCTTTCACTTTCAATGTTGTTCAGTATCTCGGTGAGCTGGGGGAGGAAGTGAGGGTGGTCCGCAACGACGAGTTGGATCTCGAGTCGATTCGCCAACTCGCCCCCAAGCGGATTGTGATTTCCCCCGGCCCCTGCACGCCTGCCGAGGCGGGTATCAGCGTGCCCTTAATTGCCGCTTTCGGCGAGCGGGTGCCGATCCTCGGAATCTGCCTGGGACACCAGTGCATTGCCGCTGCTTTGGGGGGCCGTATCGTCCGTGCCGCGCACGTGATGCACGGCAAGATCTCCTATATTGAGCACACGGGACAAAACCTGTTTGCAGGTTTGCCCAGCCCCTACAGAGTGGTTCGATATCATTCTCTAGTGGTGGATTCGACAGCCCTGCCGGGTGACTTGGAAGTGACGGCCTGGGCGGCGGTGGGTGAGCACGCGAAGGGGGAAATTATGGGGATGCAACACAAATCCTGGCCCCTGCACGGTGTTCAGTTTCATCCCGAATCGATCATGAGCGAGCACGGACACGCGCTTTTTCAAAATTTTTTGCAAATACCGGAGGCCCAATGGATATAAAAGAAGCGCTCGCTCAGGTGGTTGAGCGGCGGGACCTGGATCACTCTCAGATGATCCAGGTGATGAGTCAGATTATGAGCGGCTTGGCCACTCCGGCCCAAATCGGTGCCTTTCTGATGGGGTTGCGCATGAAGGGGGAGACGGTGGCGGAGATTGCCGCAGCCGCTCAAGTGATGCGCGATTTGGCAACCAAAGTTGAGGTAAGCCTCGATCGCTTGATCGACACCTGTGGTACCGGGGGAGATGGATCGCAGCTATTCAATGTGTCGACGGCGTCGGCGTTGGTGGTGGCCGCGGCCGGTGGGCGCGTGGCCAAGCATGGCAACCGCTCGGTGACCAGCACCACTGGCAGTGCCGACGTGTTGGAGGCCGCCGGGGTGAATTTAAGCCTGAACCCCGCTCAGGTGGCACGTTGTATCGACGAGCTGGGGGTGGGCTTTATGTTTGCACCATCGCATCACGGCGCCATGAAGCACACCATTGCGCCGCGCCGCGAGTTGGGGCTGCGCACCATCTTTAATATGCTCGGGCCGCTGACCAATCCCGCAGGCGCGCGCCGGCAGGTGGTCGGTGTATTCGATACCAAGCTCTGTCGCGTTTTTGTCGAAGTGCTCGAGCGCTTGGGTAGTGAGCATGTGATCGCGCTGCGCTCTGCCGATGGGCTGGATGAAATATCTCTGGCCGCTCCCACTCATATTGCTGAGCTGCGCAACGGCGTGATCAGCGAGTACACCCTTGAACCGTCACAATTTGGTATTGAGCCGGCGTCTCTCGAAGGGCTCAAGGTATCCTCGGCAGAGGAGTCTCTGATGATTATCCGCGACGCACTGGGTAAGCGCTCTACCTCGACGGGTGAGAAGGCGGCGGATATGATCGCACTGAACGCCGGTGCGGCCATTTATGTTGCCGGTCTAGCAGATGACCTGCGTACGGCGGTCCTCCTGGCGGAGGATACGATTGCCTCGGGGCTTGCCGGTGAGAAGCTAAAAGAGCTGGCAGAGCTGAGCCAATGTTTTCAGGCGGCGTGAGGCCGATTGGACTAACGACTTGAAAGGCGGACAAATTCGTGACTGATACTCCTACCATTCTGCGCAACATCATCGCGCGTAAACACGATGAGATCGCCGCGCGGCAGCGACAGAGCTCCATTGTCGAACTGCGCGCTAAGGCGGCAGAACAGCCCGCAGCCCGCGGATTTGTCGATGCGCTTGCGCGGCGGATTGAGGCAGAGGAGGCCGCGGTGATTGCCGAAATTAAAAAAGCGTCGCCAAGCAAGGGCATTATTCGTGAGAATTTCGACCCGGCCGCCATCGCGCAAAGTTATGAGGCGGCGGGTGCTGCTTGTTTGTCGGTGCTGACCGATGTGGATTTTTTTCAGGGTGCTGACGCTTATCTGCAACAGGCTCGCGCGGCCACGGCCCTGCCCGTGATTCGCAAAGATTTTCTCGTCGATCCCTACCAAGTTATTGAAGCGCGCGCCCTCGGTGCCGATTGCATTCTGTTGATCGTCGCGGCGCTTGAGCCAGCGCAGTTGCGCGATCTGAATGACCTGGCGCTGGAGCTAGGCCTGGACGTGCTGGTGGAGGTGCACGATCGTCGCGAGCTGGAGTTGGCCTTGCAGCTGCCCAATCGCTTGATCGGTATTAACAATCGCAATCTGCACACGTTCGAAGTGTCACTGCAAACGACCTTCGATTTGTTGCCGATGATTCCAGCCGATCGTTTAGTGGTGACTGAAAGCGGTATTTTGACCAAGGAAGATGTGGCCATTATGCGTGAGCAGCGAGTACACGGATTTTTGATTGGCGAGTCATTTATGCGGGCAGCAGATCCCGGTGAGAAGTTGGCGGAGCTGTTCGATTTCCCTCGGCCATAGATAACATGGAAGATAACACTCAAACAAAAATCCCCGGCATGCCGGGGATTTTTGTTTGAGTGGGTAAATAAAACGACTGATTAACGCGTGCCGTAAACCACCATGGTTTTACCTTTAACCGATACCAATCCCTGATCTTCCAGAGTTTTCAGTACCCGCCCCACCATTTCGCGGGAGCAGCCGACAATGCGGCCGATTTCTTGACGAGTAATTTTGATCTGCATACCGTCGGGGTGTGTCATGGCGTCTGGCTCTTTGCAAAGGTCGAGCAGAGTGCGCGCCACGCGGCCCGTTACATCGAGAAAAGCCAAATCGCCCACTTTACGGGTGGTGGCGCGCAGTCGGCGTGCCATCTGAGTGCCTAGGGCATAGAGAAATTCGGGGTGTTCTTCGGACAGTTCCTGAAATTTCGCGTAGCTGATTTCGGCAATTTCACATTCCGACTTTGCTCGGACCCAGGCGCTGCGATTGTCTTTTTCGTCAAACAGGCCCATTTCGCCAAAGAAGTCGCCGTCATTTAAATAGGCGACAATCATCTCGCGACCCTCTTCATCCTCAATTAAAACAGTCACTGAGCCTTTGATGATGTAGTAGAGCGAATCACTTTTGTCGCCCGCATAGATGAGGGTGCTTTTGGCGGGATACCGTCGGCGATGACAGTGACTGAGGAAACTTTCTAAATTCTTGATATGAGGTGATAGTGTCACGGAAACCAAGATTGCAATCCTCGATTCTTATAAAAAAAATGGTGTGTTGTTGTAGTTATGCTGCCCTTTCGAGTACCACCTGAGCCTTGACGCGGCAGTATAACGTGCCCGCAGTCAAAAATCGAAACCGCAGTTGCACCTGTTCTCAGTATAGACGCGATATTCCACATTGAGGCAATCAGGGGCGCCCTGCGCGCCGTATAGGAGCATAAACCGTTATTGCTCGCCATAACAGCGCATTACAAGTGTTATGGAGTACACAGTTTTATGTTCTCGCAGGTAACGGATATGGTAGTCTCTGTCGCCTTTATTCCTGGGTTGACGCCGTGATTTCAACCCGTGGTTCAGCTGCAATTGGCGGGAGAAATGTACATGCGCGGAACGATTAAGTGGGCGGGGGATGCGATGTTTGTCGCGGAGTCTGGAAGCGGGCACGCACTGGTGATGGATGGTCCACCCGATCACGGCGGTCGCAATATGGGCGTGCGGCCTATGGAGATGATTTTGCTGGGACTGGGTGGCTGTGCCTCTTTTGATGTGGTGAGCATCCTCAAGAAGTCCCGCCAGAATGTGGTCAGTTGTCGCGCCGATTTAGAGGCGGAGCGCGCTGAAGGCGTGCCTTCGCCGTTTACCAAGATTCACCTCAAGTTTGTGGTGAGTGGGCATAACCTTAAGGAAAGTCAGGTAGAGCGCGCGGTCAACCTATCGGCAGAGAAATATTGCTCGGCGTCGATTATGTTGCGCGCGGCGGGCGTCGAGATCAGTCACTCGTTTGAGGTGATTGAAGCGGTTTGAGATCGCAGTTCATACCCGGTAGCTGGTGGCGGTCATCAGCTTTGATGTCAGACGCATAAGTTTTTTAACCGGCTTGGGGAAGCGATAGCCGCCCGCGCGCAAGGCGTTGTGGCCGTGCTCTTCTTCCTCCGTGAGCATGGTCTGCACCACCGCTCGAGACTTTATATCCTCTGGCGGTAGCTGCTGCAGATGATCGCGCAGGTGATGGCCCACTTGTTCTTCTGTTGCCGCCACGAAGCCGAGGCTGACCTTGTCGCTGATCAGCCCCGCAGTCGCGCCCAAGCCGAAGGACAGTCCGTACCATAGTGGATTGAGCACGCTTGGGCGGCTGTCTAATTCGCGTAAGCGCTGGTCGCACCACGCCAGGTGATCGATCTCCTCATCGGCAGCGATTTCCATCTTTTTGCGTACTCTGGCCAGTTTGGCCGTCGCGGCCTGCCCTTGGTAGAGCGCCTGAGCGCACACCTCCCCCGAATGGTTCACTCTCATCAGGCCCGCCGCATGGCGGCGCTCGGTGCCCGACAGGTTGCGATCTGCCAAGTGCTCAGCAGGCGAGGGGCGATTGGCAGCGACGCCGCTGGGGTGGAGCGTGCGTAGGGCGCGATCGAACTGGCTAATCAGATGGTCTGCGAGGGAAAGACGCTGAAAAGAAGATTGATGCATAATGACCCACCTGTGCCGCTTGGCCTGTTCACAATAATGACGTTGGATTCTAACCAATTGCGGAAGATGCGGCGAATGGAAGCCGCTGACCAGCGAAGAAGACATGCATGAACTATAACGACCTGAGTATCCTGCTCCACTCCAACACCTCGCTGATCGTCGTGGAAACCTTTGACGAGACCCGCGCACTCAGCTTGTTACAAAAGTTTTTTCGCGACGAGGGTATCGCCAGCTGGCGCTGGTCTGTAACCGACGGTTTGCAGCCGCTGGGGTTTGGCCTACAGACCGAAGACGCCAATAATCCGACAAAACCCGAAGACATTCTCACCCATATTAAAAAATGTCAGAGGGCGAGCGCGTTTGTCTTATGCGATCTGCACCCCTACCTGGATGAGCCGAAGATTGTGCGCTTTTTGAAAGATATAGCGCTCAATCAAATGGCGGCGCGGCACAAAGTGGTGCTGATCAGCCACCACCTCAAATTGCCGGTGGAAGTGGCGCGCCATGCGGCGGTCTTGCCGATGAGTTTGCCCACTGATGAAGAAATTCTCGCTTTGATTCGTGAAGAGGCGAAGCTTTGGTCCGATCGCAACGGCGGTGAGCGGATTAAGACGGATAATGCGACCTTGCAGAAGTTGGTGAACAATCTCCGTGGCTTGCCGCATCAGGATGTCCGCCGGCTGGCCCGCGGTGCCATAGTGGACGATGGTGCGATTACCGAAACCGATTTACCCGAACTGGCGAAAGCCAAGTTCGCGTTGATGGAAATGGATGGAGTTCTGCACTTTGAGTACAACACAGCGCACTTGAAAGATATTGCGGGCTTGGGGCGGCTGAAAACCTGGTTGGCGAAGCGCCAACAGGCGATGTCCGGTGGCTCTGAGACACGCAAGGTAGATCCGCCCAAGGGGGTGCTGCTGTTTGGTGTACAAGGTGGCGGTAAGAGCCTTGCGGCAAAAGCCATCGCCGGTATCTGGGGCTTGCCCTTACTGCGCTTGGATATGGCGGCGGTGTACAACAAATACGTGGGGGAGACCGAGCGGAATCTTCGCGATGCCCTTAAGCTGGCCGATGTTATGTCCCCCTGTGTGTTATGGATTGATGAAATCGAAAAAGGGGTTGCTCACAACGACAGCGAAAACGCCACCAGCAAACGCTTGCTCGGCACCTTGCTGACTTGGATGGCAGAGCGCAAAAGTCGAGTATTCTTGGTCGCCACCAGCAATGACATCAGCGTTTTGCCGCCGGAGTTGATGCGCAAAGGGCGGTTTGATGAGATTTTCTTCGTCGATCTGCCCGATGCGGACATGCGCCGGGTAATTTTCGAAATTCATATGGAAAAACGCGGTCTACCCAGCCGCAATTTCGATCTGGCCGAGCTCGCCGCTATGACGGAAGGCTTTACCGGCGCGGAGGTGGAACAGGCAGTGGTATCGGCCATATACAGTGCCTCCGCGCGGGGAGAGGATATGGCCATTGAGCATGTGCGGGACGCCATCGTTAACACGCGCCCGCTATCGCTGATAATGGCGGAGCAAATGAATCAGTTGCGGGCCTGGGCGGCCAGTCGCGCCGTGCCGGCAAATTAATAAGACTTGAATGAGGTGAGTCCATGCCCAAGCTATACCCCGAAGACCAGGCTCGAGTGGATCAGGTGCTCAGTGAAGGGATTTATAAAGTTGACCGCCAGCCATTCCGTTTCTGGCGGTTGCTGGCCATTCTGCTGTTTGCCCTGGTGTTGATATCGATTGTGGGTTATCTGTTGGCGGATTACTTCGAGCGACTTTGATCAGCGCCCACACACTTCCGTTGCCTCCGCCGGGGCGAAGGCGTCCAGCGGCGTGACCTTGAACAGGCTCACTGCAAGACGTTGCGTGGGCGCCACATTGACGGCCAACGATAGCAGGTGTTCAGTGCCGACTTCCCAGTTGCGGAAGCTCCAGTCGGCGGGGCAGTCATCGTGACTTTGATCAAAATCCACCGTCAGCGGTTGCGCTTTTGGCGCAAAGGCGACCGATTGAAGTGATAGACTCAGGCCGCATCCGCGCGCCTTGAGGTAGGCTTCTTTTAGCGTCCAGAGTTTGAAAAATCGCCACATCAATGCCGCTTTATCACCTTCAAAAACGTATTGAATTTCTCGCTCGACAAAGCAGCGTTCGGCCAATCCTCGCACCTGCTCGACCTGCTTAATTCTTTCCACATCCACGCCTACCGCCGAGCTGCGGCTAACCGCCAGGGCGGCCAGGTTTTGCGTATGAGAGAGATTAAAAAATAAGGGCCGCGCCAGGGCATTGGCAATCGCCGGCTTGCCGTGCGGGTTCAGCTCGAACTGCCAGTCCGACGGCGCCACACGCGTTTCATAGCGCGAGAGGGTGTCGCGGATAAGGGCGCGGGTGACTAGGTGCTGATGCTTGTCTTTGTCGAAGCGGTAACGCCGCCATTTGGCGTGCTCTTCTGGCGTTAAGAGCGCGTGATAGCGGTCGAGCAGAGCGGGGTCGGTAATATTGGCCGGGTCGAGCAGCCAGATGTGTACTTGCCGCTCCTCGAGAGACAATGGCGCATTCATTTGGCGAGATAGTCGCGGCGGATGATCGCGGCCTGGTCCGCCGACACCGGCTGTACCGAAAGGCGGCTCTGCTTGAGTAAGACCATATCGTGCAGGTCGGGGTGTTGTTTCAGCTCGTGCAGCGGAATCACCTTGCTGAAGGTTCGTTTGTGCTGGATGTCGACACAAAACCATCGCGGGTTTTCGGCATCGGCTTTGGGATCGAAGTAATCGTTTTCTGGATTGAATTGAGCGGGGTCTGGATAGGCCGCCTTCACCACTTTGGCAAGCCCAACAATACCGGGCACCTTGCACTGGCTGTGATAGACAAAGACCTCGTCGCCCACTTTGATTTGGTCGCGCAGGAGGTTGCGCGCTTGATAGTTGCGCACGCCATCCCAGCGTGTGGTTTTATCCGCCGAGTTCTCCAGGTCGTCGATGCTGAAAACATCGGGTTCAGTTTTAAATAGCCAGTGGTTCTTCACGGTTAATCCTCTACCCAAATCCAGCGCAGCGGCTCGCCGAAGTCGTCGGTCAAGAGTTTCTTGCGCGGGCGTTTATTTTTTTTGACGTTGGTGTGGGGGTGTTTGCGCGATTCCAGTGCCTGGACCACATCGTCTACGGGAGTGCGCTCCTGGGGAGGCGGGTTCTGCCCAAAACTGCTGAACAGGTTGCGGTTGTCCAGATGCCCACTGGTTCCCCGAGGAACGGCCTTAACCTCACCGCCGGTTTGCAGATAGTCCTGGATTTGCTGCTCCAGTTCTGCCCGTAGCTCAGCTTTGGTGGGTAGGCGTTTCATAAAGATCCAGAGATTTTGTGCGACCCATAACCATAGCTCGGAATCCCCCTTGGGGGAAGTCGCACACCGGATGAGAAATCAGCCCGCGCAGTGGATATCCCGATCCCGCAGACCCATGAGATAAAGAATGGCATCCAGGCCGAGAGTGGAGATGGATTGCTTGGCTGAGGCCTTGACCAGCGGCTTGGCGCGGAAGGCGATACCGAGGCCGGCGATGCTGAGCATAGGCAGGTCGTTGGCGCCATCGCCGACAGCGATGACCTGTTCAAGCGAGATGCCTTCTTTGGCCGCCAGCTCGCGCAGCAGCTCCGCTTTGCGCTGACCGTCGATCACCTGGCCGACGACTTGTCCGGTAATTTTGCCGTCGACGATTTCCAGTTCGTTGGCGAAGACATAGTCAATGCCGAGACGGCTTTGCACGTGGCGGCCAAAGTAGCTGAAGCCGCCCGAGAGAATGGCGGTTTTATAGCCGAGCTTGCGCAAGGTTTGCATCAAGCTTTCCGCGCCTTCGGTGAGTTGCAAGCGCCCGGCAATCTCATCCAGCACCTTGGCCTCGAGCCCCTGCAGAAGCGCCATTCGGCGAGCAAAGCTCTCTTTAAAGTCCAGTTCACCGCGCATGGCCGCTTCGGTAATGGCGGCAACCTTATCGCCGACCCCCGCCGCTTTGGCGAGTTCGTCTATGACTTCTGCTTCAATCAAGGTGGAGTCCATATCGAAGCAGACGAGGCGTCGAGTACGCCGGTACATATTGTCCTCTTGCACCGCGATGTCGGCATCCAGGCGCGAGGAGAGCTCCATAAACTCCGCGCGCAGGCGCGGCAGATCAGCGGGGGTGCCGCGCGCGGAAAATTCCACGCATGCCTTGCTTTGGCTGTCTTGGGAACCCAAGGGCACGCGGCCGGAAAGCCGTGAAATTGCATCGATGTTAAGGCCGTGCTCCGCCGCAATGGTGGTGAGAGCGGCGATTTGTTCTGCCGTCACCTGACGCGCCAGCAAGGTGACTATGTGACGGCCTTTGCCCTGCTGGTTAACCCAGTCGTGATAACTGGCTTCGGTGATCGGTTGATACTTCACCTGCATGCCCAGCTCGTGCATGCCATAGAGCAGCTCTTTGATGATGGGGGCGGCCTCTTCGCCAGCGGGAAATTCCACCAGCAGGCCGAGGGTGAGATTTTCGTGGATCACCGCTTGGCCGATATCGAGGATATTGGCGTTATGGCGCGCCAAAGTGGAGGTGGCCGTGGAGGTTACGGCGGGGCGGTCAACACCGGAAATCGTGATCAGAATCAATTCGCGCACGGCAACACATTGGTTAGGGAGGACAAAGGAGGCGGCATTATACAGAAGCGCTCGCGGGATTGCTGTGGTGAGTGCGATGACGGAGATAGGGTGTCCGCAAATGACGGGCTGGTGCGGTTCGGGCGCTGCCCGTGAACGCGGCGATTCGGGTACACTAGTGAACATTTTGCTTCCGCGCACGGACCGCGTGTCGGGTTGGCGGTGGATTCTGGTACCACAAATAGCGACTTGCCCATGCTTAAACATATTGCTTTACCGCACGTTCACTGGCGCCGTCTGCCGCCGGTATTTTTCCTCAGTATGGGCGCGCTGCTCGGTTTGTTGTTAACCGCGTTTGTACTCGGCGAGCGCAGCCAGCAGAAGAACCGTGAATTGCTACACGAGTTTGGCAGTGCGCTGGCCCAGCTGGCAGCCAAAGATGTAGTGGATGCCTCTGTCGGCCACGATTTGGTGAGTATGCACGCTGTAATGCAGGGGGTGCAGTCGCAGTCGCGGGTGTTGATGGCTGCAGTACACGACCTGGAGCAAACGCTGCTGGTGCAGGCAGGGCAGCCGCAAATTGGCGTGCGCACTCAAGCGTTTACTGCTCCTATCGCATTACACGACAGTGTCGCGGGTCATGTCACAGTTACCATGAACGCCGAGTTCCCGGGCGAATCCGCCGTGCGTTGGGCGTTAACCGGGACGGGACTGTTGTTGGTCTTACTGATGGCGCTGGCGCTATACGACACTCGCGGCGACGCGTGGGAGCTGCGCGTGATTCCGCTGCCCCGGCGCGGGGACGATGCGGAGGCTGAGAACCAGGCAGTAGGTGGTGAGGTAAACGCGGATGGGTATGCCGCAGTGGAGGAGGGCGACGAGACCGGCTTCAACGATCCGGGCTCGGACTGGGAGGAAGACCCAGCAATAGCCGTGTTGCGCCACAGCGATTTGGTGCTTGCGCTCCCTAACCGTCAGCGCCTAGAGCAACAGCTCAATGGCGATATGTTTGCCGACTTGGTGCAACGGTTTGACCGAGCTCTGGATGATGTACTGGCGCTCTACGGCGGCGCCCGTGTTGGCGCACCCACCGCCGCCGGTATCTACTGCATCCGCTTCACCAGCGGTGAAAGTGCGTCGGAGGCGGCCTTTCGAGCCGTTTGTTGCGCCCATCTCATTTATGAACTCAACCGTCAGCAACGCATTCGCTTTCAAGTGGTGGCCGAGGTTTGCCACCCCGAGTTCGACGTCAAGCTGGCAGTATCGGATACGGGTATTTTTATTCAGACCGCGCTGCTGGACACCTTGCTGGAGGCACGTGTCGATACGCAGCCGGTGGATGACGATCGGGTGAGCTTGGCTGGTTTCAAAGCGCCTTTTTCATCCTTATTAGAGCGGCAGCAGGCGCAATTGCTGTCGGCGTAAGGCGCTCGCGCTATGCGGTTTCCATCAAGGTGAGGTGAGGGGCAGCGAGATCGCTGGCAAAAACGCGCACCTTGCCGTCGGCAAAGCGTATATGTAAGCGGCGCGCGTCCTGGGCCTGGATTTCCCCCTCGCCCAAAATGCTATGCCGCACCCGCTGACCAGGTTGCCACCGAGGGGCGTCACCGTCCGTTGCCTCGGCGCAGGGTTTGCTGACCTCAATGGTCAGCGAACTGTTCAGTGCGGTCAGGTAGCGGCGCACCGTTTCACCGGGTTTTGCGGATAAAGAGATCTGATCGTGCCCCTCGCTGAGGGCGCGGCCGACAGCGCAGCTGACCTCCATGCGCATCTCGCCGACGAAGCGGCTGACACCTGCGGCTTGATCAGCCAAAGGATCGGGCAGAGTGATAAAGAGCTGTTTCTGTGCCCGCGTCAGTGCCACATAAAGCAAGCGCCGCTCGCTTTCCAGCGCCTTTAAAGGTTCCTCCTCCCGCCCCGTCAAATAGGGCATATGCCCTTCTGCCAAATTCGGTAAAAACACCACCGGCCACTCTAAGCCCTTGCTGCGATGCACGCTTGTCAGGATCACTGCATCTGCGGTCGATTCTTGTTGATGACGGTTTTGAATGCCCTGGAGGTAGGTTAAAAGATCGCTGGGCTCGGCCAGTTTGAGGTTGAGCGTAAAGCGCAGAAAAGCCTCTACGGTAGCCGCCTGTTCCTCGCCGTGGGTGGGGTTGAGGGCGCTGCTGCGCAGCCGTTTTTGGAACTCTAAAGCCTGGGCATAAGCCAGGAGCCCTTTGGCGCACTCTGCGGGTTTGGCCAGCGCTAAAAGTGCTTCGGCCAGTTGCTGCAGATTGCGCTTTTGGAAGGCGCTTAAGTCGGCGGGCAGGGATCTTAAGAGGCTGCCGGCTGCTGTGTCAGCAGTGATATGTCGAACCCAAACCGCGGCGATGCGGCGCAAGATGGTGTGCGGAATTTTGCCCGACGGGATGGTCAGCAGTTCGAATAGAGCCTCCTCTTGCTGTTCGAACGGGCGCTGGAAGAAGCGGCCGCACAAGAGTTCTAAGCAATGCCAGAAGGGTTTGATCTCGCGGCACTGGAGGATGGATTGCTCGCCTTCGATGCGGTAGGGGATGCCTCGGGCAAGAAGTTCTAGCTCTACCGGACGGGCATAAGACCAGAGACGGCAAAGCACCGCCATAGCACCGCACGCCGCGCCCGCTTTGCGCAGGCGCTCTATGGTGGCGGCGATGCGCGCCCCGTGATCGGCCGTCTGAGCCGTCTGGATGCGGGTGTTGGGTGTAGCCGGCGCGCTGATCGTCAGAATTGGCTCGCGCTCGCGGTTGTGGCTGATCAAGTGATTGGCCAGCAGCGCCAGGCTGTGGCCAAAGCGGAAGGTGCGGGATAGCTGGTAATGCGTCGGCGCGGGAAAGTCCTGGGCAAAAGTGTGGGTGATAAACGCCGGTGAGCTGCCGCGAAACTCATAGATGGTCTGATCGGGGTCGCCAATCACCATCACCCGCGCGCGTGCGCCCGCTAGGACTTGTAGAAGAAAGTGTTGTACCGGATTTACGTCCTGATACTCGTCCACCAGAATCTCGTCCAGCCGATTCGCGACCAGATCGCGTGTTTCGGGCTGTTGGTGAAAAAGCTGCGCGGGGTCGTACAGCATATCGTCGAAGGTGATCAATCCGCGACTGCGCCGCCAGTGTTCAAATTGCAGAATCACATCGGCGAGAAAGCCCGCGCCTGCGGCTTCAGCGAGTTCACGCAGAGTGGTTGGCAGGTCGCCCAACTCACTTTTGGCACGCTGTTGTAGAGTTACCGCCAGCTCCAGCCATTCGCGCACCGTTTCGCTTCCGTCTCCCGGTGCGCAGTGCTGGAGGATTTGCTTGAGCTTGACCTCTACGGCCGCTTCCGCCATAGGGGTGGAGGACACAGGCGGCAACGCGCCCGCCTGGACTAAGCCTTGGTACAGACGTAAACCCAGCGCGTGAAAGGTGCGCACTCGCGGCATTTGATGGCGGGGAAGCATGAGCTGCAAACGCTGCTGAAAGCTTTGCTGGGCAGCGCGGTTGTACATCAGTACCAATAGCCGCTCAGGGTGCGCACCCTTGTGGACGCGCTGGGCGAGGTAATGGGTGAGTGTCGCCGTTTTGCCGGCACCGGCGACGGCAAGGATACGGGCGTGGCCGGCGCAGTGACGAGCGGCGGCTTGCTGTTCGGCAGTGAGTGGAGCGGCTAGGGTCGGCATGGGCGCATTCTACGGATTAACCTGCGCTCTGCCAGCTGTGCATCAGAGTAGGTGCCACTCTCCTGTGGCCGCAGCATAGCCAAACACTAGTGCATTGGTGATGCTGTGGGCATAAACCGCATTGACGGTCGACTGGGTGTGCCAACGCACCAGAGCATAAGTGATTCCCGCCAAGGTGCCGGCCAGCCAAGCGCCATGCAACAAACCGAACGCCAGAGACGAAAAGAACACCGCCATGATCGATAGGGGAATCGGCCCGTCCATGCGAACCTCAGTCTTGCTAAAGCGGCTGAGCAGGTAACCGCGGAAGGCCAACTCTTCGGCGATGGGAACGGTAATGGCCGCTCCGATAAAACGGAACACGAGCCACATAGCCGCAGCCCAACCGGGCGCGTGACTGAGATTATCGTGGATTTTGGCATTGGCCTCGAGGTTGGTACCGAGCATCAGAATCCACACAATTGCGGTTGCTGCCCCGCCCGCAATCGCGAGCCAGTGCAGGCGCAATGAAGCGCCGCGAAGCTGCTGCCACACGTAGATCAGCGCAATCACCACGGCGAACACTCGCGCAGGGTAGAGCCAGTCGAAATCCACAGTAAAAGCCGAACTCAACAGCGTCACTGCCAGCAGCGCGACCATGGGAATCAGCATGGCGACTGCGGGATTGTCAGCGGTATGGGGCTCCGCCGTTGTGGGCGTCTTTTGCACACGGCTGAAATACGCGCTGTCACCGGTAAGCCAGAGGAGGGCGAGGGAGGTGAGAATAAAGGTGATCCAGCCAGCCTGCGAATGGAATCCGCCGATTGCGACCTCGGCGGACCACTCGTGGCCAATGCCGACGAGTAACACTATGCGGACGACGTTGAGCAGCCAAATAGCCAGGGCGCCTAATGGGAACAGCAGCAGCGCGTGGGGAAAGCGCAGGGCGTCGCGGTGCACCCACAGGTAGATCGCGGTGAACGCGGTGATCAGGCCGATGCCTTCATAGCCGGAGCACGCCGGCGCGATGTTGATCCAGAAATCGCCCAGGCCGATGACCTTGCTGGCGGGGTCTACGACCATAAGGTCGCCATATATCAGGCCGAGCATGGCGGCGGACAAGTGGAATGTCAGCTCGCTCAACGGCCCCCAAAAGCGCTGAGTCCACATGGAAAGACTCCAAACACCCAGGCCGGCGATGAGCCCCAGCGCGAGCGCCAATTGTTCATGCTGAATAAAGTTGAACAACCAGCGCGGGTTGATGAGCATTACCAGCCAGGAAAACAAGGTGACCGATAGTGCTCCCAGCCACAGCGCATACAGCCAGGCGGGTAAGTCTTGGGCGTTTTCGGGGACTGCGTAGATGAGAAATGTGCAGTAATAAAGCGCGCCGTAGCACAATAGATGTACCGGGAGCATCAACAGAAAGCGGTGTGCGGAAACTGACTCACACAGTTGCGGCCAGTAACGTTTGAATTTGTGTTGCAGCAGCAATCCGGTAGCAAATAGGGTGACGAGGGCGAGCTTGGCAAGGCTGCCGAAGTGGCTGAACAAGACTCGCCAGCCGGTAACTTCGCCATCGAGCACCAAAGTCGCCGCATCGAAGCTCTGGCTGAGGAACAAACTTTCAAGGCCGAGGAGGATTCCCCCCGCCAGCAACAAGCTCGGCTTGAACTGAGGAGACCGGGTAATAGACTGCAGCACTAAGGATTCCTCATTCAAACGAAGAGAAGGTCACGCAAAAGTAGCGACGGGCGCCACATTAATCATAAAAGCGGGTAGCCTCAAGAGTTTAGTCCGAGAAACGCAACGCCACCGCCGGTTTCAGCCGCTATAAAAAAAGCCCCTGGTGGAGATGAATCCAGGGGCTTTGGTTCGACTGGTTCGATTTTAATTGGGGCGGCGAACTAGCGGCGGTTGCGGCGCTCGCGACGTATAGCCACTAACCCGCTGATCAGTGCCAGAGCCAAACCGGCATTAGCCGCATCGATCTCAGGTACTGAATGCGTTTGGCCTGGCTGGTCGGGTTTTCCTGGGTTGTCGGGTTTGCCCGGCTTATCAGGCTTGGCGCACAAGAAAGGTACGAAGTGGCATACCAAGTCTTTTAAGCTGTGCTTAGCGTGGAAGTTCTTGCCAGTTGCAAAACTGGGGGAAGCGGCCAATGCCAACACTGCTGCCAAGCCCATTCCCAAAAGTTGCTTTTTCATTCTCTATTCTCCAAACGTCTGTTGAGACTGCCGGCGCAGATGCCGGTTGCTATCGCTTTAATGCAAGCACAGTAATGCAGGCACAGTGCCAACTTCGGTTATTGGATAAAATGTCAGTAATTTCAAAGGGATAGAGAGATGACCTTATTTTCTTGGCGCTGGCGTGTTAATTTATCCGACTATATTTTTTTGCTGCTGAATTGGCGATTTTTTACCTGTTTATGGCGCTTTTAATCGAATATGTGGGTAGCCGTAACATTTTTTTCGGTTTTGGCGTCTCCGGTGTGGTGTCGCGTAACACATCCGTCGTTGCGCGCCACACCCGAAAGCACCGCTTTCTTGATGTAGGTGTAAAGTTAGTGCTGACTCAGATGCTTGGGGCCTACCCGGAAGCGGGATCTGTGGGCCTATTAAGGGACCGAAACCTTAATGAATTGTCGGATCGCGGGGGAGTGGCTCTGGGGTGGTGGGCTCGCGGAAGGGCTGCAACTCGATGCCTATCAGTTGCCGGCCCTTAAACGTGATCCAGCCCAGGTAGCGGCGGTCGCCGAGGGAGGAAAATTCGAACCTATAGCGTCGCAACCAGCACCAGCGCAGGTGGCCATCACGCACCAGGCGCAAGCGGCAGAGCACAGCGCTTTGATCGAGAAACTGCAGATCCTGGCGGTGCAGGTGTTGGCGCGCCAGCGCGGCTGCGTGGCGGCTCAGGTTGGCGTGGTGGGCCCAGGCAGCCGCGAGTGTGGCAACGGCAAAGAAGAAGAGGAGCATCGAGGTCGACATAAGGTCCCGCTGTAGAAACGTTCCACCAGTATACAAACCGTAGGTAAGTTTTACAGCGCAAGGCCGCCGCTTGAGCAAATGCTATAAACAAAAAAAGCCGGCCAATTGGAATTAGCCGGCCTGCAAAGGTGGGGACTCGCAGCAAAAAACTGGGGAAAAGCCTAATTTTTTCTATCGCGCTACATTTAGGCTTTTGCTACTTCCTGCTTTTCATTTTGAATACGCAGGTAAACCTCTTCGCGATGCACCGGTACATCTTTTGGCGCGCTGACACCTACCCGTACCTGATTGCCTTTAATGCCGAGTATGGTCAGCTCGACATCGTCACCAATCATCAATTTCTCTCCGGTTTTTCTTGACAGTATTAACATAACTACCTCTCCTTCATTGGGACTTTGTCTAAAGTTAAAAGTGGTGAACACTCGTCACGGTATTCATATCCACCCATCGCCAGAGATTTTCAATTGTCTCCGCAATACGTTGTCTGTGACCTTCGCTGAGATTTTTGGTTGCGAAGCACAGTTGCATCTGTTGTACAGCTTCTTCGATCTGTGCCAGCCCCTGGTGGTTGCGATAGTGGTTGGAGCGAAACAGCAACATAATCACGATCTCCGACAGGGAGGCTAATTCCTCTAAATAACCGCAGCCATATTGCGCTGCCTGCATTTTTACATCGGCAATTTTATCCATCAGGCGATTACGACTTTCGAGCGTAAAAACAAAACAATTCGCAATGCTCTCGTTTGTGTTTTTAATACTGTCTCCCAACTCCTCAAGCGCCTGCCGAATAACCGTCTGTTGTTGCAGTGACGCCTGGTTAGCCGCGCCAGCTTTTTTACACAACATCAGATCTGTACATTGTTCTGTGCAATACATTGCGCACCACTCCAGATTGATTGTCGTTAGGTCTTGAGGTCACCTTTGACGTTAGTCGCTTTACAGGTCTGGCAATCGCGGAAAAATACGCCACCGGCATCCGCCCATGATTTCCATCAAAACCCAAATCTATCTTCCTGACTTGTTTGCTATTGCAGTAGCAATTGCAGTATCAGTGCCAATTAAAAAATATGTTTTAAATCAATGGTTTGAGATTTTTCGGGGTTGGCGTAGGAGACTTTTTTTGCGGGCAAACTAGGCTGGGGGCGCAAATCTGCAAAAGTTGTCGCAGGGACTGGAGGAGGGCGGGGTAAAGTCTTTCGCAGCGGTGAGAATCGGCGCGATGCGGAGCCGCTGCGTGGTGACAATAGGCTATCCGGAAGCTCGTCAGGCTGTGACCGCAAGCTATTCAAGCTGTGATAGTTGGACATTCAAGCAGGATAGTTGAGCTATTCAAACTGTGATCGTGAGCTATCCAGGATCGCGGGATTTAAGGTTTTCGCTATCGCGAGAGCGGATAAGGCGTTTATTAAGAGCTTGTCGGGTGATGCCAAGGAGGTTGGCCGCGACACCTTGATTGCCGTCTGCCTTTTTTAGCGCCGCTTGAACCAGCGCCTCTTCCGCTTCCTTGAGCGTTGGCAGTTTATCGGCGGCGCCAAAAAGATCGGAATTTTTGTCGGTCGTGATGGTTTCGGCTGTGCCGTCTAACCCCATAGCGTGGCGGAAACTCTGCAGACCGAGAGTGGTGCCTTTTTGCCGTGCCACCGCATCGAAAACCATTCCCTCCAGCTCGCGCACGTTGCCAGGAAAATCATAGGTGTTCAGCAGCTGGTACAGCGCCACAGGAATATTGGGCGGTGGAATTTGCAGCTCAGCTGCGGCGCGCTCGCAAATATTCTCCACCAGTGCAGGTATATCATCGAGGCGCTCGCGCAGTGGGGGAATGTGGACGTGGTGCGGTTTTAAACGGAAAAAAAGATCTTGGCGGAAGTCGCCTTTTTCAATGGCCTTTTTGAGATCGACATTGGTTGCAACCACAATGCGAGCGTTGGAAATGCGCGGTTGATCTTCTCCCAAGGGGTAATACTCGCGCTCCTGCAGCAGGCGCAGAAGCTTCACTTGGGACGGAATCGACAAATCGCCGATTTCATCGAGAAACAGGGTGCCGTTTTGGGCGGATGCGATCAGTCCTTCGCGCTTAGTTTCCGCTCCCGTAAAGGCGCCTTTTTTGTGGCCAAACAAAGTATCGGAGAAGGTGGTGTCATCAAGGCCGGACACGGTCACCGCAATAAAGTCACCGCTGCGCCCTGAAGCCGAATGCACGGCGCGGGCAAATAGCTCTTTGCCGGTTCCCGTATCTCCGGTAATGAGCACGGGCTGCGAGGTGCGGCTGATCGCTTCGATATAACAGAAGAGATCATACATGGCGTCGTTTTCGCTGATGATGTGGCTAAAAGCTTCCGGCTTGTGCAGGCGGCGAGACAGCAATCCGCGCCGCAGGTGATCAATTTCGTCGCGCAGATTACGAGTTTCAAGGGCGCGGTTAATGGCGCTAATTAAACGCGTCTTTTCTACCGGCTTAACCAGATAGTCCGCAGCCCCCTTGCGCATACAGCGCACCGCCAATTCGATTTCATTAGCGGCGGTCATGATCATCACCGGGACTTCCGGGTGGTGCTCGGCCATGTGTTCTAGCAGTTGTTCGCCATCGATATGGGGCATGTTCAAATCCAGTAGTGCAGCGCTTACTGGATGTTCGGCAAGGTAAGGCATGACCTCGCGGCTGTCATTGAGCGTGACAACATTGGCGATGCCAGCGGTTCGCAAGGCGAGGGCGGTGCTGCGGAGAATTTGGGTTTCGTCATCCACCAGCAATACAGGGAGTGCGTCGGTCATTTCTGTCACGATATAAGCTCGCGTCAATGGCCAAATGATGGTCGCGTCCGCTCTGCGCGATAAACAGCATGACACCAGCGGGCTGCGCTCATTGGGCGCAATTTTTCTGATTGTTATGAAAACGCCGGGACAATACCTTGCCCCATAAGCGTGGACAGTATCATTTATTTCAGCAAATAGCGCGCCATTGCCCGGGGGTGTGCGGCGGCCAGAATTTGCCATCCCTGTCGCGCCTGAGGGTCGAGATGGGGCTGCAACTTTTGTCCACTCCCATTGCGTTGAACCTTAAGGTTTGGGCAAACAGGCGGCTTTGTTACGAGTGCTAAATTTGGCATCTGTTTTGTCGGCCCCGCAAATTTTGTCGCAGGGGCAATCAGGCGTGTTCCTCATCGGCAGCGTCCATGCGCACTGGCAAGGTGATGCGCATGGTGGTGCCGGCATCAGGCTGCGAGACGACTTCAAGCTGTCCGCCATGTTCACGAACTAGGCGAAAGGAAATGGCAAGTCCCAACCCGGTGCCGCCATGCTCTTGCTTAGTGGTAAAAAATGGATCGAAGATATGGCGTAGGTTGTCGGCGGAAATACCGCAACCATTGTCGATCACTTCACAAATGACGTGGTCGCCGTCGCTGCTGGTGCGCACCATCACCCGGGCATCGTCACCCTCCGCGGCATCCACAGCATCCAGGGCGTTGGCCACCAAATTGACCAGTACTTGCTCCAATTGCTGCGAATCGCCCATTACCTTTGGCAGGCTGGCGGCGAGGTCGTATTCCAGCTGGATATTGCGCTTGTCCAGGGTGGAGCTGAGCAGGGTGCGGGTTTTGTCGATAACCTTATTGAGATCCACCGGTAGCATCTCGGCGTTGTCGCGGGGTCGGGCAAAGTCTTTTAAGTCTTTAACGATGCGGTCGATGCGCCTGCTGGAGGCTTTGATATCGGCCAAGAGTTCCGGCGTGGTGGCGATGATTTCATCAATGGGCATGCCGTTAAAAACCAGGCTGGCGCGTTCGTCGCCGAGATACTCCTCCAGCAAATTCAACAAATCGTGGGTGAAGCTCTCCAGTAAATCGGCGTTCATGAGGATCAAGTGATTGGGGTTGTTAATCTCGTGCGCGACCCCGGCCACCATGGTGCCGAGGGATGCGAGCTTATCGGCGCGCAGAAGTTGCTTTTGCTGTTGCTCTGCCGTGCGCTCGGCGAGCTTCTGTTCGGTGATATCCATGGAAATACCGAAAACTCTCTGCACGTCTTTGCCGCCCGAGTAGAACGGCGTCACTGTGCCGCGCATATAGCGCAGTTCGCCGTCGGTGCGGATGATCCGGTATTCGTGTGTTAGGGCTTTTTCCTTGAGGTTGCTGAAGATTTGCTGAATGCGGTCGCGGTCATCCGGGTGGACCTGGTGATAAAAGTCTTGCAGCGTCGGTTGAAAGGATTGCGGAGGGTGGCCGAAGAGGCGGAAAAATTCATCACTGCAGCTGAGCGTTTGGGTTTGTTGGTCGAGAATCCAATGTCCCAGGTGAGCAATCGCCTGAGCTTCCGCCATGCGCGCTTCACTTTCGATCAGCGCCTGCTGGCTGAGCTTGCGCCCTTCTTCCGCACGCCGGCGGTCGGTGATATCCATGATGATCCCGAAGGTGGCGGTCACCCGACCCTCTGCCACATTCTTGCGCGCAATCGCCTGCACGTAGCGTTCTTCACCGTTTGGCCAGACGATGCGATGCTCGGCGCCGACCGCTTCGTTGGCGGCATCTGACAGCCCCCGCAGCACGTAGGATTTGTCTTGGGGGTGAATGTGTGCGACTAGGTCGGCCCAAGTGGGCGGCCGCCCCGGCAGAAAGCCGTAGATGCGGGCAAATTCATCGCTGACTTGTAAAACGTCGGTCTCGGCGTTGTAAAACCAATGCCCCATGTGGGCCAGGGACTGGGCCTCCGCCAAGCGCGCCTGACTGAGACTTAACTGCTGCTCCCGCTGCTCCAGCTGGCGCTGCGCTTCTACCCGCTGAGTGATATCCACCGCTATGCCCCAAACCGTTTTGATATGGCCGTCGACGATCAAGCAGGTCGAGCTATTGGAGAAGAATCGCTCGGTGCCGCTGGCATCGGTAAAGTGCGTAATGTGGTCTTTTAGTCGGTAGTGCGACTCCACTAATTCGCGCCAGAGCGTGTCGTGAAGAAACGTCAAACTGCGCCATTCAGTGCCTATGACATCGTGGCGGTTCTTGTAGGGGGTGAGTGCCGCCGCGGCTTCGTTGATCTCTGCCAAAACGGCGTAGCGCGCGAGTTCTTTGATTTGCGTATCGACCGAGCTGGTGACGGCGATCGGCTGCTGTAGCTCACAGCGCCAAATGGCTTCTGGGTTGTTCTCGACCAGGGCGTAGTAGCGACTTTTTTCGTCGCGGATTTCCCGGTCATAGATATTCAGCTTGGCGCGCAGGTGGTTGACCGCAAGCGCCAGCTCGTCCAATTCGTCGCGGCTGGATTTTGTCCGCTCCAGCTGCAAGGGTGGGGCATCCGAGGCGTAAGGCGTCTGCTCCAGATATTTCGCCACCCGGCGCACATGGCGAGTCACCATGCGGTCAAAGAAGTAGCCCAAAATACACGCCACCAGCAGTGTTCGTATACCGTTCATCAAGAGCGTGACGCCTGCGCGGTGCATCAGTTTTTGGTAAACCGGCTGGAGCGGTGCGTAGATCCGCAACTCGCCGAGGTGTTGCGCCCGCTCGCCATCTTGAAAAATCACAGGTGCAATATGCACCACTGCGGGTGCTCCCTCTTCCAGAGGCGTGCCGGCGCTAAAATCCCTGTCCTCGCTGGTGAGGTGAGCATAGGCGAATTTGGGCAGGGAGACGGCGGCCTCTAGCGTCAACTGAGTCTGTTTGTCATCCAGCGCCCAAAGGGACGAGCGCAGTAGCGGCAGGCCGCCACTTTCAGCAATCGCCACTTGCTCCTGAATTTCCTCGAGTTCCGCTTGATAATCCAAATAAATTTGAACGCTGGAGGCAATGAGGGTGGTGAGAACACCGAGCGCAAGCAGCCCGATAATCAGCTTCAAGCGCAGCGAAAGTCGTCTCATGGAGCCGAACCACTGGCCACATTGGCGGCATCTCGCACCTGGTGCTGGAGCCGTTTCCAATACCTTTCCTCGGCACCTTCGGCTGCGTGCCACCTGAGCACTAAGGCGCGATAATCTGGGCGCTCGATCAGGCGTTCGATCGCGCCATTAATCGCCGCTATGCGCTCGGCGCCCCAGCTGTTGTTGCTGCAGGCCACGGCCCCCCAGACTTCGTCCGCGTGGTTTTCTAGCAGTGGAGTGAATTGGAACTGGTCGCGGTAGATTTCTTGGCGGTCGTAGTAGTGAAACACGAAGGGATAATCGATCAAATAATCCACGCGGTTGATTCTCAGCATGTTGAACAAGCCGTCCAAACCATCCGCATCGCTGCGGTCAAAGATTTCGATTTTGTCTTGGTACGCTTCCAAAAGTGCATCAATGCTAGGGCCAAAGCTGCGGTTGCTCATAAGGCCGAAGCGGATGTGAGGTTCCTGAAAGAAATGGTGCAGAGAGTACGCTGGATGATGTTCCGGGTACTTGGTTTTGATGTCTTGCACACGCTTATTATTGCGCGCTGCGATCACCCCGTGTGGACGGTAGAGCACATTGGGGATAGACAGCCGGTAAGCGGCATCCGCCGCAAGTGGCTGGTGAATCATGGTGGCGAAACAATAGTTGCCGTCTTGTTTCCAAAATTGATTCAGCCGCCGCAAGGGCATCGTCCGGGTGACGTGGCGGAAGTCTGACAATTCTTCTTCCAGCATCTGCTGCAGCGGGTCGCCAAACCCCTGGCCTCGGTTGGGCCCTTCAGTAATGAAAAAGGGCGGGGCGTTGTTTTGTGCCCAGATCAAGTCTCGCGCTGGCGGATCCGCTGCCATAGCGGTACAGCAAAAAATCAAACTAAACGTGGCCAGAGTCTTGAGGCGGTGCATTGCGGCGTCCGGTTGCAAAGTCGAGGAAAGAGTAGCACAGGCGATGGGTTTGTGGCCCTCAGCCCTTCGACTACACCCCCCTGAGGCATGCTGCTATAATGCCGCCCGCGCAAAATGCGGGCTTGCCCGTAGTCTTCTTTATTTTCCTCGCCAACGCCTTGCAACCAATAGGTATTCCAATGTCGATAGAGAAACCCACCATCATTTATACCGAAACGGATGAAGCCCCAGCCCTGGCCACTTATTCATTGCTGCCGATTATTCAGGCATTTGCCGCCGCCGGGAATATCGACGTGGTGACCAAAGATATATCTCTGTCCGGCCGCATCCTCGCCAACTTTGCCGACTATTTAAAGCCTGAGCAGCACCAGGAAGACGCCTTGGCATTGCTGGGCGAGCTCGCCACCAAGCCCGAAGCCAATATCATCAAATTGCCCAATATCAGTGCATCCATTCCACAATTGAAAGCGGCAATTAAAGAATTGCAAAGCAAAGGTTATGCGCTGCCGGACTATCCGGAAGAGCCGAAAACCGAACAGGAAAAAGATGCCAAAGCGCGTTATGAC
Organism: uncultured Saccharophagus sp.; assembly: GCA_964482025.1. Taxonomy (GTDB): domain Bacteria; phylum Pseudomonadota; class Gammaproteobacteria; order Pseudomonadales; family Cellvibrionaceae; genus UBA5868. The sequence continues at coordinate 70 of CAYZVN010000045.1, read as the reverse complement.
AAGATTAAAGGCAGTGCGGTAAACCCGGTGCTGCGCGAGGGCAACTCCGATCGCCGCGCGCCGCTTTCCG
>CAYZVN010000044.1:12809-27960 GCA_964482025.1 uncultured Saccharophagus sp. | reverse complement strand
CTATTGATGACAGTCCACTATTGATGACAGTCCACTAAGGATCGGCGGGACTTACCAAGGCTTGCAGCAGGGCGCGCAATTTTGCCGGACGCACCGGCTTGCGCAAAAACGGGATGCCACTGGCCTCGATGCGCCCCAGCAGCGCCGGGTCTTGGGTGCCGGTAATCAGCAGCGCGGGAATCTCACGGCCCAGTTGCTGGCGCACCGCCTCGATTGCCTGAATGCCGTCGGTCTGCTCATCCAGCTGAAAGTCCGAGATCATGAGATCCGCTGCGATGGCAGGTCCAATGCCCGCCTGCATATCGTCCAGGCGCGCCCAAGCGCTGACTTGGCATTGCCAGCTCTCCAGGAGCTTCTCCATTGCGTGGCGCACCTCATCATCGTCGTCGAGCAGCAGAATGTTCTGCGCCATGACGGGCGCGAGCACTGCGGTGGCTGGCGGCGCGGAGACCGGCGCGACAATCGGCGGTGGCGCCGCAATGCTCAGCTGAGCCTGGCTTGGGGCCACGACCCGGAATAGGGTACCGCGGCGCAATTTGCTGGTGACAATAATCGAGTGATCGAGCAGTTGGGCGAGGCGTTTGACGATAAACAGCCCCAGCCCTACGCCCTTGCTCGGTTCGCTGCTTTCTTCCTTAATCTGCACAAACTCATTAAAGATCTCGCCCATCTTTTCCTGCGGAATGCCTCGGCCAGTGTCCCAGACTTCGATCCACACGGCGTTTTCCCGCTTGCGACAGCCGATCAGCACCCCGCCAGTGCGGGTGTAGCGAATGGCATTGCTGAGCATATTGCGGATGATGCGCTCGAGCATGTTGGCGTTGGAATACACCGTCAGGTCGCGGTTGTAGAGCCGCAGCTCGATACGCTTCTCGTTCGCCAGAGCCTCGAACTCGTCATAGATTTTCGCCAGCAAAGGCTGCAGGGAGAGGTTTTCTTTGGGGACTCGCGTCATCCGCGATTCGAGTTTGCTAATGTCCAGCAAGTCGGTAAACAGGTGGTTCAAGTTGTCTACTACCTGTTCCAGTTTTTGAATCAGCGGCTCCTGCTTGGCGGTGGCGTGTTCTTTGATGGCGCCGATAAAGATGATCATGGCCTGGATTGGCTGACGCAGATCGTGGCTAGCACCGGCAAACATTTTTTGCAGGTTTTGGTTGAGATCCTGGTGCAAGCGCTTTTGCGCCGCCAGCTGATCGTTCTTTTCCTGGATTTGCACCGCATATTCCTGCAGCTCATTCTCGTTGGTTTGCAGCTCTTCCAGCATTTGGTTGAGCATGCGCGCAATCATCTTGTAGGGCGTTCCCCGGTAATCTTTAGCACGCAAGCGGTAGTTTTGGGTTTGGTAGAGCGTTTGGCAAAGATCCTTCAGCTCACGCAGTGGTTGGGCTTGCAGAAATTCTTGCTGGCGGCGCAGGTACTGACGACTGAGCAGCGCGGCACCGGCCAAGACGAATACCAGGAACAGGGAGAGGAGGGCAGCGATAGGCAGCCAGGGCGGCCGTTGGTCGTCCGTCTGCAGAACCAGCACGCCGGCGTGACCATCGCGGGTGGTAAAGGGTAATTGCAGGGTGATGCCGCGATGCGTCATAGGTTGGCGGAAGGATTCGCTGATGGTTTCGGCACATGCCTCCGGCGCGTTGGCCGCGACCCGAATGCTGCGCTGCTGGTCGATATAGACGCAGGCCTGCCGCAGGCCCGGGACTTTGAGCAAACTCAGAGCGCTCATATCCGGCTCAGTGGCGTCGCTGCGCGCCAGATGTGCCGCAATCGCGTTGCTGTAATACGCCAGCCAAAGCCGATTCTGCTGCCCTTGCTGAAGGTTGTTGCGCCAAAGCTGCCAGCCGAGCGCGGCGACTAGCGCGGCCAAGCCGATCCCCAATAGCGCCGCCGTCAATCCGAAATTTATGCTTTTTATTTTGCTCATATGCCCCTTGTTTACGCTGAGAGTGCCATTGCCGATGGGGTCGGCGAGGTCTGCAAGGAGTATAGATGTGGCAGCGCGAAGACCAGCGGGGATGCTGCCCAGGCCTAGTCCTAATGGGTTAGTTCCTGTGATTTTGTGCGCCAGTTCACTATATTTTAGGCAATAGGAAATTTGCGGTAGGTCACATTTATGCTCGGCAAGTCAGTCAATCAGGATTTGGTTTGGACGCTGGGAGGACACAGTTTCCCGGAGCACACGTTCGGGTTTCTCAAGCGCTTTGAGGCGGCGCTGTGCCTGTTTTCTGGAACCGTCAGTCAGCTCTATTCCAATTACGAGATCGTCAACTTCGGCCACGACGGCCGCAAGCTGGTAGCGCTGCCCAACGCCTTTGCGGCACACGACACCTTCAATAACATTCTTCCGGATGCGGTAGAGCCGACCGGCCTCTATATCATCCCCACCGAAGTCACCAATATGGACTCGCCGGAGAAGGGGTTAAAGCTGGTCTACCGCTGCAGTAAAACCGGCAAACCTAAGTCCATGCCCTTGCACCAGGGCTTGGACAAAGTGCGGCAGAAGTATCTGCCCAGGGAGCCATTTCTCCCGGTTATGATCAACCGCGATCTCAAATCGCTTAACGGCCGCATACCGGCCATGCATCTGCACCGTTTGCGCGTGACCAAGCTCGACAATATTTCGGAGTTGATGAAAATGGATATTTCGAAGACGGTGGAAGATAAGATGAATGCGTTTTATCAAGACCGCTAAAACGCGAAACCACTGCGGGAGGTAAGTGGGCGCGGCAAAGTCCCCAGCCGCGCCCCACGGTGAGATCAGAACAGCCAGTAAGTGGCGCCGAGAGAAAACATAGAGACTTTGTCGAACTCGTCGATATCGTAATACTCGTACTCCGCACGGACGCCCAGACTGCCGAAGGTAAGGCCGGCGCCAATACCCACGGCGGGGTCAAAGCCATCTTCTTTATAGCTCTGTTGCGCCACTTTGAAATCGGACTCCCAAACGAAACCGCCGAGCTTGCCGAACACATTCACCGGACCCAGGCCCATCGACAGCACACCAAACGCGTTAAAGCCGCTCAGCTCTCCGGTGAAACCGCTGCCTTCTACTTTGCCAAAATCGACATAGCCTACCTCTGCGGCGAGCATGGTGAATTTAATCCCGCCGAACAGCTTGTAGCCAACGTCATCATCTTTAACGTCTATATCGTTACTTGGATTAAAGCCGACGGATGCGTTGCCGAACGAGCCGCCCAGGTAGACGCCGCTCTGGGCATATCCAGCAGCGGCGTAAAGCGGCAGGCTTAAGGTGATCACTTTGCCGAGGTTTTTAAGGGTATTGCGCATTCATTTACTCCTTGCGGTAATGAAGGGAGATGTTGTGGTGGAGCAACCGAGGTTGCCAACCGTGATGGTGAAAGTTTCGGTGCTAGCCGCCGCCAGGCTACAGCGCACAAAAGCCTAGCAGCTTGATATGCCCTTGGGTAGCGCTTTGCCCTATCGCAGCGAGACCAAAATACGCCACCACAGGCCCTAGCCAGATTGTGGTGCAGCCATCGCCCCAGTTTTGTGCGTTCGCGCTGCTAACTCTTTATCACTTTGCTCCTTAATGTGACTGCGGCTTGGTATCTGCACCAATAGGGTGTGGACGGCACCGATTGGCGGCGCTTAAACCGAGTAAAAAATAAAGGTTGGCTGAATGTAAAAAACTAATAAAAACAAAATGGTAGTTCGGGTTTTGTGCCGCGCCAAAGCACGGCTTAGGGCGCTGGCATAGGGCTTGCTCAAGGCAGATTCCCACTCCAGCAGCTCGATTATTCGCCTATGCCCAAAAAGCCCCGCACCCTTACCAGTGTCTGCCCCTACTGCGGCGTAGGGTGTGGTTTGCAGCTCGAAACCGACGGCGAGAAGATCCTCCGGGTGAGCGGCGATCCGCGCCATCCTAGCAACTTTGGTCGCCTCTGCACCAAAGGCTCAACCAGCGCGCAAACACTGACCGACAGCGGGCGGATGGATGCCGCTTATATGCGCGATAAGCGTGAGCGGGAGCCGGTGCGCACCTCCATGGATCGCGCGATTGTCGCGGTCGCCGAGCGGCTGCGCGCTATTGTCGATCGCCATGGCGCCGATGCCTTGGGTTTTTATGTGTCGGGGCAGATGTCCATCGAATCGCAATATCTCATCAACAAGCTCGCCAAGGGCTTTGTTGGCACCAACAATATCGAATCCAACTCGCGCCTTTGTATGGCCAGTGCCGGTGCGGGCTACAAGCTGTCGCTGGGCGCGGATGCGCCGCCGGGCTCCTATGAGGACTTTGATCAGGCCGATGTGTTTTTGGTCATGGGCGCCAATATGGCCGACTGTCACCCCATCCTTTTTCTGCGCATGATGGACCGCGTCAAGGAGGGTGCCAAACTTATAGTGGTGGACCCGCGCAGGACCGCCACCGCCGAAAAGGCCCACCTGTTTTTGCAGATTAAACCGGGTACGGATCTGGCGCTGCTCAACGGCCTGCTCCATCTGCTGCAGCGCAATGGCAAGCTCGATCACAACTTTATCCAAAGCTACACCGAAGGGTGGGACTCCATGCCCGCCTTCCTCGCCGACTATCCGCCCGAGCGCGTCAGCGCCATCACCGGTATCGCCATAGACGATCTCGAGCGCGCGGCTCAATGGTTGGGGGATGCGCCCAACTTTATGTCCTGCTGGACCATGGGGCTCAATCAGAGCTCTCACGGCACCTGGAACACCAACGCCGTATGCAATCTGCACTTGGCGACCGGACAGATCTGCCGACCCGGCAGTGGGCCGTTTTCGCTGACCGGCCAACCCAATGCCATGGGCGGGCGGGAGATGGGCTATATGGGCCCGGGACTGCCAGGGCAGCGCTCCGTGTTGGTCGCCGAAGACCGACAGTTTGTCGAACAGCTGTGGGAGGTGCCCGAAGGCAGCATCAGCACCAAGCTCGGCAAAGGGACGGTGGACTTGTTTCAGCGCATGGCAGATGGCCAGATCAAGGCCTGCTGGATCATTTGCACCAATCCGGTGGCGACGGTGCCCAATCGCGCAATTGTGATTGACGGATTGCGCACGGCGGAATTGGTGATTGCGCAGGACGCTTTTCTCGACACCGAGACCAACCGCTATGCCGATATCTTGCTTCCAGGTGCGCTCTGGGCCGAGGCGGATGGGGTGATGATCAACTCTGAGCGCAACGTGACCTTGATGCAAGCCGCGGTGCCGCCACCGGGAGACGCCCTGGCGGACTGGCAGATCATCGCGCGGGTGGCGCGTGCCATGGGTTTTGAAAAAGGGTTTTCGTACCAGTCGGCCGATGAGATTTTTGAGGAGATCAAAAAAACCTACAACCCCAAGACAGGCTACGATTTGCGCGGTATCAGCTACGCTCGCCTGCGCGAAACCCCCGTCCAGTGGCCGTGCGCCAGTGCCGCGCACGGCGACCGCAATCCCATCCGCTACCGCAATGACGGCAGCAGCCAGCCACTGCAAATCCTGCCCGATGGGCATCGACCCGAGTTGCGGTTCGCCACCGCGTCTGGCCGCGCCATCTTCTACCCGCGTCCCCACCTGGACCCGGAGGAAATGCCGGATGAACATTTTCCCTTCACCCTCAATACCGGTCGCTTACAGCACCAATGGCATACGCTCACCAAGACTGGAAAAATCGCGACCTTAAACAAGCTCAATCCCGGTCCTTTTATCGAAATTCACCCTGAAGATGCCGCCGCCCTTGGCATCGCTCATCGCGATCCGGTGCGGGTGCGCTCGCGCCGTGGAGAAGCGATACTGCCGGCGTCGGTCAGCGACCGGGTGCGCTCCGGTAGCTGCTTTGCACCATTTCACTGGAACGATCTCTACGGCGACAAACTTGCGATCAATGCGCTGACCAGTGATCGCATCGACCCTATTTCCCAGCAGCCGGAGCTAAAGGTATGTGCGGTGTCGCTGGAGCGGGTGGAGGTGATTGCCAGCGACGCGCCCTGGTTTGCCGAAGCGCCACACGCTCAAACGAAGCAGCCTGATCCTGCCCTTATGGCGGCGCGGGAAGCGGACGGCCGAGGGTTAATTCGCCAATTTGCCGAAGTGGTGGATGTCGGGGCCGGAATCGTGCCGCGCTTCTCCGCCTTGGAAAATACCTACCTCAGCGGGTTTATCACCGGCTTGGAAAGAACCGCTGCGCAGTTGAACGCCGTGCCGGCACTGCCGGTTGATGCTCCTGTCGCGCCGGAGCATCGCGCGTGGCTCAACGGTCTGCTGGCCGGTATGTTCAGCCGAGTTCTACCCGAAAGCGTGCACAGCGACCGGCCGTGCATCACCCTGCTGTGGGCCTCGCAGACCGGCAATGCCGAGGCGCTGGCAGAAGGGTTTGCCCGCCAGTTGCGCGAGCGCGGTTGGCAAGTAAAGCTGCAGCCGATGGATGACTACGCGGTCAATCAATTGGCCCAGGACCAGCGAGCACTGTTTGTTACCAGCACCTTTGGCGATGGTGATGCGCCGGACAATGGCGGTGATTTCTGGGCGCAATTGCAGGAAGACGATGTTTCTTTGGCGCAGTTGGAGTTTGCTCTGCTAGCGCTTGGGGATTCCCATTACGACCAATTCTGTGGCCACGGCAAAAGGCTTTTCGCTCGATTACAGCACTTGGGGGCCCGCCCGCTGCTGGAGCGAGTGGACTGCGACAGCGATTATCAGCAGCCTGCGGAACTCTGGTTTACCCGCTTGTTGGAGCGCTTGGCGGACGCGACGGCGCCCGCGGCCCAGCCAAAAGCGGTGGTTTACTCGAAAGCGAAACCCTTTGCGGCGAAGTTGGCGCTCAACCGCCAATTGAGTGGCGAAGGTTCCAATAAGGATGTGCGCCTATTCGCCTTCGATCTGGCGGAGTCGGGTCTGGCCTACCAAGCGGGCGACGCTTTGGGGGTGTGGCCGCAAAACTGTCCCGACTCAGTGTTTGAGCTGCTGCAAGCTCTCAACCTCAACGCCGAGGCGCCCGTGTTGATCGACAGCCGGGAGAAGCCGCTTGAACTGGCACTGCGCGATGATTTTGAAATCGGTCGCCCGAGCCCGGAAGCGCTGCAATTTATCGCCGAGCGCTCGACCAGCTCGGGCCTAAAGCAGTTGTTGCAGAGCGAGCAAAAAGAAGAGCTACAGGACTGGCTCTACGGTCGTCAGTTGGTGGATATCCTCTATGAGTTTCCCGTTCGCGGTTCGCTGGAGGAGTGGCTGGCCGTGCTCAAGCGACTGCAGCCGCGCCTGTACTCCATCGCCTCCAGTTCGGCGCTGTTTCCCCAGCAAGTCCACCTCACGGTTTCGGCGGTGCGTTACACCCGCTACAGCAGCGGAAAAAAACAGCGCAAGGGCGTCTGCTCGACCTTTCTCGCCGACCGCTGCGGCGACGGCACGGCACCGATCTTTATCCAGCCGAGCAAGCATTTTCATGTGCCCCAAAACGGCGATGCACCCATGATCATGGTAGGTCCGGGTACCGGTATTGCGCCGTTTCGCGGCTTTTTACAGGAGCGCCAAACGCACGGCCACAGGGGCAAGAACTGGCTGTTTTTTGGCGAGCAACATGCGGAGACGGATTTTTATTACCGCGAGGATATTCTGCAGTGGCATAAAGACGGATTATTAACCGAATTAAGCCTGGCATTTTCTCGCGATCAGGCGCGCAAGATCTACGTCCAGGATCGGCTGCGCGAACAGGGCGAAAAGGTTTGGCAATGGCTGGAAGAGGGCGCGTATTTTTATGTGTGTGGTGATGCCAGCCGCATGGCGAAGGATGTGGATCAGGCGCTGCGCGACATAGTGCGTCAGTACGGTAATTTTGACGAGGTGGAAACCGTCAATTACATGCGTAAGTTGAATATGAACAAACGCTATTTGCGCGATATTTATTAACAGCATATTTGCTTAAGACGCGTTAAAGCCGTGGCGAAAATACCATCATTATGTGCGCCAGACGCCATTTTTGTTGTTTATTGCGCAAGTTACATTTCTTCACAGGTACTTTGTGCCACTCTCTCTAAAATGGCTTGCACATACACCTAGGTGGAGGGCATAAAAATGATAACGGCAACACGTACATTTCTCGTGGCGCTGCTGTGCGCGGCGCTGTTTGGCTGCGGCGGCGATGGCGCCACCGCAGGGCAGGAGCTGGTCGGTCAGGATATTCAGCAAGACACTAAAATAATCGACGATATCGCCTGCGCGGATATTTATGCGCCTGTCTGCTCCGTCGAGCTGGAAAACATTAACTGCATCACCACCCCATGTCCCATTGGTTTTCACAAAACCTTTCCCAATCGCTGTGAGTCGGATGTCGCCAAAGCGCTTTTCTTAGCCGACGGTGAGTGCGGCGATTTAGAGGGGCAGCCGTATCACGACGAGCCGCCGGGCGTCGATCCCATTGCGTGCACAAAGGAATACAATCCGGTGTGCGCCGCCCAAACCCTTATTCAGCCTTGTACGACGCTGCCCTGTCCGGTGATGCACCATAAAACCTTTGGCAACCCTTGCATGGCTCGTGCGGCCAAAGCACGCATTGTCCAAGAGGGTGAGTGCGGCAAGCTGGAAGACACTCCAGTGACCGAATTCCAGGGCGCCTGCCCGGCGGTCCACGATCCCGTTTGCGGCAAGACGGAAGGTGACATCGCCTGCATTAATCAGCCGTGCCCGACGCATCAGTACCGAACCTTTGGTAATGGCTGTGCGGCCTCATTAGCGCGCGCGGCGGTTGTCCTGGATGACCAGTGCGGCACGCTTGAAGGTGCGATTGCCTATGCAGACCCTCCGGTGCGGGTCGTCGACGAACTGCCCAAAACCGCCAAGCAGGTGACCATTGATAAAGTCAGCATCGAAGGTGATCGCTTATTCGTGCGCTTGGGCTATTCCGGCTGCAGCGAGCAGCACTTTGATCTCTATATCGGGCGTGGGTTTATGGAGAGCCATCCGGTACGGGTGAAATACCAATTCGTGCCGCAAGTGGAGGACCAGTGCTTGGCCTATTTCACCACCGAGTACTCATACGATCTGATCCCGCTGAAACGCGCCTATCGAAAGGCTTATAAGAGCGAATCGGGCAGCGCGGACTTACCGGGACTTGGCACCTACCACTTCTGATCTTCACCTTGTTCCTTTATCTCGTTTGACTTGGACCTTTGCCGGGGCAATTGCCCCGGCTTTTTTGGCCTATTGCTCCGCAGCTTGCGTAGAATCCTTAGGATTTCACCAACCGGAGACAGCCCATGGCCGCCAATATCTTAGAAATCCCGCTCACCACCCTCGACAACCGCTCGCAAACCTTGGCCGACCTTCCCGCCAAAGCCTATCTGATTGTTAACGTCGCCAGCGCCTGTGGCTTCACGCCCCAGTACCAGGGCTTAGAAGCGCTCTGGCAGCGCTATAAAGACCGCGGCCTGCAAGTCCTCGGCTTTCCCTGCAACCAATTTGGCGGGCAGGAGCCCGGTGACGAAGCGCAGATTCGGCAATTTTGCGATCTGAACTATGGCGTTACTTTTCCCATGTTCGCCAAGGTCGATGTCAATGGCCCTAATGCCCACCCGCTCTATGTCGCCTTAAAAAATGCCGCGCCGGGTATCCTGGGAACGGAAATGATCAAATGGAATTTCACCAAATTTCTGCTCAATGGCGACGGCGAGGTGGTCAAGCGCTACGGCTCGGCCACCAAGCCAGACGCTATCGCGGATGATATAGAAACACTTTTGACATCACAGTGAGGGGTGCGAGAGGGGAGCGGAAACTCAAATTGATGACGCCGGACTGGCCAGCAGGTGACGGGCAAAGGAGCGGGATGTTCGCGAATGTAAGGCTTCGTGGTTTGACCGGTGATCGCCATTGGGAAAACCGGCAGCCATAGGCTGCCGGTGGAGGGCTATTTAAAACTTCACGCGCATGCCCACATCGAAACTGCGCTCGGGGCCGACATAAATGCCCTGGCGCAAGCTTGCAATATAGTGTTCGTCCGTGAGGTTTTTCACGCTGACGCTAAAGCTGACACTGGGGTTGAGTTCGTAGACGGCGTTCAGGTCGAGCAGGGTGTAGTTGTTGATCCGCCCGGTGAAAAAGCCGCTGGTTCTTTCGTTAATAGCGACTGTGTTCAGCACGTCTGTGTATTGCTTGCCGGTGTGATGCAGGTTCAGCGCGGTGCGCAAACTGCCGACACTGTATTCCAGGCCCAAGTTGGCGACCCACTCGGGGGAGTAGGTGATGCGATTGCCATCAGGCGTGGTCACGTTGCCATTGCTGTCTAGGCGGTCGCCGGAAAACTCCGCCGTGGGGATGTAGGTGGCATTGCCTGTCAGGCGGAAGCCGGCGCCAAGCTCTATGCCAAGCGCAGCTTCAAACCCCTGGTGGACAGTCTCTCCGCCGTTGGTTGTTTGAAATTGGGTGTTGGAGTTGGCGGGAATGATCTGGTTATCAAAATCCATATGGAAGGCGGCCAACTCATAGTCGAACCGGCCGTGTGCACCGCGCACCCCAACTTCTACGTTGACGGAACGCTCCGCATCCAGCTGTTGATCCTGCAAACCCTCTGTGCCTTCGAGAGCATCGCTGTTGAGCGCCGGGGAGAAGGCTTTGTAGATGCTGCCAAATAGCTGCAGCGCTGGATTGAACTGGTAGGTGATCCCCAGGCCGGGTAAAACCTCGGTGTTAGAAGTGTCCACCTGATTGTCCGTGGCGACACGGTGGTTCAGGCGAGTCTGCTCATAGCGCTCGACCCGCACCCCTGCGGTGAGGGCAAACGCATCGGTGATGGCAAAGCGGTTCTGCATATGCAGCGCCAGGCTGTCGGCAGAGTCTTTCACATCTTTATTAATGCTGCCGGTGCGAGGAGTGGCGCGGGTGGCACCAATGGTTTGATCGTCCATGGACTCACTCATCACGCGGATACCGATTTCCGCGTCATTGTGAATGCCAAGGGATTTATGCTTCACACTGAGGCGGCTGTCGATGCCGACGCGGTCAAAGTTGCGGTTGTTGCCGTTAAGGTTGTCGGTGTAGATCCAGCGTCCCGCGTCCGCAGAGGCAGCGCCGTCGACCCCATAGCGCCAATAATCCCGGTGAGTTTCGCTGCCGTAGATCAGTGTCTTAAGGCTCAGGTACTCGCTGATCTCCCACTCGTGGTTGAGGTCGATGGAGCGGCGACCGGTGAGGTAATAATCATCCGGCGCGGGATTGTAGTCGGCGCCATCAAGGTAGGCCTGAAGGAACAAACCGCGATAGGAGATATTGGCGTCATTTTTATAATTGGTGAATTTCACGCTCAGCCAATGGTTCTCGCCAACGACCATACCGGCTTTGATCATGACGTCGGTCATATCGTAGCCCTTGTCCATAAAGCCGTCGCTGGTTACGTGGGTGATGACGGCACCAAACCTGGCTTCCTGAGATGGGCTGCTGCCGCCGATTTCCAAAGACGTCTCGTGGGTATTAAAGGAACCGGTGCGCAGGGAGAGCGCCGCCCCGTCTTCGGGGTCTTTAGTGATGTAGTTGATGACGCCGCCGATGGTGCTGGGGCCATAGCGCAGTGAGGCAGCACCTTTGAGAACTTCGATCGCTTCCATACGCTGGATACGCGGGTTGTAGTAGCGGCCATTGCCGACAAACAGGCCCGGGGCAATGGGTACGCCGTCTTCGAGGATCAGCGTTTTATAGTCCCCCGCGCTCAGACCGCGCACCCCGATATTGGCGACCACGCCGCTTTCTTCCTCACCTTTGATGGTCACGCCAGGTACGGAGCGCAGGGCGTCTTCCGTGGACCGAGGTTGACGCAGTTCAAGATCCTCTTCGCTAATCACCGATACCGACCCAGGCTGGCTTTCGATGTCACCTTCTTGGGTTCCCACCACAACCACCTTCGGCATAGTGGACTTCTCCGCGGCTACGAGCGGAGTTGCATGAAGGGCAAGGGCAACGCCTAAAAACAGAGCTTTTTGTGGCAGGCGAGCCGCGATGTCAGCGCAAAGGTGCGAGTGCAACAGCTTGGAATCCAGATCTTTCATAAGAGGAAGTCATCCCGTTAATTTTCGGAGGGTGAGGAAAGTAACAAAAATAAGAACGCTTTTCATCAACCAGAACGCACGGCGATCCATAAGCCGTCATGGATTCTTCTGGGTGCACTTGACCAATAACGGTTGTTTCTGTATTTTCAGTAAATTCTGAAATTACAGGAATCAATGTATGACTCCGATGATTCAAGCCTGCGTTATGCATTTTGGTGAAATGGGTAGCCGCTGGGGCATCAATCGAACGGTGGGGCAAATGTATGCACTGCTGGTGTTGAGCTCGGAGCCGCTAACGGCGGATCAGATTACCGAGCGCCTGGGCTTTTCGCGCTCCAACGTCAGTATGGGCTTGAAGGAGTTGCAGTCTTGGGAGTTGGTGAAGCTGCAACACATTCCCGGCGACCGCAAGGAATACTATTCCGCGCCGGCGGAAATCTGGGATATCGCCAAAACGCTGATGGAGCAGCGGCGCAAGCGGGAGATTGACCCGACCCTGTCCACCCTGCGCGATTTATTGATGACCAAGCCTGCCGATGAGGAAGAAAGGTACGCCCAGCAGCGCATGCAGGAAATGCACGACCTGATCGAAATGCTCACCAAATGGACCACGGAAATTCAGCGCTTGGATGCGGCGCGGTTACAGAAATTGCTGAAGCTCGGCAACAATCTCGGCAAGGTGCTGGAGGCCAAAGATAAATTGCTGAGAAAAAATTGAACGCTCTACCTGATGAGGTGTGGTCGATGGTTGATACTTTTCTTTTGTCCCGCATTCAGTTCGCTGCCAACATAAGTTTTCATATTTTATTTCCCTCGATCACCATCGCGCTGTCGTGGTTCCTCTTGTATTTCCGTGTGCAATTTAATCGCACCGGTGACGAGGTATGGATGCGCTGCTACAGGTTTTGGGTCAAGATTTTCGCCTTGAGCTTTGCGATCGGTGTTGTAAGTGGTATTACCATGTCCTTTCAGTTTGGCACCAACTGGCCGGGCTATATGGAGACAGTGGGCAATATTGCCGGCCCGCTGTTGGGTTACGAGGTGCTCACCGCGTTTTTTCTTGAGGCCACATTTCTCGGCATTATGCTCTTCGGTATTAATCGTGTGTCTCCGCGCGTACACACCTTGGCCACGCTTTTAGTGGCGGTGGGTACCAGCTTATCTGCCTTCTGGATTCTCGCGCTGAATTCCTGGATGCAGACTCCGGCCGGTTTTGAAATGCGCGATGGTGTCGCCTTTCCCTTGAGCTGGTGGGAGATTATTTTTAATCCGTCCATGCCATACCGATTGACGCATATGTTATTGGCCTCCGGTTTGACGGCGGCTTTTTTAATTGCCGGTATTTCGGCGTACCGTTTGTTGCGCGGCGATCCTAAGCCCGCGCCGCGCTTAGCGTTAAAGGTTGCGCTCTACGCGGCGGCGGTGTTAATTCCGCTGCAGATTTTGGTGGGGGATTTACATGGATTGAATACCCTAAAACATCAGCCGGCGAAAGTCGCCGCCATGGAAGCCATTTGGGAAACGCAAAAAAATGCATCTTTCACGATCCTGGCGCTGCCGGACGAGATCGACCGTCTCAATCGTTTTGCGCTGGAAATTCCCGGGGCCGCAAGCTTTATTCTGACGCACGACTGGCACGGGGAAGTCAAAGGACTTAATGAGTTTGAGGACCACCCGCCGGTGGCTCCGGTATTTTTCAGCTTTCGGGTAATGGTGGGAATTGGCATATTGATGTGGTTCGCCGCCTGGGGGTTCAGCTGGATGCTGTGGAAGCAAAAGTCCCTGCCCAGGTGGGCCTTACGAGCGCTGGTGGCGATGAGTTTTTCCGGCTGGATTGCCATTCTTGCCGGATGGTATGTGACGGAGATCGGCCGTCAGCCCTATCTGGTGTCCGGTGTGCTTCGCACCAGCGCTGCCGTAACCTCCGTTGCCGCGAAAAATGTCGGCATTTCCCTGACGATTTATCTCACCCTCTATGCCGTATTGCTGGTCGCCTATATTCGCACCTTATTTATGATGGCGCGCAAATCGGTGCTGGTCGATATGCCAGATGACTTGGCGACCTTACAGGAGCGCCACAACCCGTTAACTCAGCACACAGCGGCTGGCGATATAGGAGCGCGATCATGATCCCTATAGGTGAAGCTTATTGGTTGCCCGTCGTTTTTATTGCGCTGATGGGCCTGGCAATTTTGTTGTATGCGGCCTTAGACGGCTATGACTTGGGCGTGGGTATTTTATTGCCGAGCAACTCCGAGTCTCAGCGCGACACTATGATCGCTTCTATAGGCCCGTTTTGGGATGCCAATGAAACCTGGCTGGTGCTCGGCGTCGGCCTTTTGTTAATTGCCTTTCCTCGCGCTCACGGGTTTATTCTTTTTCATCTCTATCTGCCGGTTACCTTTATGTTGGGCGGTTTGATTTTGCGCGGTGTGGCCTTTGACTTTCGCGCGAAATCACCGGCGCACAATAAGCGTATGTGGGATTACGCGTTTAAAGGTGGCTCGCTTTTAGCGACCTTGTCGCAGGGCTACATGCTCGGGTTATTCGTGATGGGCTTTGAGCAGTCGGTGACGGCCTACGCTTTTGCTTTACTCAGTGCCGTTTGCGTCACTGCTGCGTACAGTTTTATCGGGGCGAGCTGGCTGATTATGAAAACCGAAGGGGAATTGCAGCAACGCGCATTCCGCTGGGCCAGAATATGCCTATGGCTAACTGCATTGGGGCTTCTGGTGGTGTCTTTGGTGAATCCGCTGACCAGCGTCAATGTATTTGCAAAATGGTTCGGCAGCCCGTTTGCGCTGCTACTGCTGGTTATTCCAGTGGTGGTTTTTCTGACGGTGATGATTGTCGATCGCTATTTGGCGAATACGCCCTACACCGATGATTTTGGTTGCTGGATTCCGTTTGTCGGTGCTTTGGTAATTTTTGCGCTGTCCTTTGCTGCCTTAGGCTATAGCTTTTTTCCCTACGTGGTGCCCGGAGAAATGACCATTTGGGAAGCCGCAAGTGCCAGTGAATCCCTGTGGTTTATTTTGTATGGCGCCATGATCGTACTGCCAACCATTATCTTGTATACCGTCTATGCCTATCGCGTATTTTGGGGAAAAACCCGAGAGCTGACCTATTATTGATGTGCTTTGGTCATAGATATAAAAAAAGCGCAC
>CAYZVN010000044.1:0-12709 GCA_964482025.1 uncultured Saccharophagus sp. | reverse complement strand
CCGAGAGCTGACCTATTATTGATGTGCTTTGGTCATAGATATAAAAAAAGCGCACTCGAAGTGCGCTTTTTTGTGCCGGTCTTGGGTTAATGAATATAGCCCACACCGTTGGCCATCAATACCGCCAGCAGCGGGATAATACACAGCAACAATAATTCGACCCGAATCATCATGGTCACCGACTTGGGCACGCTTACCACGGTTGCCTTCTTGCGGTTTTTCAGAATAAAAACGGTCGGCATAATCGAAAGGATAACCAGCAGCACGAATAAGGTGATCTTGGTGTGGAATACCCAGTTTTGACTGTAGAAGCCGGCCGGCTTTCCTACCCACATCCACAATCCCATTCCACAGAACAGGACCACTAGGGCAGCGCCCCCGTAGACCGCGTCCATAATCGCAATTTTTCTCATTCCACCCGCTTCCACTTGCCCTTTTAACTGCATGTGCTGGACGGTGAGCAGCGCGAACATGGCGAAAATACCGAGGAAGTGAAAATAGCGGAGTAACAATTCAGTCGTCATAGAGCTCTCGATGGTTTTTTTAAGAATGGGTTATTGGGGTGCACAGTGAAGGGTGGCGGATGGTCCGCGACCGGGTTCATAGCGCACATTGCTGATGCTGGCGGCGAAGGTGCCGGCCGTTTGCAGTCCGAAGGGTCCATCCACTTTGCTAAAGTCCGCGCGGTCGTTTTCAAAGCACTGCAAATCCACGCTGATTTCCTGCCACTGGTTGAGCGGCAGATTCTGTAAGGTGGGTGTCAAATCCAGCGTCGAGCCACCAAGCGGCCCACTGTACAGCACTGCGTCCATTCGCTGGGAGGGTTTTCGGGTCATTTTGATATCAAAAACTAAAGCGCCGTGATGAGCGTAAAGTCCCAGCAGATCGTGCTGCCGACCTTGATTGCGCAGAATCAAGCGGCTTGTGACGCTGCCATCCCAGCGCGCCTCCACACCTTCGCTGCGACTGCGGTCTCGCCGTGCACTCAAAGAGCCAAAGCCAGTGGTGCCGCCGGGCTTGACCACTCGGCGGTCCAGTGTCGGTTTTTCCAGGTAAAACTGCCAGCCTTGGTCTGCAGTAAAAGCGATCGTCTCCGCTGCCGGCAGAGTTTTGCCCAAGCGACAGCCATGGGGCCATTCGCTGGTGTCTTCGGAAAGCGGCTGCCATTTGCTCGGCGGGTCCTGGTAGGTCAGGCCAAACCCGTAAGGGAAGAGCGGTCGATAGTCCGCATCATCCAAATTCATGGCGGCGTCGCACACCTCTGCTGGCCACGAGAACGACAGGGTGCCGCGAAAGTCATGGGCGATATTGCCCTGGGCGTCGCGCAGCAAGACATCGGCGACGCCTGCGCCCTCCGTCCCCGGTTGCCAGGCGGCGACAAAAGCGTCCGCCACATTCAGCTCTTTGTTCACCCACAACGGTCGTCCAGAGAGAAACACGGCAACTGTGGGAATACCCTGGCGCTTGAGTGCTTGCAGTAGGGCGAGGGAGCGCTTGTTGTTTTGCTCAAACTCCAGGGTCGCTAGGTTTTCCAGGTCGCCGAGCATTTCGGCGTAGGGCTCTTCCCCAAACACCACTACCGCGGCGTCTATTTCGGCTGACGCCTGGCTGTCTTCAGCCAGGATTGCGCGCCCGCCCGCAGCGCGGGTGGCGCGCTCTAGTGCAGCGTAAATCGTGGTGGCGCCCGGATAATTCGAGTTGGGATTGTCGCGCCCCTGCCACGTCACTGACCAGCCGCCGGCTTGATGTGACATGCTGTTGGCGGCGTGGCCGGTCACCAGTAGGGTGAGGCGCGGATCCAGCGGCAGAATTCCGTTGTTTTTCAGCAACACCAAGGATTCACGCACGGCTTGGCGGGCGAGATCCCGGTGTCGCGGATTGCCGATTAAATCCGTTTGTTGGGCGGTGATGCGCTCCGCCGGGCGCGGTTTTTCCCAAAGACCAGCGCGCATTTTTACCCGCAGAATACGCGTTACCGCGTCGTTGATACGCTCTACCGAAATGGTGCCGTTCCACACCTGGCCGAGGGTATTGCGGTAGAAGTTTTTCCAGTCCGGCGCCTTGGGAATCATAAACAGATCGACTCCCGCATTGATGGCGGCGGCGCAGTTGTCGATGCTGCAGCCGTGAATATGGCCGATGGCTTGCCAGTCGCTCACCACCACCCCGTCAAAGCCCAAATGCTCTTTTAAGAGATCCGTCAGCAACCGCTTGTTGGCATGAGAGTGGGCGCCGTCCCACCAACTGTAACTGGCCATTACGGTCTGCACGCCGGCTTCTATGGCGGCCAAGTAACCCGGCAAATGCAGGCGGATCAGCTCTGCTTCATCTCCCTGGGTAACGCCCTGATCGTCGCCAAACAGAGTGCCGCCATCGCCGATAAAATGTTTGGCACTGGCCAGCACGTGATTGTGGTCGAGAAACGCCGCACTGTTGGCAGTTCCCTGCAACCCTTCCACAGCTGCCGCGCCCATTTGCGCCACCAGTTGTGGATCTTCGCTGAAGCTCTCGTAGGTTCGGCCCCAGCGAATGTCCCGGGCGACGGCGACCGACGGCGCAAAATTCCAGTCGAGGCCGGTGGCGGCAACTTCCAGGGCGGTGGCGCTAGCGATTGTGCGTACCAAGTCGGGG
The DNA here is from genome assembly GCA_964482025.1 of uncultured Saccharophagus sp. GTDB lineage: Bacteria > Pseudomonadota > Gammaproteobacteria > Pseudomonadales > Cellvibrionaceae > UBA5868. Next base: position 10,078 of record CAYZVN010000044.1, on the reverse strand, counting down.
TTGCGGGTGGCCCCGAGGGCAATATTGTGCGGGTAGAGCGTCGCGCCCATCAGGTTGCCGTGGCCGTGCACCGCATCGACACCCCACATCAGCGGAATTGGGATCTTATTCGGCGCAGGGGCGATGGACGCCTGGAACAGTCGATCCGCCAATTGCACCCATTCCTGCGGCTTGGCTGTGGCCTTGTTGTGCGGCGTTTGGCCGCCGCCGTTGAGCACCGCGCCTATGCGGAACTCGCGAATATCGGCTTCGCTGACGCTGTCGATATCGGCTTGAATCATCTGCGCCACTTTTTGCTGCAGGCTCATGCTGGCGACCAGCTGCTGGATACGGGCTTCCATTTTGGGGTCGGTGGCGACCGGTGACCTTGCTTTCGGCCAGACGAGGGCTGCCGGCTCTGTGGTGTCTTCCGGTTCGGCGTTGGTTATGGCCGGGGAGGACTGGCAGGCAATGAGAGTGGCACTCAGGCCAAAGGCGAGAAAAAACGCGGGGTTTAGGCGCATTGGGGTCTCCGGGAGGGCGGCGCGAATTATTATGGGGGTTACGCCAAGCTTATAGCGGAGCTAAGCCTAAACCATGTATGGGTAAATGGCCAAAGGTTTGCCACACCTGCACTGGCGGCTAATCCAGCAATACTCCAGACACTTTTGTCCCGACCGGCTAGAATGTACGCCTTTCTCTGAACCTCGACCTAGTGATTGATTTATGGAACAGCTGGTTTTACAGCCGCGCAAAATTGCTCGCGGCGAAGTCACTCTCCCGGGCTCAAAGAGCCTGTCCAACCGCGTTCTGTTGCTCGCCGCTATGGCCAGCGGCAGTACCACTGTCACCAATCTGCTCGACAGCGACGATGTTCGCCATATGTTAACGGCGCTGCGTCAGTTGGGGGTGTCTTACTCCCTGAGTGACGACCGCAAAGTGTGCGTTGTCCAGGGTATGGGGGGCGCCTTTAAGGTCGCGCAACCGCAAGAGCTTTTCCTCGGCAACGCCGGCACTGCGGTGCGCCCCTTAACGGCGGCTTTGTGCCTCGGTAGCGGGACCTTCACCATTACCGGTGAGCCGCGCATGTATGAGCGCCCCATTGGCGACCTGGTTGACGCTATGCGCGGTTTGGGTGCGGACATCACCTATAGCGGGGATGAGGGTTACCCGCCACTGGTCATTAAAGGCAAAGCTCTGGCGGGCGGCGAGGTCGGCATTAAAGGCAATGTATCCAGCCAGTACCTCACGGCACTGTTGATGGTGGCGCCTTTGCTGTCGTCGGATTTGCAGATTCGCGTTGACGGCGATTTGGTCTCCAAACCTTATATCGACATCACCTTAAATACCATGCAGCGTTTTGGGGTGACGGTAGAGAACAACGATTATCAGACGTTCTTCGTCCGAGGCGGCCAGACGTATCAAACGCCGGGGGAGATTATGGTCGAAGGCGACGCCTCTTCTGCTTCGTACTTTCTCGCGGCCGCAGCCATTGGCGGTGGACCGGTAAAAGTGCACGGCACCGGCTCCGCCAGTGTGCAGGGCGACGCCAAGTTTGCCGAGGTATTGCGCTTAATGGGGGCAGATGTCGAATACGGCGACTATTGGATTCAGGTGGCCGGCACCGGCAAATTACATGGCGTGGATGTGGATTTGAACCATATTCCCGATGCCGCCATGACCATCGCCACCACCGCGTTATTTGCCGAAGGCTCCACCTGCATCCGCAACATTTATAACTGGCGGGTAAAGGAAACCGATCGCCTGGCCGCTATGGCGACCGAATTGCGCAAAGTGGGCGCGCAGGTGGAGGAGGGGGAGGACTACATTCACGTTACACCGCCGGCAAAACTCCAAGCGACCGCCATAGATACTTACAACGATCACCGCATGGCGATGTGCTTTTCGCTCGCGGCATTTGGCGACGTGCCAATCACCATCAACGACCCCAAGTGCACGTCGAAAACCTTCCCCGATTACTTTGATGAGTTCGCCAAAATCACGCGGTGATTTGCAGCGCAAACGAGGTCGGACCGGCCTTTTTGCGCGTGCGTTGTGCGGCCTAGACGTTAGCGACTTGCCAAACGTCTAGGCGGCGCGAGCCGCTCAGGTGAGAGCGGTAATCAGGGATTGCTGAGTTGCGCTTTTTGCCGTTTCGCAAAACCGGTTGTGCAGACCCCTTCACACATTGGGGTCATCGCATGGTAGTCTTGCGGGTCGAAAATCCGCAGGTGGGCTGAGGCAAGTCTGATTTCTCAGCCCGATCTTCAGTCATTAATATTGACGAAAATATGTTGCTGAGTCTGATCTTAATGCCCTTTATTGGCAGCTTTATCGCTGCCTGTATGCCGGAGGATGCGCGCAATCGCGAAGCGTGGCTGTCTGGACTTATCGCCGTTTGTGGCTTAGTGATTACCGCCGGTTTATACCCGGCGATTGCCGCCGGCGAAGTTGTTCACTATCGCCTCGATTGGATGCCCGAGTTGGGCTTGTATTTCTCGCTGCGCATGGATGGTCTCGCCTGGCTGTTTATGGGGCTGATCCAAGTGATCACTCTATTGGTCGTGTTATATGCCCGCTACTACATGTCACCAGAAGACCCGGTGCCGCGTTTCTTTTCCTTTCTGCTGGCGTTTATGGGCAGCATGGTCGGTGTGGTTTTATCCGGCAACTTAATTCAACTGGTGATGTTTTGGGAACTCACCAGTCTGGCTTCGTTTCTATTAATCAGCTATTGGCATCACCGCGCCGACGCTCGCAGAGGCGCGCGCATGGCGCTCACGGTTACGGCAACCGGCGGGTTGTGTTTGTTGACCGGCGTATTGATGCTCGGCCATATCGTCGGTAGCTATGAGTTGGACGTCGTACTCGCCGCCGGAGACGCGGTGCGCGAGCACGCGTGGTACGTCCCTACCTTTATTCTGATCGCTCTAGGCGCGCTGACGAAAAGTGCGCAGTTTCCATTTCATTTCTGGTTGCCCCACGCCATGGCGGCGCCGACACCCGTTTCCTCTTATTTGCACTCCGCCACCATGGTCAAGGCGGGAATTTTTCTCCTGATTCGGCTCTGGCCGATACTATCTGGCACCAATGAGTGGACCTGGGTCGTGGCGGGAGCGGGGATCGCCACCATGCTGATCGGTTCGTTTATGGCGATTTTTCAGCATGACTTAAAAGGACTGTTGGCGTACTCCACCATTAGCCACCTGGGTTTGATTACCGTGCTCTTGGGCATAGGCTCGCCCCTTGCGATGGTGGCGGCGATCTTCCACACCCTCAACCACGCCACTTTCAAAGCGTCTTTGTTTATGGCGGTCGGTATTATCGATCACGAAAGTGGCACGCGGGATCTGCGCAAGTTACGCGGACTTTTGTCGATGATGCCGCATACCTCCATCCTGGCGATTATCGCCAGTGCCGCCATGGCGGGTGTGCCGCTGCTGAATGGTTTCCTCTCCAAGGAAATGTTTTTTTCCGAGGCGTTGCACTGGGGCTATGGCAATTGGATGTCGTTTGCGGCGGTGATTTACGGCATCTTCAGCGTCGCTTATTCGCTGCGTTTTATTTATGTGTTTTTTGGCCCTCCAGCGCAGGATTTGCCGTCGCGACCTCACGAGCCGCCGCGCTGGATGAGATTCCCGGTGGAGTTTCTGGTGTTGTGCTGTTTGATAGTCGGCATTATTCCCGGCCTTAGCATAGGGCCCGTATTACACCTTGCGGTGGCATCGGTGCTCGGTGATCAGACGCCCTATTACAGCCTGGCGGTATGGCACGGATTCAACACACCGCTGCTCATGAGTATCGCCGCGTTACTCCTTGGGGTGGCGTTTTATATGGTGCTGCGCACCTACGCCGACCTCACCCACCGCGACAAGGTGCCCTTGTTGCACAGGCTCAGCGGAGCGCAAGCCTATGAGAGCGTACTGCTATCGCTTTCGGTTGGCGCTGGACGTCTCGAAAAGTGGTTCAGCACCCGGCGCATACAGCCGCAGATTTTTGTGATTCTCTCGGTCACGGTGGTAGCCGCAGCGCTCACGTGGCCGCGCCTTATGTCCTTCGATCCGGCTCGGGCGACTAGCAATTTTGATTGGGGTTTCGCAGTGCTTTGGCTAATGGGCTGTGCCTGCGCCATAGGTGCGGCCTGGCAGGCGAAATATCACCGCTTGCGCGCCCTTGCGTTAATTGGCGGCACCGGCATTATTACGTGTTTGACCTTTTTGGCGCTTTCCGCACCCGATCTTGCGCTCACCCAACTGATGGTGGAGACGGTGACCACCATTTTAATTTTGCTGGGCCTGCGCTGGTTGCCTCCACGGCTGCCGCCGGCGGCGCTCAATATCGTTGTGCCTTGGAGCGTTTGGGGGCGCCGGTCCCGCGATCTGGCGATCGCCTTTATCACCGGCCTTGGCATGGCGGCATTGAGTTATTGGGTGATGATCAATCCCTCCCACCACTCCATCAGCGACTACTTTATGTTGAAGGCGCTCAGCGAAGGCGGTGGCAGCAATGTGGTTAACGTCTTGCTGGTGGATTTTCGCGGTTTTGACACCATGGGTGAAATTTGCGTTTTGACCATAGTGTCGTTGACCGTTTACGCGCTTTTACGGCGTTTCCGCCCTGCGCCGGAGAGCATCCAATTGCCGATCCAGCAGACTGACTCTTTAGACCCGGCCTCCGGCCAGTTGCCGCACCAGCAGGCGACCACCGGCTACCTGATGGTGCCAGGGGTTTACCTGCGCTTACTCTCACCGATTATCGCCATGATTGCCGCCTATATGTTTATGCGCGGACACAACCTGCCGGGTGGAGGATTCGTCGCCGGTTTAACCTTTGCCATAGGGATTATTCTGCAGTACATGTTGGCGGGCACCAATTGGATTGAATCGCGCTTGCATCTGCGGCCGCATCGGTGGTTGTCCTTTGGTCTGATGATTGTGCTGGCAACCGCAATGGGCGCGTGGCTGTTCGGTTATCCATTCCTCACCAGCCATACCGCGCATTTGACCTTGCCTATTGTGGGCGAAATTCACGCACCCAGTGCCTTCTTGTTTGACTTGGGGGTATTCGCAGTGGTGGTGGGCAGTACAACCTTGATTCTGGTAGCACTGGCGCACCAGTCGTTGCGCAGTCATCGACAGCCCGGTGTGAGTCAGAGCGATTCTCAAATACTCAAGGAGCTCAACTAGTGGAAGCCATTCTTGCCATTTCCATAGGCGTGCTATGTGGATCGGGTGTATGGCTGGTGTTACGTCCACGCACCTTTCAGGTCATCACCGGCCTGTTGTTGCTGTCGTACGCCGTCAACCTATTCATTTTTTTGATGGGGCGAGCCAAGTTCAACCAGGCGCCCATTACGCTGACGGAGGATATTGATCCTGCTCAATTTGCCGACCCGCTGCCGCAAGCACTGGTATTGACTGCCATCGTCATCGGCTTTGCCAGCACCGCGCTTTATTTAGTGGTGCTGCTGGCATCGCGCGGCTTGACCGGTACCGATCACGTCGACGGTAAGGAATCGACCCGATGATGGAGCAGTGGAGCGCACATCTGATCATCCTGCCGATTCTGTTGCCAATGATCTGCGGGGCCCTGCTGATTCTCTTTAGCCGGCGCAACTTTTCCTTGAGGTTCGGCCTCAGTGCGGTGAGCACGGCCGCGCAATTTGTTACCGCACTGTGCTTGTTACAGCTGATCGAAAACGATTATTGGGCTGACGGCATCGGTGTTTACTTAGCGGCAAATTGGGTCGCGCCTTTTGGCATCTCCTTGGTGGTGGATCGCCTGGCGGTGCTCATGTTGTTACTGACATCAGTAATGGGCTTGGGAGCTTTGTGGTATTCCCATGTGCGCTGGGGGCGCGTCGGGGTTCATTATTTTTCCCTGTTCCAATTTCTTTTAATGGGATTGAACGGCGCTTTTCTCACCGGTGATTTATTTAACCTGTTTGTCTTTTTTGAGGTAATGCTCGCCGCTTGCTATGGACTGGTCTTGCATGGCTATAACAGCTCTCGCGTACGTGCTGGAATGCAGTTCATCATCGTCAATCTCCTGTGTTCGTCACTCTTTCTCATTGGCATTGCTCTGGTGTTTGCCGCCACAGGCACCTTGAATATGGCGGATATAGCGGCAAAGACACCCCTGCTTCCGGATGCGGACCGCCAGTTGCTGCACGTTGCAACCGCGATATTGGCGGCCGCCTTCCTGACCAAGAGTGCCATCTGGCCGCTGTCGTTTTGGCTGCCGACAACCTATTCCGCCGCCTCGCCACCGGTGGCCGCCATGCTGGTCCTTGTCACTAAAGTGGGCATTTACACTGTGCTGAGGTTGTGGTCTTTAACCTTCTCAGGCGAGGCCGGCGGCTCTGCGGGTTTTGGTGCGACCGCACTTTTATGGGGCGGGACGATCACGATTGCCTTCGGTCTTGTCGGCATGTTTGCCAGCCAGGAACCTGGGCGGCTGGCAAGCTACAGTGCCATCATTTCGTCGGGTACCTTGCTGGCCGTTATCAGTTATGGCCAAGCGGCTTTAACCAGCGCCGCGCTCTTCTACCTGTTGAGCTCAACCCTGGCGGTCGCGGCGTTTATGTTGCTGATCGAATTGATCGAACGGATTCGCAATCCCGCTGCTGCAATGCTAGCAGTGACCATGGAGGCATTTGCGGTAGAGGATGAGCAGGAGGAGCCGGTCGGCGTACCAATTCCCGGCGCGTTGGCGTTTCTCGGACTGGCCTTTGCGGGATGTGCGTTGATTATGGCCGGTATGCCGCCGCTGTCGGGCTTTATTGCCAAATTCGCCATCTTTCATGCCTTATTGACGGAGCATACGGAGATAGCGTTGGGATACATGGGCTGGAGTTTGATTATCTTGATCGTCGTATCGGGATTTGCAGCGGTTATCGCCCTTATGCGCTTTGGGGTGCGGACCTTTTGGGCAGCGCCCATTGCCAAAGCCCCTAATCTCAAGGTAATGGAAGCGGCGCCGATTTTCGCGCTCTTATTAATCTGCGTAGTGTTTACCGTGCACGCAGGGCCGCTGAAAAGATACCTCGATCGCACCGCTGCCTCATTGCACCAGCCGCAACATTATATTCAGCAGGTGTTATCGAAGCCTGCGGTCGCAGATAGGGGGGAAACACCATGACAACTTGGCTTCCAGCTCCGCGATTATCCATAACCTTATTGGTGATCTGGCTGCTGGTGAACCAGAGTCTGCAACCGGCGGACATTCTGCTCGGCCTGTTGTTGGCCATTATTATTCCCCACTGGTTTCGGGCGATTCTCCCAGTGGATGTGACCATCCGCCGGCCGTTGATCATAGTGAATCTGATCATCGGCTCGATGATTGAAATCATCCGCTCCAGCATAAATGTCAGCTTGTTGATTTTGTTCACCCGCCGCGACCGCTTGAACTCACAATTTATTACGGTGCCGCTGGATTTGCGCAGTCCCTCGGGGCTGGCGGTACTGGCGGGCATTATCAACACCACCCCCGGTACAGTTTGGGTGGAATTGCTGCCCGATACTTACGATTTGGCGTTGCATGTGTTCGACTTGCACGATGAACAATGGTGGATCGACACCATAAAAACGCGCTATGAGCAGCCGTTAATCGAGATTTTCGAGGGGGATAAAGCGTGAGCGCCTTACTACTCTATGCCGTAGGTTTTGCCCAGATCTGCATCCTATTGACAATGGTGTTTTGCACCATTCGCTTGGTGATTGGGCCCTCGGCACAAGACCGCATATTGGCCCTCGACACTCTGTGGATGAGCACCATGATGCAGGCGTTGATGATGGGTATACGTTTTTCCAACGAGCTTTATTTCGAACTGGCGTTGCTGATAGCCCTTACCGGATTCGTATCGTCCATTGCTCTAGCAAAATTTTTAATGCGCGGAGAAATCATCGAATGACAGCCGCACTTGAAACTATACCTCTGTGGTTATCTATATTGGTCGCGCTTTTCCTGGTGTGCGGCGGCATTATTGTTTTTATTGGTGGCTTGGGATTGCTGCGGCTACCCAATTTTTATCAACGCATCCACGCCCCGGCCATCACCATCACCCTCGGCACCGGCAGCATTTTGATCGCCTCGATGCTGTACTTCAGTGTGGTGCAGTCGCGCCCGGTGATTCACGAGCTTCTGATTACGGTGTTTGTGTTTCTCACGGCTCCGGTAACGTCCATGATGATTATGCGTGCGGCGGTTTATCGCGATCTGCAGAGCGGCAAGGTGGATTACACCAAACCGAGCAGCCAGAGATTTCCCGTGGAAGCAGACGAGTAATCGAACAAATTAAGACTGATATTTTGCATCAGTCCGCGCCTCGGCGGCGTCGCTTGGCGGTGGCTTTCGGGATGCTCTGGCTGGTATCCGCTTCGATAATATTGGATTTCAAAGGAGCGAAAACAGTTTTATCATCGAATCAGCTTTGAGTTCAAACTGAGCTTTAAAAAGGCTCTTTCGCTAGAAAAACCAGTATTCAAAATCCATTATTTGACGTTATAAATACGCACCTATATGCTACGGCTTTCAAGGATCAAAGGACTTAAATATGGAATTGCACTTCTATCCTGGCCAACATCTGCTGGTAGTTCTCGAGCATGGAATAGTTGCTGGTCGCTTCGAAGCGTGGGGCGGCCCTTCCGCAGTAGGCTCGGACCCTTACATGCCAGAAGAACCGACCTGGCCCGGTACATACTACATCGATAGATCTGAACGATATTACACGCCAACTTGGCCCTACTCAAAGATCAAGTGGGGCACACCTCTTCTCGATAAACCTAAGACAAACGATGTGTGGTACCAATTACCCTCTGGAAAATGGGGTTCGGTAAAAAAGGACGTTGGTGTGGATCGAGCCGAACTGCTACAAACATACTACGATTTATACAAATCCAGGAAGGTTCCCAGTAGCTGGGTCTTCAACGATTTCGGCCCTATCGCCATTCGCTGGTTTAAAGATTTGAATGGCAATAAAGTCCTTGATGGAAAAGAAACGCTTTCAGGTCAAATGTTTCACACGACACCTGCAAATGAGGCAGAGACGGCATTGGGATTAAAGGTTAATTTGGCACCGTCCCATGGATGTATTCATCTAAAGCCCGCAGATCGCGATAAGCTTATCCTGCAAGGAGCATTCAAGCCTAAAACTAAATTCGTGGTCCATAAATATAATGAAAAGCTCCCTTAAATTGTTCCTGAGCGCAGCGCTGGTTATTATGCCGCTTGCCTGCGCTCACTCCGGTGATGGCCGAACGAGGGACGTGACACGTGCACAAAAAATTCAGCGTTCTGTGGACGCTACAGAGCTGGACAGCGTGAGCCTGACTTCTTCGATGCACCCCAATATAACGGCTGGATTTATGATAGATCCTGAGGACAGGAATCATCCGGCCGTTCAAATGGGTGGCAAAAATGGGGATGTTTGGTTGTTTCCAGAGATTGTGCAGTCAATATTCACGTTCGGCCTGCGTCCGGCAATCAATGATGCGCTCGGTAACGTGTATGTGCTTGAATATCCCGACTGGGTATTGTCTTCAACACAATTAAAACCCATGTCAAAAGTTCTTCCTTATGAGCCCACGCTTGTAGCATGCACTAAGCCTGTCGCCTCAAAAGCATCGGGCGCCAAAGGGGAATGTTACTCTGCGTCCGCAGAATGGAGTTTTGCGTATGATCTACGCGCTTCATCTCCGGCAATTTGCGGAGATGTATTGCGTTTGATCAGTCGGGAGAAAGCGGGGCTTTATCTTAAAGAAATTATTCCCATCAGTGGTCAAGTAAGAACAGAGCTTCCATTACTAGGTAGTGAAAAAGATGTGTGTGATATCAAGATCGAGAATTGGTAATGACTATTCATCCGGGCGATTTTCGCTTTCGCAGGGATGGAAAAAATAACATCGTAGCCGTACCGATAACCCTAATATCACCACACCCTAAACATTTGTCGATGCTAATGATTAAATAACGCATACGCGCTTAACGGACGCAATTTATCGTAATAGGTGGCTCATCGTGCGGTGACCGGCTAAAGGGTTGAAAAGCGGCTAACAGGCTGCGTCTGCAGGCGCACAAGTAAAGCGGGCCAATTACGGCC
>CAYZVN010000043.1:10310-28428 GCA_964482025.1 uncultured Saccharophagus sp. | reverse complement strand
TCAGGCTCAGGCTGGGGCTCAGGCTCAGGTTGGGGGTCTGGGTCTGAGGCAGAGCGGGTCTTGAACTCCAGATAGTTGACGTTAACGTTGCCGGTCTCATGCACTAGGCGCACGGTGTGAATGCCGGATGTCAGGGTCACTGGGATTGTCACGTCGCTGTAAGTCTGCCAGCCGATGACGGGCGCGGTTAGCAACCCCGAGACGTCAATGCTATTCACCAGGACACGGAAGGTGCGGCCGGCTCGCTCAGTGGCCACACGCAGTACCAAATCAAAGCTGCCACCCGCAGTTTGTACCAGATACTCCGTCCACTCCCCCGGTGCCGTAAAGGCGATGTTGCAATCGCCGTCTATATCACCTGTGATTTCCATATCCACATCGCCAGTGTTGCACTCTGCATCACCTAGGTTACCAGGCGTCGTGTCATAAAAGGCGGTGTAGGCTTCTGCTTCGATGCGGGCAGGAATGGTGACGGCGGTGGCGGGATCGAGCGGCGGCGTTACTCCTGCCTCTTCAATCAGGATGTAGTTCAGGTTTGCATCACCGGTTTCGAACACGACGCGGATGGTGTGCTCTCCTGCGGTCAGGGCAACGGGGAAGGACACATCCGAAAAGGTCTGCCAGCCGCGGCGCGGTACGACCAAAGAGCCGCTTGCATCAACACCATCTACCTCTACATAAAAGCTGATGGTGCCGCTGCGGTTGGTGGCGACGCGAAAGCTCATCACATAGTCGCCGGCTTCCGGTGCCAAGACTTCGTATTCGACCCATTCGTTGGCGGTGGTCCAGGCTATATTGCACACGCCACTGGTGTCGTCGGTAAGCTCGGCGTCTACATCACCAGTGTTGCATATGGCATCACCTTCGTTTCCGGGGGTGGAGTCGTAGTACGCGGTGAAATTGGTCGCTTCAATGCGCCCAGGTAGAGTCACAACCTCCGGTGGATCTGTAGGCTCTACTGGATCCGTATTGGCCAAGGTGAAGTCGAGGTAATTCAGGTTGGCAAACCCGGTGTCGAAGACGATTCTGACAGTATGTTCACCCTCGCTAAGCTCGAGCTGCACTGGCAAATCACTGAAGCTCTGCCAGCCGTTTCGCGCGACTGCCAATGGACCACTGACATTCTGACCATCCACTTCAACGTGCAGCCGGATGTCGTTGCGGGCGGTGCTGGTGCGTAACACCAAGTTGTAAAGACCGGTCTCGGGGGCAAGGACTTGATATTCAACCCACTCGCCAGCAGTGGTATAGGCGATATGGCAAACGCCGGTGGTATCTTCGGTAATTTCGGTATCGACGTAAAAATCGCCGCTATAACAGCCTGCCTCACCTTCATTGCCCACGGTAGAGTCTTCGTAGCCGCTGAAGTTTTCCGCTTCAATACGCGCCGGCAGCAGCACGGGAGTATAGTCTTCCGGTTGTGGCTGGGGCCCTATGGGCTCTTGCGGGGTCGGATCATTAGTGACAGGTGGCAAGGGCGGGTTGTCGGCGGGCGCAGTTGCAGGGAATTGGCCCGAGGTTGACTCATCGGTGAGCGCCAAGACGAGTTTGCCGTTGCGAACTGTGGCGTTGCGGCTTACGTAGTCATTAACGGCATACTCGAACGTCCAGTTGGCAAACCACCAACGGTTAGTGTTGATCGCGTTACCATCGAACTCATCGCGCCAGCGCGGGGTGAAGTCGGAGCCATTGGCACCACTTCCCGGGGTGTAGTTATAGGTCTGGATAAACTCGACATAGGTGTGAGCAGGAGCTGCGGTTGCGTCGAAAGCGCCTGACCACTCCCAGTCACCGGCCCATAGGCTTATGCGCAACTGAGCTTCTTCCGCTCTTGCCGGGTCAAGGAGTTTGCCATAAACGCTGCGATCCGTTTCACGGCGGACAAGATGTCCATCGACATAAAATGCGAGATAGTCCGGCGTCCACTCCATTCGATAGGTGTAATAGTTTTCCCAACCTGGTGTGGCAAGTGAATGATATTTTTTGTTCTCAGTGCGCGGATCTCCAGGTGTCATAACCTGGGTTTGATAGCGACCATCTCGGCCGAATATTTCAAAATCTTGCTCTTGCCACTCCGCGCCGGGAATTTCGGATCCGTGCTTCCAGAGAAAGAAAGCGGTAATCATCCCGGAGCCGCGGGCGGCGCGGATGCGCGCTTCGAAGGCGCCATATTTATAGGTGTCCCGAGTAATTAACTCGGCACCTTTCCAAGGTTTCGCATATCCGACCTGTACGGTAAGACATGCCAACAGTGCAATCATGATTTGATGCCAGCTAATGCGAATCATAGGGTTAACAATCCTGGTTATGGAAATCATCGGTTAGAGGGTGTTCGAGGTCTTTGCCTCGTTAAACATCGCACTATCATCCTGGGCTTTCGAGTCGTCACGAAAACGAAGTAGCGGCAATGCGAGGGCCGTACGGGCCGGGAGATAGAGAGCAGGGATATAGCATGATGAATGCCAGCTGCATTCCTTATTCAGAAAAAGAATGCACAAGGACACTTAACAGCTTATCTATGGCCGCTTTCGGTGAATTTTTGGTCTATTTAATAGCTAAACGTAAGAGCAATTCTGGTTTGCCCCGACAGGAAGCGGAACTGTGTCAAATTTCTCAACAGAAAAGCCCAAGTTTTTTGGGTGTTTTTTGATCGTTAAATCTTGCGAGAGCGGCGTCGAGAAGGGCGGTTGACCCAATTAATGGGCGCTGTGGAAAAGGTACTCGTAAATTCCTCTTTGCATTCCGGGCTGAAACATAAAAGTTTCTTGCAAACGAAAGTCCTTCATTAATTTAAGCAGGCGGCTAGAGGTTAAAGGCTCGGCTACAGCTTTTTTGTCACTGGGGGAAATGGAGAGTGCGGCGGATGTGCCCATTAAGAACTGCTGCGGAGTAGCTGGGATCTCTTTGCCGGAATAAACAATTGCGTGAATCACCGTGGTCTCGTGCAACCAGGGGCGTAACCGCTCGAATAATTTTTCGATAAGAGCGGGCGATAGAAAATTCAAAATATCCCACAGTAAAACTATGTCAAAACGCAATTGCGGTGGGAAATTTAGCATGTGCGCTTTAAAGCTGGCAGCGCCACTCATTTTTTCCTGTATGGCCAGTTCTTGATAGACATCTTCGGCGTAGATTTGCTGGGTGATGGTGTAAAGAAAGTCGTAGTTTTGCCGAGTTTTCTGCCCAAGGTCCAATAGGGTTGGCGGCTTGGTCAGGGCGCCGAACACCCGGGCCAAAGCGGGTGATTGATGGGGCTGCAGGCCCCGCGGTAAAGCCGATTGGGTCGGTTCCAGCTCTTGCCCCTGCAACTCAACGCTGCTCTGGCGCCTCCCGGACAGCGTTTTATGTGGCTGAAATCGCAATACACTTTCCATTAGGCCCGGGACCATGCCATCGAAATTCAGATAGGTATTTTCCAGATAAAAATCTGGCATCAATTTAAGTAGGCGGGCGGTTTCGGGGCTGGCGTAGCGGCGAGGTTCCGCGCTCTTTGGGTCGCATATCAGTGTTTGGTACTGATTGACGATTTGGAAGCTCTGCGGTCGCGACGGAATATTGGTGCCGAGGTAGCGAACACTATGAATAAGTGCGTTGGGGCGACACAGCTGCCCCAGTTTCTGCGACAGCCATTTAATGCCCGCGTGGTCGAGATAGTTGAAAATATCCCAGATTAATACCACGTCAAAGCGCTCATCCGCCCCACTGATACTGATGTAGTGATCCATCTGTGCCAGTAAATCCGCACTGTCCAAGGATTTACCATCCTTTGCTGTATTGAATAGCTCGTTCACGTTTTCGAAGCGGATTTTGCAGCTCAATTGCGCAAAGAAGTTAAAGCTTTTTGCCGATGAAGGACCGAAATCGAGAATATGGTTAGCTCGCGATCCTTTGACCTCGTTATAAATGGCCGTCAGGCCAGGTGAGCGATGCGCCAGGGGTAAAGGCGGTGGGGCTAGATCAACCATAGGCGGCATTGGTTAGGCAGCGCGTAGGCGCTGCCGGTTGGTTTAGTCGGTCTTCTCGGTCGCGCTGGGCGACGGGTTTTTGTTCGTGTTGTTGGATTTTTGTGAGTCCATATCAATAGAGCCACGAAACTTCGCACCGTCTTCCAAAGTGACTCGGGCGGCAATCAAGTTGCCTTTCACATTGCTGGACGATTTGACTTCGATGCGCTCCTGGCCGATGAGATCGCCTTCGACTGTGCCCTCGATGGTAATGGTTTTCGCCATTAGGTTGGCCTTTACCACGCCCTGCGGGCCGACGATCAGGTGATTTCCCTTAAGGTCGATCGAGCCTTCTACTTTGCCCTGTATCAGCAGGTCTTCTTCACCGATGATCTCACCTTTAAAGGTGATCTTGGGGCCGATAACAGCGGTGGCGCTGCCGGCACTTGTGGATGCCGCTGAAGTCATGCGCGAGCCGATGGGAGAGGGGGTAGAGCCGAAAGAGGGGGGGATGACGGGATCGCTGGGAATTTCGAACTCTTCATCCGCCTTTGGTGGGGTGTTTTTGCTCAAACGCATCTTGAGGTTCCTGTCGTGAGTTGGATTGTCAGTGCTGTCCTGCGCTACCACTTCCTGCTGTTGGTTGATCTTAGCGGTTGCCCGTTTAGCACCGGGCACGGTGTCATGCTTTGGGTCGGCAGGCGTTTTTTTAGAAAAACGAAAGCCGGAAAGAATGCCATCCATTTGATTGGTACCTATGATCTATGGCTATTGCCGGTGTGTGAAGCTGGCGGAAAAGGATAACAGGTGAGCTGATCGAGAACGGTGCTGTGGCAGAAAAGGGTGCCAAAGCAGATGTGTCTGACAGCAGTGCCAATGCAAATCATAGCGCAAGTTATAGGGCGAGGCCGTATTACGGCGCTACGCCCTATCAGATTTGCGACCCAGACGTCAGTCGGAATAAAACCGCTAGCGCAGCGGCAAATTTCTGCTACTGCTGCCAGCGTATGTTTAGCCGGTGTTTCTCATGCCAGCGGCAATCCCGGTCATAGTGACTTTTAACGCCCGCTCCAAGTCGGGGCTGATACTGCCCGCTTTACGCTCACGCTTGATCAATTCGGCTTGGAGGAAGTTGAGCGGATCTATATAAGGTTTGCGCACTTCAATCGTGCTTTGCAAAGTGGGATCGCTGTCGAGCAGATTTTCCTGCCCCTTTAACTGATTCAACACTTTTTCCAAGGCGCGAAGATCGGCGCGCAGTTGGTGGCCAAGCTCATGCAGCTCTTCCGGAACCAGCTGCTTTTCGTAGTACTGGCAGATTTCCAGATCGGCTTTGCCCAGGACCATTTCGATAAGGTCCACGAAGGCGGAGAAAAATGGCCACTCCACCATCATCGCCATGAGGGTCGCTGGGTCTTCCTGCTGGGCGTACTCCAACGCTTGGCGTACACCGAGCCACGCAGGAAGGTTGAGGCGCACTTGGGTCCAGGCGAATACCCAGGGAATTGCGCGCAAGCTCTCCACTCCACCGCTGGCTTTGCGTTTGGCGGGGCGACTGCCGAGCGCCAGTTTATTCAGCTCCTGCTCGGGGGTGAGGTTGCGGAAGTAAGCGACAAACTGGGGGTGTCCACGCACGATGCTGCGATAACCCTCCAGGCTCGCCGCCGCCATGCGCTCGATGAGGTCGCGCCATTCCTCTTTAGGTGCCCCGTGGGGCGACAAAGTCGCGCGCAGTGTCGCGACCATATAAGCGGACAGGCTCTTGAAGGCGACCTTGGGCATGCCGAACTTATAGCGGATCATCTCGCCCTGTTCGGTGACGCGAATTTTGCCGCGGACGGAACCCGGCGGCTGAGAGGCCATCGCTTTTTCCAGCGGCCCGCCGCCGCGACCGACGGTGCCACCGCGGCCGTGGAAGAGCATCAGGTCGACTTCGCGTTTCTCGGCAATGCTCACCAGCTGCTCTTGCGCTTTGTATTGCGCCCAGGTGGCGGCAAATTTTCCGGCATCTTTGGCAGAGTCGGAATAGCCGATCATCACCGTCTGCTGGCCCTGAGTGTAATTGCGATACCAGGGAAGTTGCCACAAGCGGTCCATGACGTGGGGCGCTCGATCCAGGTCGTCCAAAGTTTCAAAGAGCGGCACCACCGGCATATTCCACGTCATACCGCATTCTTTCAGCAGCAGCGTCACGGCGAGCACGTCAGATGGTTGCTGCGCCATGGAGATAATGTACTGAGACAAAGCCTCGCGAGGTTCAGTCGCGATCACGCGGCAGGTATCCAGAACTTCTTGCGATTCTGGTGAGACCGCCCAGCGAGCGGGCAAAAGGGGACGTTTGCCACTGAGTTGTTCGAGCAAAAATGCCTGGCGCTTATCTTCGTCCCACTCCCGATAGCTCCCCATATCGAGGTAGGTGGTGAGTTCATCCAACACTTGGACATGGCGATCGCCGTCTTGACGGATATCCAGGGGCACCAAGTTGATGCCGAAACAGTGGATGCGGCGGATAGTGTCGATCAGCGGGCCGTTGGCAACAAAATCCAAGCCCACGTCTTTGAGTGAGCGATAACACAGTAGCAGAGGTTCCAGCAGATCTTCGCGGCACGTAATGATGCTGGCTGGCATAGGCGTGTTTTTGCCGGCAATGCGCTCTTCGGTCCAGTCTAAGGTCTGTTGGACGCGGCGGCGTAGGCTGTGGAGGATGTCTCTATAAGGTGTGCGACTGGGGCCGGGTAGCTGTCCTAGCAACTCCGAGCTGGCGGCCTGCATGCTCAAATCTCCGCCCAAGCTGTGAATATCGCGAAGATAAAGCTCTGCGGCCATCCAGCGCCCTAAAAGAATAACTTTCGCGGTGACCGAATGGGTGACATTTGGATTGCCGTCGCGGTCACCCCCCATCCACGAATACAAGCGGAAGGGCTGAAGGTCCAGGGGTATGCCTTTGCCAAGGCGTTTGCGCGAGAGGCGATCCAGGTGGCGGATAAAGTCGGGGACTGCCTGCCAGAGGCTGTTCTCAATCACCGCAAAGCCCCAGCGCGCCTCGTCGATTGCGGTCGGGCGTTCGTCACGAATTTCGTTCGTGCTCCAGATTTCCTCGACTAGTCTATGCAGCCAGCCGCGCTGGCGGTCAGTTTCGTATGCGAGATGGTCGGTGTTGCGGCGTTCGGAGAGTTTGGTGGCGATTTGATCGTATTTGCGAATCAGGGTACGGCGGGTGACTTCGGTCGGGTGGGCGGTGAGCACCAGTTCGATTTTGAGCGCCGTCACCACATCGTAGAGGGCATCTTTGCCTGTGTTTTTGGCGTAGTGCTTCAACATCTGGTCAAGCGCATCTTCGCCTTCGGCTTCCGCACTGCCTTGGTATTCCTGATCGGCGATATTGGCGAGGTTGAGGAACTGATTGAAAGACCGGGCAATGGGCAAAATGTCGTTATCTTCCAGTTGCGACAGGAAGTTGATCAAGGGCTGCGAATCGCTGTCAGGTGAGCGATTGATGGCTTTGCCGAGCGTACGAATTTCTTCGACTTTGCGAAAAACATCTAGCCCTTCATGCTGTAGTAGGGTTTCACCCAAAAGTTCGCCGAGCAGGCGCACATTTTCGCGGAGAGAGTCAGGCAGATGGGTCATTTCAAGGTTGCTCCTGTTTAAATCGCAGCGCATTCTAGCACCGTCAACCAACATTGATTCAAGCGCCGTTCATTCGGAATTAGCATATTAGAATGAAAGGCGCGCGCGATACGCCACATGCTGCTCCCTAGGTTTTAAGAGAAAATATGCTCGTCAGTGGGGAATAAACCGGCTTTCACTTCTTGGGTGTAGCGCTGCAGCGCGCCTTTAATGTCGCCCGTTTCTTGAAGAAAGTTTTTGGCGAACTTGGGTGGCCGCTCAGTGAGGCCGAGAATATCGTTGATCACCAGCACTTGCGCATCGGTGTCGCGACCCGCGCCTATCCCTATAGTGGGTACGTGAAGGCTCGCTGTGATCTGGCTTGCCAGTTTTGCCGGTACGCCTTCCAGCAGGACAATATCGGCACCCGCACCCTCCAGAATCTGCGCATCTTCGCGCAAGATGGCGGCGCTTTCAGGTGTGCGCCCCTGCACTCGAAAACCACCAAATTTGTTTACCGATTGCGGCGTGAGGCCGATGTGGGCGCACACCGGGATGCCTCTTTCACTGAGCATGGTAACCGTGGGAGCGAGCCAGCGTCCGCCTTCGATCTTCACCATATGGGCGCCCGCTTGCATGACGCGCGTGGCGTTCACCATGGCCTGTTCCGGTGTCGCATAGGTCATAAACGGCAAGTCGCTGATGATCAGCGAGCGCTGGTTACCGCGGGCGACTGCCTCTATGTGATAGATCATCTGCTCCATAGTCACGGGAATGGTGCTGTCGTAGCCGAGCACGGTCATGCCCAGGCTGTCGCCGACCAACACGACTTCGATGCCGCAGCGCTCCGCCATCGCCGCCATAGGGGCGTCATAGAGTGCAACGGTTACGAACTTCTCTCGTTGTTGCTTCAAATTCTTCAGAGTTTGGATCGTCACTTTTTTGGTGAGACCGGGCTCCGGTTGACTGGCGTAGACCATGGCGTGCTCCGGGTATAGAAAGAAAGGTTTAGAGGGCGGGCTGGGGGTTATAGTAGTGACGCCCGTGGGTAATGCCCAGTAGGTAGCGCACCAAGTTGTTGTAATCGCTGACGTTGTTTACCCAGTCCACTTCGGTGGCGTTGAGGATCAGTAAGGGGGCTTGGTCATAGAAGTAGAAAAAACGCGAATAGGCGCTATTCAGCCGGTCCAGATAATCCTTGGTAATGCTCTGTTCAGCCGGGATACCACGCCTCTGAATACGCTCCAGCAGGGTTGATGTCGGCGCCTGAAGATACACCACTAAATCCGGTTGCACCGTATCGAGGGTGAGGTGAGCGTACACTTGGTCATACAGCGCCAGCTCATCGGCGTCCAGGGTGACTTCGGCGAAGAGTCGGTCTTTGTCGATCAAAAAATCCGCCACCCGGGTTTCGGCAAACAGATCGTTCTGCCGTAGTTCTTGCAGTTGCTGGGTGCGCTGCATCAGGAAGAACAGTTGGGTCGCCAGGGCGGCGTTCTTTTCCCCCGAGTAAAAACGCGGCAGAAAAGGGTTGGTCTCTGCTTCTTCCAGGAGTGTGCTACAGCCGAGCGTTTCCGCGAGCATTCGCGCGAGTGTCGTTTTACCGACACCTATAGGCCCCTCAAGAACAAGAAAGCGCGGTAAAGATTGGTTTGTTAAGTCACTGCGGTTGATCCGACGTGTTTCCATAGAAGGTCAGCACCTTTTATGTGGGTGTGAGCCGATCGAGCCCCGTGTGGCCCACTTGTTGTACTAGGTCTGCAACTGTATCACCGCTGGGCAAGCGCAGGTTCGGAGCGAGTTCAAGCAGCGGAACCAAGACAAAATTGCGTTGGGACAGAAAAGGGTGGGGCACCTGCAGTCGCGGGTGTTGCAGTTGCACGTCGTCGATAAGCAAGATGTCCAAATCCAGCGTGCGCGGCCCCCAATGTATTGAGCGGACACGGCCCTGCTGCTGTTCAATAGCCTGCAGAGCATCCAGCAGCTCGAGTGGTTGCAGGAGTGTGTCAAAGCGGGCAACCGCATTGATGTAGTCTGGCTGCGGTGGCCCTAGGGCGCGGCTGCGGTACAGCGCAGAGTGATGCACGGTGCGGTCCGCAGCGAGTTCGCGCAAGGCCTCTAGGGCGAGCGTGATTTGCGTAACCGGCTCTTCTAGGTTGCTGCCGAGACCGATAAAGACATGAGCAGACGGCATAACTCAGGAAGTGGTCGGCGGGACGGAGGATGAGGCGCTTTTGCGGCGGCGCGGCCGGCGCTGGCGCTTGGGGGAGCCCAATGATTTGACCATCTGCTCGCGCTGCTCTTCCGTCGCATCTTGGAACTGCGTCCACCAATCTCCCAGGCCATTGAGCGGCTCACCGGCCTGCTCACGCAACAACAGAAAATCGTAGGCGGCGCGAAAGCGAGGGTGCTCTAAGAGGACAAAAGCCCTCCGCCCTTCGCGGCGAGATAATCTCGACTGCAGTGCCCAGATTTCTCTCATAGGGATCAGAAACCGCTTGGGGATGGCGGTACAGCTCAGCTGCTGGGCAATCACGCCTTGCTCGGCGCGCTGCAGAGCCTCAGCAGAAGGCATTGTATGCTCGCCGACGAGTTTGCGAATGGCGGCCTGCAACGGAAGCCAGAGGAAAGCCGCGTAAATGAACGCTGGGGTGACTTTTTTGCCTTGGCGGATGCGGTCGTCGGTGTTCATGGCCGTTTGCCTCACCAGCCGGCTGTCGAACTCTCCGCCCTTGCGCAGGCAGTGTTCTGTGCCGGGAAATAGGGCGCTGAACAGCCCGTGCTCACGCAACAAGTCCAAGGTGGGTGTGGCATAACCGCTCAGCAGCAGCTTGAGCGCTTCTTCAAACAGGCGCGCCGGTGGCACGTGACTCATGAGTGAGGCCGACCGCTTGATTGGCTCCGCCGTGCTGGGGGTCATGGTGAAGCCCAGTTTGGCGCAAAAGCGTATCGCGCGCAGCATCCGCACCGGATCTTCGCGGTAGCGCGCTTCGGGGTCGCCGATCAACTGAAGCACCCGCTGCTGGAGGTCATCTAAGCCGCCCGTGTAGTCCAGCAGATCGCCGTTGCTCGGGTCGTAATAAAGGGCGTTGACGGAAAAGTCGCGCCTTACCGCGTCGGACTGTATATCGCCGTAAACGTTGTCCCGCAACAACATGCCGGTGTGAGACTGTTCTGCGTCTTTAGGGTCCACCGATTGATCGTGGTGGGCGCGAAAGGTCGTCACCTCGATAATCTCTCGACCAAACCTAACGTGCACAATGCGGAAACGCCTGCCGATGATCATGGCATTGCGGAAGAGTTTGCGCGTTTCTTCAGGGGTGGCATTGGTCGCCACGTCAAAATCTTTTGGTTCGCTCGAGAGCAAGAGGTCCCTTACACCACCGCCGACAAGGAATGCGGAAAAGCCCGCCTCTTGCAGTTTATCGATGACTTTTAATGCATTCGGGCTGAACTGAGCTCTGCGCAAACCATGGGCACGGGCGGGAATGATTTTGGGCTGTGGCATTTTGTCGTGTTGTTTTCCAGGAGTGAACAGCTTTAGCAGGCGGTTGAGCATCAGATTTGTCGTGGCACATCAGAAAAGAAGACGCGAGTCTACCCCACACGAAGGGCGCAAACCATATGTGGTACACATAAGATTTGGTGGCGGTGAGAAGGCGGAAATGAAAACGGGAAGGCTTTTGACCTTCCCGCTTAAAATCAGTCTATGTATCATTATTATGTCTGCACGCTTGATAAGCGTGACATCCATGTTTGGCGCAAGCCTTTCCTCTCAAAGATCAATCATTTTTCATCTTATTATTGTTTGTTGTAATTATTATAAAAACGTTCTTTTTTTATTATTTATTGTTCTTATTAGTTATCGAGTCAGTTTTTATTATTCGTTATTGTTGTTATGTTGCGGATAACAGAGCATATCGCGTGCCACAATACGGAATTGTATATAAAACAATAAGTTAGGCGCTTATGCCTTATTGGAATCAAGTTTCCACATAAGGAGATCGTTACCAATCATCTCGCTTCGTGTTACCCGTTTTCCCGGAAAAGGTAACAAAAATGCGAAAGAGGTCTCAAAAAACGGCGCTATTTTCGGTCGTGAGAGGGAACTGTTTTACGGCGACGGTTTCCCCGTGGGGAGATTAGAGCTAAAGAATCGAGGCGAAGCATATGGTGGGGAGAGGGGCAGCCAGCCGGAGCTGGCTTGCACTTTTACGTGGGCTTAGGATTTCGCAGCGCCGCTCTGGCTGGATTTGACCCGAGGGATGCCAAGTCGCTGACGTCGCTCCCATAGGCATTTGCGGCTTACTCCCAGCTTGCGCGCCAGCTCTGTTTCGCTCATAGAGTCCTGATGTTCCAAGACGAAGCGCTGAAAGTAGTCTTCGAGTGACAAATCTTCGGTGGGGTCAGAATTCGTCTGTCGCTGGCGGGCCTGACCTGCCGTCGCCGGCTCGTCATCGTCGACCTTGACCAGATCCAAATCGATGGCCAGTAACGAGTGGCTGATCTCTCGTTCATCCTCACAGAGAATCACCGCTCTTTGAATCGCGTTTTCCAGCTCGCGGATATTACCGGGCCAAGTGTAAGTCGTGATGGCTTGAATGGCTTCCGGTGATAAAACGAGTGGTGGTTTTTTCAGGCTTGTACAGTAGCGCTGAACAAAGGTTTCGGCGAGGGTCAATATGTCTTTGCCGCGCTCCCGCAAGGGCGGCAGCTTCAATTGGACCACATTGATGCGGAAGTACAGGTCTTCACGAAACTTGCCTTCGCGGGACAATTTACCGAGGTCCCGGTGGGTCGCGGCGACCAGGCGCACATCAACTTTGCGAGATTCTACCGAGCCGATGGGCCTTACTTCGCCTTCTTGCAGCACTCTGAGTAGGCGAGCTTGGGCTTCCAGCGGGAGTTCGCCAATTTCGTCTAAGAACAAAGTGCCACCGTCGGCGGCGGCCACCAAGCCCTCGCGGTTGCTGGCGGCGCCGGTGAAAGCGCCTTTTTCGTGACCAAACAGCTCCGCTTCAATCAAGGTGTCTGGAATCGCGGCGCAGTTAACGGAGATAAGGGGGCGTTGTGTTCTGGGGCTCTCTTGGTGAAGCGCTTTGGCGACCAGCTCTTTGCCGGTGCCCGTTTCGCCATTAATCAGTACGGTGGCGCTGGTCGGCGCGACTTTTCGGATCTTGGCGTAGAGCTCCTTCATCTGCGGTGAGGAGCCAATCATGCCGGACAGCGCCTCGGTGCTGCCTTCCACTTTAATCGGCACCGCTTTTTCGGCTTTGCTCAGGACCCGCTTCACGGCTGCTAGCATCTCATCGTGATCGAATGGCTTGGCGATATAATCCACCGCGCCCATGCGCATAGAATCGACGGCGGAGCGGAGGCTGGCGTAGCTGGTCATAATCAGCACGGGCACTTCGCCAGCGGCTTGGATGAGGTCGGTACCCGGCGCTCCGGGTAGGCGCAGGTCAGAAATGATGAGGTCAAATGAATCCAGGTTGAATTTACCCGCCTCTTTCACAGATGCGGCTTCCTTTACATCATATTTGTTGCGCGTCAACAGCTTGCGCAAAGCTGTTCGAATGATGACTTCGTCTTCAACGATCAGGATTTTACTCATAATAAAAGTGTTACTTCAGCTCAAAAATCCCTCTTAGTGTTACTCTTCGAATCAACGCTTGCAAGGTTTAAGGGTAACATAATGATAAATCGGGTTCCTTTTCCGGCCTTTTTATCGACCGGTGACTCTATCTCTATGCTGCCTTTATGGTCTTCTACAATGGTGTAGACCATGGCCAGCCCCAGGCCAGTTCCCTCGCCCGGATCTTTGGTCGTAAAGAAGGGCTCAAAGACCCGACTGGCTACTTCAGGTGGTATGCCGCTCCCCTCATCGGTGATGGTAAGGCACATACAGCCGGCCTGAATGCTTCCCTCGATCAGGATTTTGCCGCCTTCTTCGCTGGCGTCGCGGGAGTTCGACAGCAGGTTCACAAAGACCTGAATCAAGCGCTGACTGTCCGCCTCCAGCATCAACTCCGCAGGTACTTCGTTGATGAATTCCACCTGGCCGCGCTCTTTCTGCAGCGACAGCAGGTTGATGGCCTCTTGTACGCATTCGCGGGGGCTTACCGCTTGGAATGCGCAGTCCGTGACCTGTTGGCCGGCGTGAGAGAAGCTCACCAGCGACTGCACTATGCGGGTTACCCGCTCCGTGAGCGACAGGATCTGGTCGCCGGCTTCCAGGATTTCCGGGTCTTCGGTATCGTATCTCAAGTTCTGCGCGAGGCACGCGATGCCGGTGACCGGGTTGCCGATTTCGTGGGCTACACCAGCGGCTAAGCGGCCGACCGAAGCTAAGCGCTCGCTGTGAACCAATTCTTGTTCGAGCATCTGCAGCTCGGTGACATCCTCCAGCAAAATAACCTGGCCGTCGACCTGGTGGGTCATGGAAGAGGGGATCGTCGCCTTGTGCAGAGTGATCCAGTGGGCCTGGTTGTTCAGCATAATCTGGCGTTTGTAGAACCTGGGCTCGTTGGAAAGCGCAAACTTGGTCAGCAGCGCGCCCCAGGGCTCCACGACATCCTCCAGGTGGGAGCCGGTAACATCGTGGCTGGTAATACCGGTAAGGTCGGTCATGGCGCTGTTCCACATCAAAATTTCCATATCGGCGCCTATAGAGCAGGTGGCCAGCGGCAGCTCCTCCAGAGTACGGCGGTGGTAGAGGCGTAGGTTGTTGAGCTCCGCCGCCAAGCCGGTGAGATGGTCGCGCACTTGGCTGAGTCGACTTTCGATCAGGTTGATGTCGGTGGCCCCGGGCGACTCCGGCACCTTATAGGGCACAACACGATCCATGATCTCGCTCGCCATGGAGATGCCAATCAGGCTGGACAGGTTGGCCTCGATTTCGTCGCGCAAGCGGCGCAGGGCATAGGGTCGGCTTTCATTCAGCGTCATTCCCAAGCGCTGCAGGGCGCGCTGCACCTCCGTGTTGGCGGTGGAGCGGCCGATGCGAGTACTTAAGCGCTCGATAATCTCACTGGGGGAGCGAATATCTAAGGCGAGGCGAACCGGATGGCTGAGCTCATCGTCGGAGCACAGCTCAGCACTGTACCGCTCTTCATCCGACTGCCGGCTCAAATGGGACACCAGCAGAAACACTAAGGTGTTGAGTCCCAAGCTCCACAGAGTAATGTGCGCCCATTCGCTGATACCAATCGGAATGGGGGTATTCAAAACCGGCAGAGTGGCGCTGGTCCAGCCCTGGATCATGGGCAGCATCAAGCCGAAAAACCAAATGTTGCTGCCGACCATGAGGCCGGCGATAAAGCCGCGCCGATTGGCGCGAGGCCAATGGGCAACGGCCATAATGCCCGGCAACAATTGCAAAGTGGCGATAAACGCTGCCAAGGCCAGCTCGGTAAGGCTGAAGCGGTTGTTCAGCGCCACGTAAAACACATAAGCACCGAGCAGCACCACTGCAGTCAGTACCCGCCGCATCCAGATTAGCTGGTCATAAACATCGCGCTTGATGCGAAAGTGAATGATGGGCAGCAGCCAATGATTGAGGATCATGGTGGTCATGGCGAGGGCGATGGCGATCATTGCCCCGGTCGCGGCAGAGAGACCGCCGACAAACGCAATAATGGCGAAAGTGCTGCTTCCCGAGGCCATGGGCACCGACAGTGGGAAATATTGTGCCGGTCCGTCGAGCTGCATCGCGAAGCCGCCCCACAAAATGGGGAAGATGGGCAATGCCATAACCAGTAGGAACAGGGGAAAGGCCCAAGTGACCGTCTTGTTGGTGTGCTTTACCGGATTCTCCACCACCGTCATATGGAAAATATGCGGCATGGAAACGGCAGTCGCGATAAACACCAGCGGCAGAGCGTGGAGTGAGGTGTTGTCCACCGCCTGGCTCAGGGCTTCCAGGTGTTGGGGGTGATCCGCCAACCAGCGGTCGAGTCCGTTTAAGCCGCCAAAAACCTCAAAGATAATAAAACCGCCCACCGCCAGCAGGCCGAACACCTTGATCAAGGATTCAAACGCCATCACCGTCACCAGGCCTTTGTGGTGTTCGCGATTGGCGCCGAACAGGGTGGCAAACAGCGCAATGACCACACAGTAAATCAGGGCCATGAATTGGCGCACGCCAAACTCTGAAAGCGTGGGACTCAGGGCTTCATGGTTGCCGCGGGTGAGCAGGTGCATGGTGTCGGCAACCGCCTGAATCTGCAAAGTGAGCAGCGGTGCCATGGCCATGAGCATCACCAGCGTCACCAGGCCCCCGACGGAGTGGCTGTGATAGCGAAACACCAGTAAATCCGCCATGGAATTTACCTGAAAGCGTCGCGCCAGCTCCACCAGCGGTTTGATCGCGTAGGTGGCAAAGAGAAACAAGGTTCCAGTGCCCAGATAATAAGCGAGCGCACCAAAGCCTAAGTCTTTTGCCAAATCGACCACGCCATAAAACGCCCAGGCGCTGGCGAATATTCCCAACGAAAAAATATAGGTGACTTGATGGCTGACAATTTTGTCCGACACCCAGCCGCGCTCCGTGCTGTAAGCAATGGCGAACAAGATCATCAAGTAGATGGCGCTGATCAGCGCCACTTCAAAAAAACTTAGCGTCATTGGCGGCAAAAATACGGTGAGAAAAAAGAACGAGAGGTGTGCGCATCAAAGATCATTGCGCCGATCCCGCTTCTGCAGCAGATAGGCGCCGATAATGATGGCGATCCAGATAATAAAGGGCTTATACCAACCATTGAACGCGTCTGTCGCCCATTGAAACACCATGGGTAGAAAGATATAGGCGACCAGGAGCAACAGAAAAAGAGGGCTTTGTCGGTTCATGGACGAGTCAGTGGCCAATAAAAGTGGGTGGATAGTACTGAAGGATAGACGCCGGAAGCAATTGGCTCGATTCCACGGCGGCTCATTGAGAGCAAAAAGCCCTTGGAGTAGAATCCGCTGCCGGGATGCTTGAGAATTATTGCGTCTTTGCACCGACAGTGCCGCGAGTCACCCACGAAAGTCAAATTAACCCTCTTCCTTTCCGAGTTTCTGTAGTCCGTATTGGGATAATTGCCGCTAGTTTCGTCTGCTGCGGCAATGGGGCGTTATTTCGGTGAGGGTAATTTTTCACTGCTATTCATTGGCGTGCAGCAGTAGGCTGATTTTTTGGATTCATCCTTCTTTTATATACACACATCCCCCGCAAGTTGGACATAAAACATCAATCGGACGGAGTACCGTATGAAAACTTTCCACCGCTTGTTAGCCGTTTGGGTGATGATCGCAGTTGCCGCGTTCGGCGCTGGCTGTTCGCAAGACAGCTCGCAAATCACCTCCAGCCAACCATCCTCGAACAAGGCCATATTAGATGACCTGGAAGAGTTGATCGACAATGAGCAGGTGGGCGCTCTAAAGCCTGGCAATGAGACTGGGAACCGGATTGAAGTCAAAGCTGGTGGGCTGCAATTTGCCGATGCAAACTTATTGGTAAGGCTTGAGGGGTCAGTTGAAAGTTTGTCGGCAGCGCCGATTCGCTTGGCGCGCTGGACGCAGATTGAAGGGCCTCCCGCAGCTATTCTCAATCCCCGTGAACCGCAAACCTCGATCTTGACCCCTGATGTTACACACCCCGCCGAGCTGGTATTTCGGCTCTACGGCGTCGATGCCGACGACTTCGCCAGCTCTGACATCACCACAGTAATGGTGCAGCCGTTAGCCGCATCGGCACGCATCGTCAGCGTTTCGGCCACCGAGACCGATAGCGCACTTCAGTTTCGCATTCGCCTGCAGAGTCCGGTAACGGAAAATCTCATGCTGGCGTACCGTACCCAGGACGGCACTGCCATCGATGGAGAAGATTATATTGGCGAGGAGCACAAGCTTATTGGCTTTGAGGTGGGTGAACGCGAGAAGGTCATCGACATTCCGTTACTTCAGGATGACAACCCGGAAGACCCGGAATATTTCGAGCTGCACGTGTTTGACCCAAATGATCCAGTTGGTATCAACATTCTCGGAATTGGCGTTATCGTCGATCCATCGCGCCCCTCATTTCCAACCATTCCACCTACTGTAGATGATGAGCCCGATGTAGATCAGAACGCGTTAAGGGGTTCTGAGGGAATTGTTCGGGCGAACTTGGTGTGGCAGGAACCGCTGGAAAACCTCAATCTGGATATTACCGATCCGTGTAGCAATACCCTCGGGGTTGACAACACTCCCGTTGAGTGTCTCGGCGCGCAAGGTTTTTTTGAGCGTCCAGAAAATCCGAATAATGGTTGGGAAAATGCGTTTTGGCCGGCTTATGCCGCTCCTGGCGAATACACTGTTTGGGTTGAGCACGCTGGCGAGCTGCCCACTGAATATGAGTTGAGCGTATTTTGGGGGGACGAGAAGCGCGTTGCTCGCGGTACAATTGCGGATAATCACCGTGTTCCAGTATTGAAGTTTCACTATAGCGGTGAAATCAGCGCCAGCTCGTCATCCAGTAGCTCTTCTAGTAGTTCTTCTAGTAGCTCTTCCTCGTCTAGCAGTAGTTCTTCCTCGTCTAGCAGTAG
>CAYZVN010000043.1:0-10210 GCA_964482025.1 uncultured Saccharophagus sp. | reverse complement strand
TCTTCCTCGTCTAGCAGTAGTTCTTCCTCGTCTAGCAGTAGCTCTTCCAGCAGCGCGTCGTCGTCAAGTTCATCATCGTCGAGTTCGTCATCCAGCAGTAGCTCATCTTCCAGCTCGTCGAGCTCTAGTTCATCAAGTAGCTCGACTTCCAGTTCATCAAGTGCGTCATCCAGCAGCAGCTCATCGTCCAGCTCCAGCTCATCGAGCAGTTCGTCCAGCAGCTCGTCATCGAGCTCGAGTTCTTCCAGTAGCAGCTCGTCAAGTTCTTCGAGCAGCTCTTCCGGCTTTTTGCCGCTCGCGATCGAGCTGCAGAGCTTTAGTGAGGACGAGCTGATACAGCCTGCGCTGCCTCTGAGTGGGGAGTTGCGGGTGGAACCTTCACTGGCTTTAGTGGAGGTGACGGCGAGCCTTTATCAGGGTGAAGAGTTGCTTGCGGAAATGGCCTTATTAGAGTTGTCCAGCTGGGCGCTTATGGACGGCCAATTTACTGCGGAGCTGCCATTGCCGGCGGATCTTCCAACTGGCGAGTACACAGTGGTGATAACCGCAAGTGATGAAGTGCGCAGCGCCGCGAGCGAGCCCCAGACATTCGTCTATCGCGCGCTACTGTTGCCGCAAATCTCGCTGGAGTCTCCGGTTGCCGGGCGCACCTATTACTCCGCCGTCAGCATTGCCGGCAACTTTAGCGTCGATCCAGCGCTGGTGCCGGAGCTGCACGCGGTGTTGCAGTCCGCCGAGGGGGATGACTCTCAGGCGCTACCTTTGATTATTGAGGGGCAGACGTTCTCTGGTGTTGTTGACGGGCCGGGCGCTTACCACCTTGTGGTGACTTTGACGGATGGCCATACACAAGTGCAGCAGGCGGTCGACTTCGACTTTGTCGAGCCTTACGCCGAGGTGCTGATTGATCACGATTACGCACAAGACGAGTACGGTCTCTTCGAGACCACCGGCGACTTCCGCTTTATCGCCCGCCTCGAGACCAACTTCCCCCCGCAGCCGCAAAGCTTTATGCTCGAGCATGAGGTCAGCGGCGTTTGGTTTGCCCTGGCAGAATTTGCCGCTGAAGACGTGTGGTCGGAAGAGGAGCAAATGGCGGCGATCGTCTATGACTTCAGGGACAGCTCCTATGGGTTTTACGATTATCGCGTGCGGCTACGGGCCGAGTTGCAGGAGGGTGTAACCGCTATCAGCGAGCGGCTCAGCCTGCGCTACCAAGCGGTGCCACCGACCCTTGCAGTGACGTCCCCCGTGGGCGGTCAAACCTACTATCGCGACGTGGTGATAAGCGGCGCGGTCACTTGGGATGAAGCCTTGAGCGCTACGGTGAGCGCGGTGCTGGAGGGCGAAGGGGACACCTCGATTCCGTTAGAGGTCGCCGATGGCAGCTTTCGTGGCACCATTCCCGCCGACATCATGAGTTCCGGCACTCACAGCGTGCGTATTTGGGTGCAGGACAGCCACGCCAATTACGTCGAGGAAAACATCACCTTTCGCTATCAAGCCCCGGTATTGACGGCCGCTTTCAGCGCGCCTGTGACCGGGGGTGCATTTGAGATTCTGCAACCGGTAATCGACTTGGCCGGCCATGTCTCGGCATCTGCTGCCTTTCCGTTGGAAAAGGTTTCACTGCTTCTGCAGTCTGTGGACTCGACGGAAGCACCCCTGGAGATCCCCCTGTTCAAAAACGGTGATCCACAAAGCGATGACTGGAATGTGCAAACCGGTGAATTCACCCTGCGCTTGCAACTGGCGCAATACGAGCTGGGCCCGGGCACTTATGATTTGATAATCCTGGCCCAGGATAGCTTCCCTCAACAGGTCGAAAGCGACCCGATTCGCCTGCAGTATCGGCAGCCAGACACCTTGGGTCTCGCGTTAAGTGCACCGACTGACGCCCTCTACTTCGCGCCTGTGCAGATAGCAGGAAGTGTCTATTGGGATGCGGCGCTCGAGCTTGATCTACGTGCGGTACTGGAGGATTTAGATGGTGAAGTGCCGGCTCAGCCACTGGAATTGGCGCGTAATGGCAATAGCTTCTCTGCGATAGTAACCGAGCCGGGGCAATATCGGCTGACGGTAACGGCGACTGACTCTGTCCAGGAGGTCAGCAGCAGCGTTGAGTTTCTCTACGTCGAGCCCGAGCTTGGGGTGGACGTCCGTTACGAGCACCCGGTTTACGAAAGTGGCCTAGTGGACTTGGTGGGACCGCTCGCGCTGTCCGTCGAGGTGGCCAACGAATACGGTGTGCCGCTGACGGGCTTTGGGCTGGAAGCGTTTCTCGATGAAAGCTGGATGAGCGTGGGGGATTACTCCTCAGAAGAGGTGTGGGACGAAGAGGCGTTTTCTGCTCAGCTCACCTTCGACTTTATGGAGCAGGATTTACCCTTTGGCGTTTATCAGTTACGTGTTCGCGTGGATTATCAAGGCGATCGTTTTGTTTACAGTGACGTTCTTGAAGTTGATTATCACCAAGCCATTACGCAGCCAGAATATTCGTTGCGTTTGACCAGCCCGGAGTCTCGCAACCGCTATAGCGGCAGTGTGCCGATTGCCGGTGTTTACAGCATTGATCCGGCTCTCGCACCTTTTTCACTCGATATCATCGACGCGGCGGGAGCGCCTCTCCCTATCGCGATCGATATTGACCCGCAATCGCCGGGCGGCGAATTTACGCTTGCCGCCGACTGTCAGGTACTTTCTCCTGGAACCCATCAAATCCAAGCCCGCTTGAGGACCTCCGACAGTGTATTGCTCTCCGAACCTGTAGCTTTCGAGTTCAATCTGCCCAAGCCCCAGGTGGAATTGGACATCCTCAATCGCGACCGTGAGGTCATTTATTTTTATGGCAGCGCGGATTTTGGCGATTGTGCTTTAGCCGCGGAACAATTGCCGCCGGTCGCGGTATTCGTCAATGAAAGCCCGATAAAGGTCCAAGTCGATAGTGGGCAGCTACCCGGTGATTTCGTTTTCGGCGTGAACGCCCGTGAGCTGCCGCCGGGTAGCAACGTGATTCGGGTTGAGGTGGTGGATCCGCGCGACCCGCAGGCAGTCGGCGCTGCAACCGCTACTGTGTCGGACGAGCCTGGATTTTCTGTAACGATCGAAAACCCCAAGATGGACTCGACTTTGACAGGGCAAGTGCAGGTATATGGTTACTTCACCGGCGCTCGCGGTCCGCTGAGTTTGTATAGCGAGATCAACGGCGAAATGTTGATCGAGTACATTCCCGTCAGCGGTAATCAGACGTTTTCTTTCACGATTCCCGCAAAGTTTCTGCACGCCGAGGATTATCACGTTCTCTATCTGCGAGCTTATGATCAGGGAACACAACAACAGGCCGAGACAAAGGTGCAGTTCGCTTACAAACCCGGTGGTGAATTAACCGTCGGAGGTGATGTGCTGGTAGTGAATGACGTGGACGATTTATGGCAAAAGGAAAACCAATCTTGGCTTTTGAGCTGGATGGATTTCGAATCTGACATCGTTGATGAGAGAAGAAACTCGGTTCGCCTCGTGCTTCCGGAGGCGTCCTGTCAATTGGCGGATAGCCGGGAGAACCCTTGTGAGACTGCGGAAAAAGCCTTGGGCGAGTTGTATACCGAATATGGCTACCCCTTTGTCGTCGCCGAGCGTGCGTCACTGGTAGAGATCCCCGCTGATACCAAAGTTTTGATTTTGTTTCTTCCCGACAGGGCGTTTAACGAAAAAGAAACGCTTGCCTTAAAAAACTTCGCCGGTGCGGGAGGCAGAGTTGTTTATATCGGAGCAAGTGATTCGTGCTCTGACTGCTATTTTGAGCCTACCCAGGCGCAGCTTCTCCAGTAATAGGTGTTGAGATTCGACAGGAAAAAGGGACACCTCCGGCCAGTACAAAGCCAGCGGTGAGCGGCACCAGCTGGCCGCCGCCAAATCAATACCAACCCCTATGAACCGCCAAGACCGCTTTGATCAGATAGACGACAAATTGGTCAGAACACTTTGGAGTAGCTGCTCGGGGGAAGGGTGGTATTCCGTTTGATAGCCGAGGGTTGTGAGAGCGGCTAAAAGATTGTTAGCAGGTACAGAGTCGTCTATTGCCGGCGCGTGATTTTGTTTGCTCAACTTATTGCCATGTTGATCTTTCACAACCGGGATATGAGCATAGCGCGGCGGCTTTTTGCCAAGAATGTTATACAAGAAGATTTGCCTCGCGGTGGTGTCGAGCAAATCGTCCCCGCGCACAATATCGGTAACACCTTGATCGATATCGTCCACCACAACCGCAAGTTGATAAGCAAAAAGACCGTCTTTGCGGTGAATAACAAAATCGCCGCTCACCCGCGCAATATCTTCTTTTTGTATACCCTGAATACGATCAACAAATTCGATGGCGTTGTCGATATGGCGGAACTCCGCCGGCAGGCCCGTCACTTTTAAGCGCAGCGCGCAAGGCTCATTCGCCGCTGGGGGGTGGCGTCGACAATAGCCGTCATAGCGGCCACCTAAGGGTGTAAGGCGGGCGCGGGTGCAATTGCACGGATAGATCAAGCGACTTTTTTTTAGATCATTCAAACAGTCCCAATAAGCTTCGGAGCGCTGACTTTGGTAGCGCACCTCTCCGTCCCAACATAATCCGTGTACTTCCAGGGTCCGTCGAATAGCATCGGCGGCACCCGGCTGTTCGCGCGGCGGGTCTATATCTTCAATGCGCAGCAGCCATTTGCCGTCATGCCGTTTGGCGTCCAGATAGCTGGCGAGCGCGCAGACGAGGGAGCCGAAGTGTAAGGGGCCGGTGGGAGAGGGAGCAAAACGGCCGACGTAGGTGGGGCGGGCGGCTGGAGCTTTACTAGAAGTCATTTTAAAAATGCCTAGCTCGGTCATCTCGACTGCCGGCTCCGAATAGGTCCGCGCCGGCGACAACCAAGCTACGCTCGGCCGATTTTTGAGATCGCTTCTAGTTGCATAGTGGATCAAAGTGGTAAGGGCCGGAATCCGGCCCTTACGCATCAACCCATAACTTGCTTTTCTTTGATTTCGTCAATGGTTTTGCAGTCGACGCAAAGTGTTGCGGTGGGGCGGGCCTCCAGGCGACGAATGCCGATTTCGACTCCACACGCATCACAGAAGCCGTAGTTGTCGCTTTCAATTAATTCCAGGGTTTTGTCGATCTTCTTGATCAGTTTACGCTCTCGGTCGCGGGTTCGCAGCTCGAGGCTGAACTCCTCTTCCTGGCTCGCCCGATCGGCGGGATCGGGAAAGTTGGCGGCTTCATCCTTCAAATGGTTCATGGTGCGATCCACTTCCTCCATGAGCTCTTTTTTCCAGGCAAGCAGCAGCGCTTTAAAGTGCTCCCGCTGTTTTTCGTTCATGTACTCCTCACCCTTAGCCGGAGCGTAGGGCTGGATACCGTGGAGAGAAAAATTGGTTGTACCGGGCATTGTTATTGAGCCTCTATATTGCCTTTACTTCGCATCGCTACACTTAAACCTAACGCACATCTGTGCGTTGCAGCGTCCTAAAGTACCTCTAATTTCAAAACTCCTCTGGTACGTCGGTATCGGTGACCGGTTGTACTAGTCTCCTGGCCGATCGACCAAATCGGGAACGCTATCAGATTCAATCAGTTGGCGCCAGTTTTTTGTAGATACCCATAAATTGCGGTAAATATCGCCAATTTCTCACTTATACTGCCTTGTCATCCATACTCTAGTGAGTTGTTTCGTGTTATTCCCCGAACCATTATGGAAAGCCTATCTCGTTCAAAGATACAAGCGATTTCTTGTCGATCTACGACTGCCGAACGGTGAAATATTCACCGCGCACTGTCCGAATACTGGCAGCATGAGAAACTGCCTGCACCCCGGTGCTGCCGCTTGGTTCTCTCTTTCCTCTGACCGCAAACGCAAATATCCCGCTACTTGGGAAATTGCCACTACGCCCCAGGGGCACCTCGCCGGCATCAATACGGGGCGCGCCAATCACCTGGTGCGCGAAGCACTGGAGACAGGGCTTTTGCCGACCCTCAAGGGCTATGATTCGATGCGCTCCGAAGTCGTCTATGGTAATGAAGGGAGTCGAATAGACTTCTTGTTGCACATCAAAGATCGACCCGTTTATGTCGAGGTGAAAAGTGTCACTTTATGCGAGCAGAACGATTGGGGCTTCTTTCCCGACGCTGTAAGCACGCGAGGCACGCGGCATTTGCGAGAGCTTGCGGCTATGGCGCAGGCGGGAAGCCGGGCGGTATTGGTTTACTGTGTGCAGCATACGGGCATTGAGCGGGTCGCGGCCGCTGCGCATATAGATCCTGCCTATGCTGCGGCATTTCGCCTAGCCGTCGAGCAAGGGGTTGAAGTTATCGCGTTGGGAGCGCGCATCTCGGCGGAAGAGATCACCTTGGATCGACAGTTACCGGTGGTGATCGATTGAGGGGTATTCCTGTCAATCGTGCAGCAGGACTTGATCCTCTATGCATATAAAAGGTACTGGAATTAAATACTGACCAACGCAGGGGCCGGAAATACACTCGCCGGTATCTGGTAGAAACAGCGCGCCATGGGTGGCGCACCGCAATAACTCACCATCTGGGTCCATAAATTGATCCGGTTGCCACTCCAAGGGTATTCCCAAGTGAGGGCATTCATTGCGGAAGACCGAGACTCCCCGATCCCAGCGCACGACGATATAACGCCGTGTGCCGAGATCGAATCCTCGTGCACTGCCTGGGGGAATGTCGCTGAGGCGACAGAGGGGGGAGGGCATTTACGCCGGTGTGCTGTCCAGTTTATCGCGTTCCAGATGTTCGGCCTCTTTAACCAGGCGGGCCTTGAGGTCGGGGGGAAGATCATTCCAATGAACATCCATCAGCGCGCCCTGCAGCGCGTAGAGCATCACTTTCGAGACGTGAATTCCACGGGCCTTTATTCGGCAATAGGCTTGCACAGGGCCTAATTCCGCTAAGTCTTCGTAGGTGTTAATGCCGATGGCCTGGAGGATGTTGACGGATGCCATACCCAGGTTTTTCAATTCAAGAAGTTCGCTTTGGGCTAAATTTACATTAGTCATGGAAATTGTCCTTATTATTATCGTGTAATGCGGCTTTGCTATGCTTTTGCTCGCTGCACCCGTTAGAGCAGCAAGCTCCGTTATAAACACCGAATAGGGTGTTCGGTCCTTATATAACTGTAGTGCAAATTTCTGTGGGGGCCACCTCGGGCATCAAACAGCTGTATGAATCTAAGCTGAATGCGCCTAAAGTCATAAAGATTTCTGAATCTACTATATTTTAGCTATATGTCATATGTGGAACCTCCAAAAACCTTGACGCCGTTCATGTGTTTGAGCAACGCCTCGGCGAATCTCGCTAGCTTTCATGGGGTACAGGTCCATACGGATCTGCTTGAGCCGTTGCAAAGCCTCGCTTCGGAAGCCGGAAGTGCGGGATTCGATCTTGCCATTGCAAGTGGATTTCGTTCGGTTGAGCGGCAATGCCAAATTTGGAATGCCAAGGCGCAGGGGCACAGGCCAGTGCTCGACGACACCGAGCAGCCTCTGGACATCCAAAGTCTGACCCCTGAAGCTCTGATGTTTGCCATTTTGCGCTGGTCGGCCTTGCCGGGGACCTCTCGGCACCACTGGGGGACTGATGTTGATGTCTACGATCGGGCCGCCTTGCGGCAAGATCAGTCCCTGCAGCTCACTCTGGCCGAATGTCGGGGGCCTTTTGCAGCCTTTCATCAATGGCTCGATGCCACACTCGCGCGGCCAGACGCCTGTTTCTTCCGCCCCTATATAGCGCCGGTGGGCGGCGTGGCACCGGAGCCTTGGCATCTTAGCTACGCCCCAAAAGCCGCCGAGTATCAACATGCGCTGAGTAAAGACCAGCTCTGCGAATATGTGCTTACCCTGGATATCGCGCTGAAAGAAGAAGTGCTTCGTCATTTTGATGAAATCTTTGAGCGCTTTGTCTGGGTTGCCCCTGAACTTTATCCACTGAACAGGCGCTTTTGACGATGCTGATTATTTTTGATTGCGATGGTGTGCTAGTCGATAGCGAATCGCTCGCCGCCAAAGTGTTTGCGGAACATTTGGCCAAATTTAGCGTGGCCCTATCCGCTGCAGAGTGCGAGGCAAAGTTTCGTGGTCATACCATGGATTATTGTTTGAATGTCCTGGAAACCGAATATCCAGGCATGTTGCCGCACGACTTCTTGGACAGCCTGGCGTGGGCAACCCGGGAGGCATTTGGTCAAAGCCTGCAGCCTGTTTCTGGCGTTGAGTTAGTACTGCAGTGGCTGCAGAGGCAGGCAGTGCCGTTTTGTGTGGCAAGCAATGGAGAACTAAGTAAGGTTCATCATTCGCTGGCGGTGACCGGATTGCACGAGTACTTCGGTGACCGCTGTTATTCCGCCGAACAAGTGAGCAGAGGGAAGCCGAACCCCGATTTATTCCTGTTCGCGGCACATGGTATGGGGGCGGATCCAGCACAAACCCTGGTTGTCGAGGATTCGGTCGCGGGGGTAACAGCGGCCATACGGGCGGGTATGGCAGTGCTGCGCTATGGGGCGCCGGTTGAGATCGAGCGCCGACCTGTTACTTCGTTCACCGAAATGGCGCAATTGCCGGGCTTGATCCAGGAGCGGTTCAACCTGTCCGACCGCTGATCTCGTCCGCTTCTTGCGTCTCCTCAAGATCACCATTCTCACGCAGCCATGCGAGCACCGCCTCGCGGCTTTCGAGCATCGACTGATAGGTTTTGAGGACAGTGGAGTTTGGGGTTTGCAGTTTTTTGATACGCTCAATACGATCTTGCAGAAAATGAATGTCTTCAATGACTTTCGTTGCAATAGCGCTGCTGCTGGCGTTGTATGGAGATCGTGGCAGTAGTCGGTCAATTACTGCGGGAATATGTTTGTTGCTTACATCGGTGTTCATGTGAAGAGTCCTATTTGTACTGCCACAAACATCAACTACACAGCCTTGAATATGGAGTGTGTTACTCACGAAGTATGGCTGCTGATTCTCGGTTCAGCCAGCTGGTAGCGGGCGGGCCGTTGGCGCTTGTTGTCTTTTGCTGTTGTGCCGCATAGAACATACCTGCATAACGTTAGAAATTGCGGAGGGTAATTGATCTGTCGTTCGGCGCCTCACTGCACGAGGGTTCCAGAGGGAGCTTTTTGTGCCATGGAAAGTCATTTTAATTCAAAGGCTTATAAAGCTTGTCGTGCACTTCGACGAGTTCGTCATCGAACGCTTCATGACAGCGAACTGGCGCCCTTATGGACATCTGGCATAGTGAGAAAGTGCTTTTAATGAGTAAAAAATATCGACAGCGTCGCATTTTTCATCGGCCACTCATCGACCCGGCTCGCCTTTCTCTCCTGGAAACGGGGCTAGGGTGGCGAGAGTACCTATAAAGTGTTTTACTTTTGAAGACACGTTTTAAGCATGTGATCCAATATGAATGATGAACGTTACGATTTGATGTTCAGCGGTGAGTTGGTTCCAGGGTTCGAACTCGCCCAGGTCAAAACGAATCTGCAGCAGCTGTTCCGCTTGGATGAGGCCAAGATCACCGCGTTGTTTTCGGGCAAGGCGATTGCGCTAAAGAAAGGCGTCGATGCCGAAGCGGCCAATAAATACCGGGTCGCGATGAAGAAGGCGGGAGCCCGCTTGGACTTAGTGCTGGTGAAAGCACCGGTAGCGGCACCAGCGCCGCAGCCGGCCGCCGCATCGCCGCCGCCAGCGGCGGAGCCGCAGCCTGCAGAGAATGCCGCGACTAGTGGATTCACCACTGCGCTCGGTGCGCAACCGGAGCATCAGGTAACACCGCGCACACCTATAGAGGCGCCGGACTTTGGCTTGTCCGCTCTAGGTGCCGACCTGTTGGCTTCTCATGAGAAAACTTCAGAAGAGCCGTCGAATTTAGACCTTTCGCACTTGGCGGTCACGCCGCAGCAGGGCGATTTGCTCACCGAAGATGAACGCACCATACTGCCTGGCATTGCCGTGACTGTGCCGGATCTCGATGTGGCAGCAGTGGGGAGTGACTTATTAAAGCCGGAAGAGCGGGAGCTTGTTGAACCGGTGGAAGTGGACTTATCCCATTTGACGGTGGCGCAAGTTGGCGAACGCCTCGGACCGGTAACACCGCCCGCGCCGCCGCCACCGAATGTCGATCATTTGACGCTTAAACCGAGCAGCGGAAACTAAAAAAGGGCCTTAAAGG
>CAYZVN010000042.1:18599-29069 GCA_964482025.1 uncultured Saccharophagus sp. | reverse complement strand
CAGCAGGTTTTGATCCTGCCATTCGGAGGTTCGAATCCTTCCACCCCAGCCATTTTGTTAAGATTCGCCAACCCTTCTCTGACTGTCTCCTCACGCACTAACCAGTGAATCGGCTAGAGGTAGTCATAGTGGCGGACTTGATGGTCTTTTCCGGAACATCCAACCCGGAACTCGCAGAAAAAGTTGTCGACCGACTCAATATTCCCCTCGGAGATGCCTCCGTAGAGCGGTTTTCTGACGGCGAAATCAATGTCGAAATCAATGAGAACGTGCGCGGTCGCGACGTTTTCGTTATGCAGTCCACCTGCGCCCCCACCAACGACCACATCATGGAGCTGCTCCTGATGGTCGACGCCTTGCGTCGCGCCTCCGCCGGCCGTATCACTGCGGTAGTGCCGTATTTTGGCTACGCCCGCCAGGATCGCCGAGTGCGCTCCTCACGCGTTCCCATCAGCGCCAAAATTGTGGCCGACATGATGGCATCCGTTGGCGTGGACCGCATGCTGACGGTCGACCTGCACTCGGAGCAAATTCAGGGCTTTTTCGATATCCCGGTGGATAACGTCTACGGTTCCCCGGTCCTGCTCACCGATATCGAGCAACGAAACCTCGAAGATCTCATAGTGGTATCGCCGGATATTGGTGGCGTGGTGCGTGCCCGCGCGGTCGCCAAGCAGCTGGATATTGAACTTGCCATTATCGATAAGCGCCGCCCAATCAAAAATGTTGCCGAAGTGATGAACCTGATCGGCGAGGTTGAAGGCCGCACCTGTATCCTGGTCGACGATATGGTGGACACCGCCGGCACCCTCTGCAACGCCGCCCTTGCCCTGAAAGAGCACGGTGCGAAGCGGGTCATCGCTTACTGTACTCACCCGATCTTGTCCGGCCCGGCCATCGCCCGCTTGCAAAACTCCCAACTGGATGAGCTGGTGGTCACCGACTCGATTCCGCTGAATCCCGAAGCGCGCGACTGCGAGCGCGTCC
This sequence comes from uncultured Saccharophagus sp., assembly GCA_964482025.1. Taxonomy (GTDB): domain Bacteria; phylum Pseudomonadota; class Gammaproteobacteria; order Pseudomonadales; family Cellvibrionaceae; genus UBA5868. The sequence goes on along the minus strand of CAYZVN010000042.1, from coordinate 28,082 downwards.
GCAGCTTAAGTCTTGCGCCCATGCTGGCGGAAGCCATGCGGCGTATCAGCAACGAAGAATCTTTAAGCGCGATGTTCCGCGCTTGACGATGGAGCGGTTTATTCCGCTCCTTAACCAACGGTCGGCAACGCCGATTTACTTAATCCCCGTTTATCTTCTGGTCGCGGAGCTAACGGGTTTGAAATGAGGACATCTCCATGTCTAAAGAAGACTTTACATTGAACGCTAATGTGCGTGAGGTTGCAGGGAAAGGTGCGAGCCGCCGCCTGCGCCGTCTCGCCAACGAAGTGCCGGGCATCATCTATGGTGGCGATAAAGCCCCGCAAAACATCAGCATCAACCAGTTTGAGTTGGTTCGCCACCTGGAAAACGAGGCGTTTTACTCCCACGTTATTTCTTTGAGTGTCGACGGCAAGGCTGAAGACGTGATTCTCAAGGATCTGCAGCGCCACCCTTCCAAAGTGCAAATTCTGCACGCGGATTTTTTGCGCGTTTCCAAAACCCGGAAAATCACCGTTAGCGTACCGCTGCACTTCATCAACGAAGAAACCTGTAAAGGCGTTAAGTTGGGCGGCGGCACCGTGTTCCGCGTCATGACTCAGCTGGAAGTTTCCTGCTTGCCGGCGGACCTGCCGCAGTCTATCGAGGTCGACGTAGGCGATATGGACGTGGGCGAAATTATGCACATTTCCGACCTGAAGCTGCCGAAAGGAGTTGAGTCTGTCGCCCTGAGCCACGGCTCCGAGCACAACCTGCCGGTCGCAGCGGTCAACAAAGCTAAAGGCGGCGGTGCAGGTGCAGATACCGAAGAGGGAGAAGAGGAACCCAGCGCCTAATCTCTCCACAGTTGCTGCTGACGAACTATGAAAACGACGCCAGTACAGCTGATCGTGGGCCTGGGTAACCCGGGCCCCGAATACGCCCAAACCCGCCATAACGCCGGCCAGGATCTGGTCGAAGAGTTGGCGCGGCAATACAGTATTCCGCTCAGTTCAACACCAAAATTCTTCGGCTATTCCGGTCGCGGCACTATCGCCGGCAGGGATGTCCGACTCCTGGTTCCCACCACTTATATGAATCGCAGCGGCCAGGCGGTGACCTCGCTCGCTCAGTTCTTTCGAATTCCGCCGGAATCCATTCTCGTTGCCCATGACGAGCTCGATCTGCCTCCCGGAGTTGCACGCTTTAAGTTCAGCGGCGGGCACGGTGGGCACAACGGCCTGCGCGATATTATCAGCGCGCTGGGCAACAGCCGGGATTTTGCCCGCTTGCGCCTGGGCATCGGCCATCCCGGCAACGCCAAACAAGTGGTCGACTATGTATTAAAACGCGCGCCGGCGACGGAAAACGAATTGATCCAGACGGCGATCGAACGCAGCATTGCGGCTATAGAGGCTATAGTCTCCGGCGACTGGGAGCGCGCCATGCGCGATCTTCACACTCAATAAGCTTTTTTATCACGAGATTCTATTATGGGTTTTAAATGCGGCATTGTGGGTTTGCCCAACGTCGGCAAATCCACCCTTTTCAACGCCCTTACCCAATCCGGTATTGCGGCAGAAAACTTTCCCTTTTGCACCATCGAGCCCAATTCCGGCGTAGTGCCTATGCCCGATCCACGCCTGGATGCGCTTGCGGCCATCGTCAAACCCGAGCGCGTACTGCCCACCACTATGGAGTTTGTCGACATCGCCGGCTTGGTCGCTGGGGCCTCCAAAGGTGAAGGCCTAGGCAATAAGTTTCTCGCCAATATTCGCGAGACTGAAGCCATTGCTCACGTAGTGCGCTGCTTTCAGGATGACAACGTCATTCACGTTGCCAATAAAGTGGACCCGGCCGCCGACATCGAAATTATCAACACGGAGCTTGCCTTAGCGGATTTGGAAACCGTCGACAAAGCGCTGCAACGCTACGCCAAAGCGGCAAAAGGTCAGGACAAGCACGCCCTTGTTATGAAGTCTCTGCTGGAGAAAATTCAGCCGCACTTAAACGAAGCCAAGCCGCTGCGATCGTTTGGCTTGAGTGGCGATGAGCTATTGACCCTGCGGGAGTTAAATCTACTGACCGTCAAACCCACCATGTATATCGCCAACGTGGCCGAAGACGGCTTTAGCGATAACCCGCTGCTCGCTGCGGTAGAAAAAATCGCCGCAGAGGAAAAAGCGGTGGTGGTTCCCATCTGCAATAAATTGGAAAGCGAAATTGCCGAACTGGAAGACAGCGAGAAAGTGGATTTTCTCGCGGAGATGGGCATGGACGAGCCCGGCCTGCATCGGGTGATCCGCGCTGGTTATGAATTATTAGGGCTGCAGACATACTTCACCGCCGGCGTTAAAGAAGTCCGCGCTTGGACCATTCCAATCGGTGCCACAGCCCCGAAAGCGGCGGCCGTTATTCATACGGATTTTGAAAAAGGCTTTATCCGCGCCGAAGTGATTGCCTACGATGATTTCGTGAAATACAAAGGTGAGGCGGGCGCGAAAGAAGCCGGCAAATGGCGTTTGGAAGGAAAGGAATATGTGGTTCAGGATGGCGACGTCATGCACTTCCGCTTTAACGTCTGACACCCGCGCAAGAAACGAAAAGACCTGCGCTGAGCAGGTCTTTTAGCCGGCGAAATTAACCTGATAGGTTGCCGCCGTGAATAGCAGCATAAGGCCGAAAAACAACACGTCGGCTTTCAGTGACAACCAGCCATACTTTTTAACAATAAACGATGTGGCGATATGGCCGACGAAATAGGCAAGCCCCGGTGCGATAAGCAAGCCATAGAGCCCCGCTACTTCAAAGCCGACGATCAAAAAGATGACGTTGGCAACCGCAATGACACCCGCGCTAAAAAAATTCTCCTTACTTTGGCCAATCGATAACAGCGCATTTTGATAAAACATGGGGAGCGTACGCATAGCCCCCACCAGCGCCATGATGGCGAGAATCGGCCCCGCAGTTCTATAGCGATTATCGTACAGAATATTCACCACCCAATTGGCCAGCAGAGAAAGCACGCCAAATAACGGCACTGTGGTGAGAATGGCAAAAGCGCGGATTTTTCCCAAGGTTGCGGGCAAACTCTCCGGCTGCTCCCGATTGATTCGCGATAAGGTCGGAAACACAATGGCGCCGAGATAGCGCACCACCAACTCACCGGCAATCCAAGCCAGAGTGCCAGCAATGGCGATCATTGCCAGAGTTTCGGTGGAGACAAAGGCGCCCTCGATGGCGCGCATTCCCTGTCCCGAAAAGTAAGTAAAAACCGTTCCCCAAAATATCCATTGGCCAAAGCGGAAAATTTTTCCGAGATATTGCCTATCGAGAACTAAGCGGTGCTTGTGCCCGCGAAACAGTATATGGCCCAGCACCGTATCCATGACGCAGCCAAACAGCGCGCCCCACGCCAGAGCCCAGACCGAGTGGTAGTAATACGCAAGAGACGCAGTGGCGATCAAGGTTAAAACTTGATTCGCCGCGCGCATGATCATCATCTTTTTATAATTGATGTCGCGCTCGGCGAGAATGATGTTAATGGACTGAAATCCGGTGACCACCGCGGTTAAACCGGTGACACACAGCAAGCCGAAAAGCACTTCTTGGCCATAAAAATTTGCCACTGGATAGGCCAGCAGGGCAATCACCAGCGCGAGAAAAAATCCGCGGATGATCTGCAGCGTCCAGGCGGTATTGAGAAAACGCGAGTCGGCGGTGTCGGGGGACTGAATCACGCTCGGCCGGACGCCAATGTCACTGAACATCTGCACCGCCGCCATGAAGGAATAGACGATGGCCATAAGACCAAAGGCTTCGGGAAAGAGCAGGCGCGTGAGGATCAGGTTGCTGACCAGCTGCAGGCCTTTCTGCACACCAAAGCCGCCAATCACCCAGAAACTCCCTGAGATTGTCTTGTGGTCTTTCATGGAGTGCAGGCGCTGTCTGAGTCTTACCATCATGGAGTTTGAGTTTCTGCTTTTGACACACAACAAGCGCGGCATCATAACAGATCAGGGTTGCGCTTATCGCCGTGTTCTCTGGTCAACACAGTGTTATATTCGCCGGCCAATCCATGGGTCGACGATTATGCTTCCACTTACGGTGTGGGGTCTTGCATTGGGGCAAGCTCTACTGATTACCGGCAATATTCTTTTAGTGTCGGTGACGGCTTTGATCGGGCAACAGTTGGCTCCCCGGCCGGAATTGGCCACGCTACCCGTCGCGGTGCAGTTTATTGGCCTGATGGCGGCCACTTTGCCGGCAGCACAGATCATGCGAATCATGGGCCGCAAGTTTGGCTTTTCCCTGGGCAACGCCATCGGCATCGGCGGTGGGCTGCTTGCCTGTCTCGCGCTTATGGGGGCGGACTTCACGCTTTTCTGCCTCAGCACTGGCTTACTCGGCGTCGCCATTGGTATAGGTCAACAGTATCGTTTTGCCGCCATCGAAGCCTGCGCCCCAGAAAGCCGTCCTCGCGCGATCAGTCTAGTTATGGCCGGCGGTGTGCTCGCAGCGGTTCTCGGGCCGAACCTGGCGGTTTGGTCGGATATGTTCTGGCCGCAGACGGAGTTTCTCGGGGCTTTTGCCGCCCTGGTTGTGCTTTACGGCATCAACTTGCTACTGATTGCCGCTCTGGCATTGCCCCAGCCGACCCTCGCCGAGCAAACCGGCCATGTGCGCCCTTATGGTGAGCTCCTGCGGCAACCCAAGCTGATCACCGCGATCGTTGCCGGTGCCATAGGCTATGGCGTTATGATTTTGGTGATGACGGCCACCCCCATTGCAATGCAACAGCATCATCACGACTTTCGCAGCACCGCCAGCGTTATTCAGTGGCATGTCCTCGGCATGTTTTTACCGTCTTTTATGACCGGACAATTAATTGCGCGCTGGGGGGAAATCAACATCATCCAGATAGGCTGTGGGCTACTCTTGGCCTGTGTCGCGCTCACCCAGTTTGACACAGGTTATTGGTCTTTCTGGTTTGCACTGGTCGCCTTAGGTGTGGGCTGGAATTTCACCTTTATCGGCGCCACCTCGCTGCTCACCACCAGCTACCTACCAGCGGAAAAAGCCCGTGTACAGGGCACTAATGATTTTCTTGTCTTTGGGTTTTCCGCTCTGGGGAGCCTGTTGGCCGGGCACTTGCAAACTCGCCTAGGCTGGAGCTTATTGAACCTCGCCATGCTTCCGGCCATTATCATTGCCATGTTGCTGGTGTGGCGCAGCGCGCGCGCCAGCAAAGGCACCCATCAAGCGGAGGCGAGAGCCAACTCGTAGGTCGCGTTTAGCTCTTCAATATCCACTTCAAACCCGTCCAAGTTACCTTTATCGGCAACCACCAACGCGACAGGAATACCCAGTGCATCGGCGTATTCCTTGGAGCCTATAACAAAACGGTCCGCCGCCACTATGCCGAGCAAAAAACCGTCGGATGCCATGGCCACCAAACCGTGCATCAGACCGCTGCCTTCAACGCCCGCCACGCAGCGTGCGTCGCGCAACTCATGCACCAATTGATTAACCGTCATCTGCACCGGGTCGACAATCGAAAAACCTCGCTGGCGAGCCCATTCGATGCAAGCGTCTTCATTCGCCAAGCGCCGCACTTGCCCGGAGCGTCCGCGTACCACAAAGACGTCATGGCCGTGAGCGCGGCCAGGGGTACACCGAGCGCGCTCCCGCAGCGTCCGATAACGCGCCGCCTTCTCCGGCGTGTGCCCCCAGTCGTCGACCACCAACAGCTCCTTAACCCGAGCGCGGCGGATTTTTTGATAATGCACAGCGAACAACTCGTCATACCGCGCCCCATGGGTGTAAGGCGGCATGCGAACCATGGAAATCGCGCGCTCACCCAACTCCTCCGCCAGAAGCACTCGCGCCGTGTTCTCAAAGAGCCAATCGCCAAAATACTTCAGCCCCTGGTGAGTCGACACCAGCAGTGCACGATCGATTTTGCGCTCACTTTGTCCGCGCGAATAGGTCATTTCCTGCTGTATACCTATGCCCGTCAAACTTTTGCGTTTGCCATTGGCATAGATGGCGGTTTGCTCAATGCGCGCATCTTTCAAGGTATAGAGTGTTGTGGCGGGATAGGTGATGGGGCCGCCGGTCGCGACGCTTTTTTGAAACTCCATGGTGGTGGATGGCATAGCGGCGCGTGCGCGGTCGAGCTGCCCCGGTAATAAAATTCCCGCCGGCCGCACCCCCGGCCGTGCGGGTGCCAGTTCTCGTCGCTGGACAGCTTCCCTCTCATATACAAGCTCGGTCCCCTGCCCTATCAGACGGCTAATAGCGTATTGAAAACGCGGATGAAACATCGTCTAGGCCCAACTGATGAGATTTAAGCTTTGTAAGGCATTGCGCCGAGATAATCCTTTTTACCGAGATCGACCCCGTTGTGACGCAATATCGAATAGGTTGTCGTGATATGAAAGTAAATATTGGGGATGGCGTGCTGGATAGCGAATTCAACGCCCGTTAAGTATTTGCCTTCCCAGCGCGGCTGGCTCACCCTTTGCGTTTCCGCATCAGCAAAATCACTCGGCGAGAATCCGGCGAGGTATTCCTGCACCGACTTTATTCTGGCTTGCAGCTCTGCCAGCGTGGTTTCGGTGTCCGCGTGAACCGGCGCACTTTCCACTTTGCCCGTCAGGCGAGCAACCCCCAGCTTCGCCGTATCACAGGCAATTTGAACCTGGCGAATAAGGTGAAACTGGTCGGGAGCTAAACGGGAATTTAACAGCACCGCAACGTCAATTTTTTTGGCTTCGGCATAACCGGCCGCTTTATCCAGAATCGCGCTGAGGTTGCCGAGCATTTTACTAAATTGCACAACCGTCAAATCGTAAAGCATAGAAAGTTGCTCCGCTAAACAAATGGAAGGGAGCGCAATATGACACTCTACGAAGGCAGAATCAAACTGAACCTGCTAAGTTCCGTTACTCCTCCTGGCGACGCTTCAACAGCGAGTCTTTTAATCGGTCTTTCGCATCCGAGCGGACATCGGCAAGCTTGGCGTTAAGCATTTCTTCAATATTGTCCTGAATCGCATCCAGCTCGCCATCCTGTTGATTTAAAGCCGCCAGCCATTCGGGCTGATCGCCCAACGCGGCCGCCAGCTTGTCGTCCAACTGACTGCGCAAGTTGTTTTCCAGCGCCGCCAATTTTTGCCGCGCTTCACCGAGCAGCGCATCGCCGATTACTTTATCCAGCGACGAGCGAATACTGACGTCGGGATCGCTGAGCAAACCGTCCGCCGTCAAGCGCAGTGGAATCTGCGTTTGTCCGCTCAATAAATCGGCCAGCTGTTCCATGTAGCGATTGCCGGACGCGCTAAAGCCCGGCTGCTGCAGCAGCAATTCCGCCTGTTGCGTCAGTGCGTTGTCCACCAGTTTCAACGAGCCGTCGGAGGCCAGCACGCCATCCGTCAGCTGTAGCGCGCTTTCACCGCGACCCAACACCAATGGGTTGAGCATCAGCCCCTGCATATCCCAGGTCAGATTCGTGGTCATATTTTGGTAAATGGCAAAATCACCACTGAGGTGGAAGGCTGCCAAGCGCGGTAGTTGCTCGACCTCCAAGCTGAACTGGGTTGGCGAGCCGATCAGCGCGTGCTGCGCGGTAATATTTTGGACGTGGATAAGCGCCTCACCACCGGCCATCAACCACTGCAAACGCGCCTGCTTGATTAAAAAATCGGGATAGGGCTGATGCGGCAAAGGCAGTATCCGGTTGGGCAAAACGGGCTCTTCGTTTTCCGCCTCACCCGCGCCTTTACCGCCCTGCTCCGGAATGTACGGTTTAATCAGACGATAAAAACTTTCGATCTGCGCGATTTTTTCACCCCAATAATCCCCGAGCAGAATTTGACTCAAAGGTGCCAAACCTCCATCCTCGAGATTCGCCAGCGTCTTCAAACGCTGCCAATCCGCGTCGCCCGCCGCGCGCAATTCGGCAACCGACTGATTGAGGCGGTCGCGCATTGCCGCCAGCTCTTCCTTAAGATTCCGAACATTCTCCCGCTCCGTTTTGAGCTGCTCCTGCAGCGCTTTAAGTTGTTCCGCTTTATTGGCCAAATCGGCTGCATTTTCGATTTTACTGTCGGTTAGCGCTTTAATTTTTGCCTGAATATCGGCGAGATTTTCCTGCTTGGGTAACTTGTCTTCCAGCTCGTTTAATTGCGCTTGTTGCTGATTAATTTGCTCGCGCAACGCCTCGCCTTTTCCAGTCGCCTGCAAATTCACGCGCGCCATAAGCTCATCGGCATCCGGAATGTCCAGCTTGAGCACATCCGACAGATCAATTTGCTCCTCTGAGTCCGCGTTCTCACCCCGATAGACTTTGCCGGGACGCTCGCGCTCCGTGCCAAATGCCAGTCCCTCCAGGGAGAGATCATTAACAACGTAGTAACCCAGTAGTGCTGGCCACAGTTCCAACGCCGCCTGCGCATTGGCGAAGCTGACACTATTGTGCGTCGGCTGATTTTTATCGGTTATTTCCAGCCCGTGAATATTCAGCGCCAGCGGCGCCAAGCTAAGGCCGACCTTGTCGATATTAACCTCTGCCCCTACCGCCTTTTCCAGCGAATAAACCATACCCAAGCGCAGAGCAAAGCCCGCGAATATGTACACCAGCGCCAGCACGACTGCGAGGAGCGCAAGAAAAACCAATAGACCCGATTTGCGAATCATGCTCACTCCTCAATTCAACTTTTCGTAAATACGGACCAGCTTGCTGGCTTTCAGCACCTGGACCAGCTTCCATTTGCGCACCTGGGTCATAATGCGCAGACGATACTGGGCGACCAGAAATGTCGTGAGCCATCCCAGCGGCAACAACAAAAACAAGCCCAGCAAGAACGCCCCCAGCACGAGGGTGTGATGCAGATGCAGCAATTGCAGTATCTCACTCGATGCTAAGAAATTGAGGAACGCGGGATTTTGCGCGTACTGCCATGCGAGCGCTTCCAGGGCATCGCCAAAGATCAGCATCAAGCCGCTACAAACACCCCAAACCAATATAAAAGTCGACAAATTGACGGTGAACAGGCATACCACCAACAAAATGGCGATGGTCAAAAAGCCAAAGGGCAAGAGCCCCGCAAGCACCCCAAGGCCAACCGCCCAGCCAATTTGCCAGGGGGAATCTTCGGAGTTGAGCACTTTGAGAATCTTGGCGAACAAGGTCAGCATAGAATTTCCTTAAGGAAGGCCCACAGAATCAAGCATGATCTTAGCAACTGCGTTGGATTTATCGAAAGTCGGCGCACAGTGCTGCGCTTGATAGCACCGGAACATACCCGTGGTCAACCGCCCACCGCCCATATAGCCACGACACCGCTGATCGCCGCACAAGGTCACGTCTGAGCCATCATCGATAGCCGTTACATCCTTTGCGCAGTAGAGCGCCCTCTTTGTTGTTTATGCCTCTACCTTGCAGCACTTAGGACATCATCAAAAATAAGCGCAGCAGAAGAGCTTTTGTCAGCGCTCACAC
>CAYZVN010000042.1:0-18499 GCA_964482025.1 uncultured Saccharophagus sp. | reverse complement strand
ACTGCTTAGACAAAAAAATTATATAGCTTTATCAAGCGCGACTATGGCTGTCGCCTTATTCATTTCTTCAATGCTTCGCTTATTCCTTACATCCCTTTCTTTATTCGAATTTTTGAAAAATTGATCTTAATTAGCGAGCTTCGCTCGACGAATCGAGTGTGAAAATTAACAACTTGTCGTCATACTTTTCTTGCCATCCCAGTCAACCAAAGAGGTAAGAAAAAAATGGCAACGTCTTTTGCACCTTCCGCAACGAATGCTCCTGTCGTAAAAATCAGCGCCTTCCCCAAAAAACTCGCAAACACACACTCCTCGAACAGCTCCAAATATCACAGTATCAAGGCCTATGGTCCGCTACTCGACCATGTATTCTCACTGCGCTATAAAAGCTACAGCGCCGAGAACTATATTGAAAAGAATGTAACTAAGCGCTTTATGGATGAATATGACTCGCAGCCTAATTGCACGTCTTACCTGACCTACCATGAAAATCGGCCAATCGGCTCTATCCGGCTGTGTCGTTACACCCCAGGCGAAAGCTGGAAAATTCCGGTCATGCATATCTATCAGAAGGAAATCGAAAGAGAGGTCGGCTTGGAAAATTCCTTCTTAGAAGCCAATCGTTTTGTCGTTCATCCGGACTATCAACGCAAGGGCGGGGCGCGAGCGAGGTTCAGCATCTACAAAAACATTATAACGGAGGCTGCCAAGGCCGAGACTCATTGTGTGCTCGCTGCGGTGAGAGAAGAGCATGTCAGGTTTTATCGAATGGTAAACTTCGCGCCAATATCGGACATCAAGTCTTACAGCGGTTTGAAGTTTAAGACTATACTCATGGCTTGCTTTGATTTAGATCGAAGCCGCGAATTCGTATTAAACCAAACAGATAGAAGAGCGCAGACGCCCAAGAATGACTATCTATTTAATGATCGCTGCAGTTGACCTCCTTATTGGGGTTTTGGCGCTATCAAGAAGAAAACAAAAAGGTGTGACCGCCCTCGCACTTATTTCTTTTAGCGCCTGCATATGGTCTATCGAGCTATTCTTACTGACGTACATCCAGGATCGGGAGGTCCTGGATCCCTGGTTCCACCTTACTCGTTTGGGTATGTTTTTGATTCCGCCATCGCTAGCACTCTTGGTGTGGCAGCTTATTGCGAGTCAATCGCATTATTTTAAGAAGCTAATTGTCATCCCAGGCTTCATCTTGGCGGCAATTTTATTTTTACTAAACAACTCGCTGCTTCCGTCCACACTCAACCTCACCTCGACCGGCTACTTACCGACACCCGACCTGATCTATTACGGCTTTATTTTTTGCTTCTTGCTCTGTCTGGTGGGTTCCATCATTTTTACGCTCTTGGTTTTCCGCTCGGTCTCTTCCCGCGATAAGCAGAGAATCCAGTGGCTGCTTATTACCTTAATCGCGAGTTTCATATGCGGTTTAGCAAGCTTGATCCTGGTTTCTTATGACTTTTATCTGTCTAAGTTTATCGGCAGCTCCACCAATATTATTTTCATGCTGCTGCTGTTTTATGCCACGGTTACCCACCACTTAATGGATTTCAAATTTGCGGTGAGCCTCGCCGTATCGCGGTTGCTGTTGTTGACACTCCTCGCCTGCCTCTACTTCGCCGCACTGCCGACGCTCTCTAGCATGGCGGGAGAGCCCACCCGGTTCATTCTCCTGCTCGCCCTGTTTGCGCTGACCTTGGAAATGTATCCGCGCTTATTGAAATGGCTTGAACCCAACGCCAGGAAACTTCTGACATCACAGAACTACGACTATCAAAAAGTGGTCGACGAGATGCGCCACGGCTTGCGCAACTGCAACGATATGAACCAACTGTCGCAGCTGCTGAATCACGTTTTTTACAATGTTCTGCGTGTGCAGGAATACCACGTGTGTCACATTGGTCCGCAAGGCAACTCCGCCATCTGTACAACCTCAGCGAACCGTGAAGCCATTGAACTCAGCAGCGAACTGTTCGCCGAAGGTGCGGCTCAGCGACAAGGGCTTGTTATGGCGGACGAAACCCATGGAGACACCCGCAGCAAACTTGCGTCGCTGTCGGCCGCCTGCTTCTTCCCCTTATTTTGGGAGGGCAGACTGATCGCCATTATTTTGATCGGCAAGCCGGTGTCCTCCTCCTATTACCGCTATGACGACATCCGCCTGATGGAATGGATGGTCGGCGAATTGGCGCAGACGCTGCAGCGCATCAGCATGCTGGATAAGCTGCATCGAGAGATGGCCGAGGCCAAGAAGAAGTTATCGCTGCTCAATGTGATGAACCTCTATCACCACGACATCAAGACCCCGCTGTCCATTATCGATGGGGTGGTCTCAAATGACCTCTATGACGAAGAAAAGCGCCGCCAGGTTATCCTCGAACAAGTGGCATGGGGATCCCATCTGATCACCACCATGGCTCGCCTGCTCAACGGCGAACGCAAAATCAAGGTGGAGAGACTGTCTCTTGAGCAGGCGCTGGAGGATTGCGCGCTGGTATTTGATCGCACCATCCCCAATTTGCGCACCGTGTTTGGCGGTGTTCCTGACATTCAGGGTGATGCGGAAGATCTGAAAATCCTATTTATCAACGTGCTCAAGAATGCTTACGAGGCGGTCAAATTAGGCGAAGAAGCGAATATAGAGATGCGCACATGGGCGGCGGGCGAGCATGTTTATGTGAGCATTACCGACGCCGGGGTCGGGATGAGCGAAGCGCAATTAGCACGTTTATGGGACGGCCTTGAAAGCACGAAAAAGGGCGGCAGTGGGATTGGATTACAGACCATCAAACGCATCGCTGATGAGCACAGCGCCACCATTGAAGTCACCAGCAAAGCGGGCCAAGGCAGCACCTTCACCTTCTGCTTTCCACGGCTGCCCGCAACAGCTTAGCAAGCTCAAATCTTAAAGGGGCTCCGCTGTTAAACGTTGCAGCAAGGCGGCCAGACTGGCAAAGCGGAAGGGTTTTTCCAACACTCCGTCCGCTTGCGCTTGCCGCACTTCATCCGGGCTAAGCGGCATATTGGAAACCAGGATAACTCGCGTCGCCTCGCCTCCCTGCGCCCGCAATTGCCCAACAAGACCCCGCGCATCCTGCCCCGACAGCATAAGATCCATAAGCACCAGATCGTAATCCGCTTGAGCAACACGCTCTAATGCCTCTCGTCCCGTCGCCGCAATATCCACTCGGCCATGACCTGTCAGCTGCTTAAGGGCAATCTCTTGATGGATTTCTTCATCCTCCACTAACAGCACGCGCAGCGGTGATCGCGGTGGCGGCAGCGGCACTTCTGCGGAGGTTGGCCCGGCACCTCCCGGCGCAAGTACCGACGAAAACAACTGTACTGCATGACGAATTTTGCCGATGTCCGCATCGAGCGCACCCGGCAGAGACGCCAGCGCTTGCAAATGCTCCGGGCTGATCTCCGACGCTGCGCCCGCGAACTCTTGCTCCCGCTTTATTAAGGTGGGTAGATAAGTGAACAGCACTTGCAGGTTTAACTGGAGCGTGGCGAGCGGGGTCGCCACATCATGCACGAGTTTGCGCCCCGCCGACGCCAGACGCTCGTTGGCCTGCGCCGCACCCTCAATGTCGGAATTGTCTATAGACATATCAGCTCCAGATATTCGTCGACCCTCGGCCACCGACTTTTTGCCATAACCTCTACGCCTCTGCGGACTGGTTAACGCACCCTAGCTTGTCAGCTGTGGGGGCTTAGGCTAGTGTACGGAGTTTTTCCGAGCGCCGGCAGCCTATCATTTGTCGCGCGCGTTTTGGCTCCATTCTTTGAGGAGACCTTATGAGCTTTTCCTACAGCGGTCGCCAGTTTCCGGCCACTCGCATGCGTCGCAACCGTTTTAGCGAGTTTTCCCGACGCTTAGTGCGGGAACATACCCTGTCCCCTGCGGATTTTATTTACCCCATGTTTGTTATCGAAGGCAGTGGCCGGCGAGAAGCCATTCCCTCCATGCCCGGTATTGAGCGAGTTTCCCTCGACGAACTAAAAAAAGAAGTCGAAGAATTGCTGACGCTCGGCGTGCCGGCGATTGCGCTGTTTCCTAAAGTCGATGCCGCGCTAAAAACGGTGGACGGCTCCGCAGCCTTTAGCCCTGACGGCTTGATCCCGCGAGTTGTGCAGGCAATTAAAGAGCACTTCCCGGAAATGGGCATTATCTGCGACGGCGCGCTGGATCCTTACACCACACACGGCCAGGACGGCATTATTGACGAGGATGGATACGTGCTCAACGACGCAACCGTTGCCGCGCTACAACAGCAAGCGGTTGTCTGCGCGCAGGCCGGCGCCGACGTGATCGCGCCATCGGACATGATGGATGGTCGTGTGGCTGCAATCCGCCAGGAACTGGATCGCCAAGGTTTTATCAACACCCAGATTATGGCCTATTCGGCTAAATATGCCTCGTCCTACTACGGCCCGTTCCGCGACGCCGTCGGCTCCGCCGCCAACCTCGGCAAGGGCAATAAATTTACCTATCAGATGGACCCGGCCAACAGCGACGAAGCGCTGCAAGAAATCGCTCTGGATTTGCAAGAAGGTGCGGATATGGTGATGGTAAAGCCGGGGATGCCCTACTTGGATATCGTTCAGCGCGTCAAGCAAACGTTCGGCGTGCCCACTTTTGTTTACCAGGTGAGCGGCGAATACGCGATGCACCAGCTTGCGATCCAAAATGGCTATCTGTCTTCCGATGTTATTTTAGAGTCACTGCTGTGCATTAAGAGGGCCGGCGCCAATGGCATTCTCACCTATTTCGCCAAAGAGGCGGCCAAATTATTAAAAGCCCAATCTCGCTAGCGTTTAAACGCCAATTAGCCATAAGTAATTGATGGCTAATTGGCAATTTTTTCTACAGACAAGCCCTGACACACCCTTTCTCCGCTATAATGCGACATCTTTATTTAACGCATTATTCGTTATGAATACGACTACCCTGCAAAGCTTGCCCGCGAGTTCAAACGCCAGTTTGAGCAAGGGCATGTGGTATGTATTTTACGACGGGAATGACATCATTCGCGCCTGGGGTTCCGGTTGGACGGGTCTGGAGCGAGTGTATTTTAATGATGAGTTAGTCGTTCGACACCATCATTTCAAACGTCTTGAATCGGTCAGCTTTGAAAAAAACAATCATCGCTATCAAATTCAATGCTTCAGCACCAGCTTACAGAAATGGCAAGCACACTGCAGTTTTTGGCGAGATGGTAAAAAGCAGTGCACCTTAAAGTGCAAACGCCGCAAAGTATTCAATGTTCGGCCCACGGCCGCGCATATGACAATAGGCTTGGTTGGCGGTTTGATCAGCGGCGCTTTGCAAGCGCCGGTGCTATTTGGTGTGTTATTTATCTTTATGTCGCTTAGCCTCACTTTACTAACCACCGCCAAGACGGATGACTTTGTCATCGAGCAAGAGCCTATTGCGAGCTAAACCTCAACGCAAAAAAGTATTGGCAAACGCCACGCGCGATCCTGCTATTACTCCTTATACCAACTGCCATCGGCATTTTTCCGGATCAACATTTTCGATAGCCAGTAGAAGCGGCCCCGCTCTGGCGCCGTGCAGTTAAAGCGGCTGCGCCCGACCGGAATGCCGCCGTCGACGGATAGGTAAAGTTGGTTATCGCGAATAACAGGCGTCACGGATTTACCTGAATAAAAGCAAGATATCGTTTTTAAAAATGCAGGTTCGCCAGTGAAGGATAAGGTGACCTCTTGCATCCCTTCCGGTAGCAACGCCTCTTGCAGTGGGCGATTTTCTCCGCCGAGCAAAGCGACGTCTTGCACCGGCATGGCAAGGCTAGACGCCTTCAAAGCAAAATCCTTAATATCGCCATAAACTCCGCCGAAAGGAAAACGCGGCAGGGCCTGATGCGCGTCAAATGATGCTATAGGGCCTGAATGCTGCGCAAACGCGATGTAGCCCAGATCCCCCAAGAGACGCTCCAGTGCCGGGTTATGCTCGCCAAAAGGATAGGCAAATACTTTAGCCTGGCGGCCGACTTCTTTATCAATTCTTTTTTGCGCCTCTTGAATTTCCGCGCGCATTCGCCGTTGCCAATCGGCCGATTTTTCGCCCGCTCGCAAGCGAATCATATGATCGTGGCTCACCGAATGGTTGCCGATAACAACCCCCGCCTCCGCCATTTCCCGCAGCTGCGCCCACGTCATATATTGCGCATTTTTTTCATCGTGATGCTGCGAATTAACAAAGACGGTAAACGGCCAAGCGTATTTTTTTAGTAGCGGCCAAGCCTCGGTGTAAATGGAGTGATAACCGTCGTCAAATGTAATCACCACCGTTTTATCAGGTAGAGGCTTATTTTTCTTCAGCAATCTGAGTAGCTCGTCCATCGCCAAAACATCATATTCATTTTCCGCAAGCCAACTCATGTGTTGGGCAAATCGCTTAGGTGAAATGCTAGTCGCTGCGGGGGTTGTTTCGCTCACGTGGTGATACTGCAGCACCACCAGTGCATTGCTGTATTGCCAGCTAAAGAGCAGAAGTGCTCCCAGCAGGATTTGTGTTAGTCGCGCCATGATCTGCTCCGTTTACTGAGATATTGCCGACATTTTTCGGTCCGTTATTACCAAACTATGCGTTTGTTGAAACAGCTGACATTTAAGCTAAGACGCCGCGAAAAATCCACTCACACGCTTAACCAGAACCGCTGCGTGGCATTTTTGTTGCAAAAAAATCTCCGACTTGTTGTACACAACATAAAAGCCAGGTTTTTTACTCAGAAACTGTAAAGGCTACAAACATCTCGTATGAATTACAGCCGGAGACGCTCTTATGAACACTTATCGATCTCACCTAGTCCTTCCTTTTGTTCTACTTTTTTTCGCCGCCTGCAGCACTGTGCAGCCCCCCAACACTCTCGTTACCCAAGCACAGGAACGCGTGCGCCAAGCCGAGAGTGTAGGCGCGGACAATGCCTCTCCTCTGGTACTGCGAGAGGCGCGGCAGCACCTCAATGAAGCCCAGAAAGCCATGGAGAAAGAGCAATTTAGCGATGCGCGCTTGCTGCTGGAAAAATCGCTGATTAATGCGGAGCTCGCGATCGCGCAAACCAATTCTAAAAATGCCGTTAAAGCCGCCGAGGAAATCGAGAAGAATCTCGACTTACTGCGCCGCGAAGCTACGCCCAACAGCCAAAGCAACTCGTATTCATACGAATAACTAGCCGGAGAGATTGTTATGAAAAAACTAATTGCTGCTCTTATTGCCACACCTGCTTTGCTCCTCGCCGGCTGCGCGACCACACCGGAAGAAAACAGCCGCATCGCCGCTTTGCAACAGGAAATCGATAATCTTGATGTTGCCCCCAGCGGCCAGCAATACGCACCTGTCGCCGTTCGCGAAGCGCAAGAGTCGCTGGATAAATTGAAAAATTTTGCCGATGACGGCGACTCTCGGGAATATCAACATCAGCTGTACTTAACCGAGCGACAAATTGAAATCGCCCGGGCCACTGTCTCACAAAAGCAAGCGGAGGAAACCGTCTCGTCAGCTGAGCTGCGCCGCAAAGACATTCTTTTGCAAGCCGAGCGCCAGGAATCCCAGCGCGCCCGCAATCTGGCGGCCACCATGGCCGGTCGGGCCCAGGAGTTGGAGCAGCAGGTGAGCGATCTGCAAACGGAAGAGACTGAACGCGGCGTGGTGTTAACGCTCGGCAGTGTGCTGTTCGAGACGGATAAAGCCACCCTTCAAACCGGCGCGCAGCGTACCGTGCAGAAAGTTGCGGAGTTCCTCAATCAGTATCCGCAACGCAAGATCCTTGTTGAAGGCTTTACCGACAGTCGCGGCAACGACGACTACAACCGCAAGCTTTCTGAGGAGCGGGCCCAAACCGTGCGAGATTTGTTGGTGAGTAACGGCGTAGATGCGCGACGCATTGATGTACACGGTTACGGTGAAGAATACCCGGTCGCCAGCAACGACAACAGCGCCGGACGCCAGCAAAATCGTCGTGTGGAAGTGGTGGTTAGCAAGCAAAACGGTGCCGACGTGGTCGACCGCACCAGTATGCGTTAAGCCATACAGCAGCCTTATACCGGTGCGCCTCGCCGCGCCTGAATAAGGCTGCACTTCTTGCCTCTCGCATCCTACCTCTAAAAGCCCCGCTCTCATTTTTGTAACGAATCTGCAAAAGCCATTGCGCTTCGCACCGCGCGTTCGCAATTGGCGTTACAATTTCTTTTATCAATCTTTGGTCGAGCCTTCCGCTGCGGCAGCCAGGGGCCGACTGACTCTAAAAGGAATACGCTTATGCGCGGCGCAACTGCACTTTTATTGGGAATCTGCCTGCTGTCACTTATGGCCTGCGGCGGCAAGAAGAAAACCTACTACTACTTCGATCTCGATGAGGGCCTGGATAGTATCCGCCCTTACGTCAGCGATGGCCCCTACAGCGCGACACTGAAAGCCTGTGCCATCAACGGCTGCACACTTGAAGCACTACCAGTTTTAGGGATGGACGCCGAAGCGCCAAGCGTGGAGGATATTATGTCGCGGGTGCTGGTTTCCCACTCCTGGATGGGTGAGCGACTGCAACAGGTACTTGATGAGGCCCCCGACGATTTGCTGCTCCTATTCCGCTCAACGACCGCAGTGGTTATCGACGATGATATCCGCCCATCGTTTTACCACCCCGCCACCGGCGCAATTTATCTCGACCCCGACTACCTGTGGCTAACCAGCGACGAGCGAGCGACGGTCAGTGATCAGCCCGATTTTCGCGGAAGCTACATTCACCAAATGGCCTATCGCCCCCTCTGGCGCTACCGCAACGGCCCCGGCGATCGCGAGCGCTCCCTTGACAGTATTGTCGTTCAGACCGCTCACCTGCTGTTTCACGAACTGGCCCACGCCACTGATCGTTTTCCTCTGGCGTTTTTTGACAGTGTCGATCGGTCTCAGCCAATCCACAGCGTAATCAGCTCATTGGAGCCACAGGCGACTTCCCGCTTGCTGGACACCCATTACCCGCTGAAATCGCAAGTTATGTTTGATTTGGCGAGCATTATCTACCAAGGGGCCATCTCCACGCCCGCCTACCGGGCGATGACAGCAGCGGAGGTCGGTCAGCACTTTGCTTCCGATAACGCCAATGACGATTACAATTACGCCTCGCTGGAAGAAGACGTCGCTATGTTATTTGAGGAGGCCATGATGAAGATCCATTTTAATATGGATCGAGATGTCGGCTTCGGCCACGCCACCAACTCTCCCTACTGTGCGGACAACATTCTCGGTTGGGGCATGCGTAACCGCTTGGGCGCAGAAGGCATAAAAGTCCGCGCTCAGTGGGTCGTTGAGCAGCTGTTGCCCGAGCGCGACTATTCACTTTATTTCGATACCTTTCCAGAACCGCGCGAGCTGCAAGTCGGCGTGAGTTGGTGCGATAGCGACACCTCATCACCTATCATCAGCGAAAAAGCTTTCTTCACAGATCGTGACGATGAGCGCATGATCAACCCTCGTCATCTGCGGCCCAGCGGCGGGCTGCCCCGATGACGTTAAGTCGGCGACCACTGATTCCGCTAACGAATTGCGGCAATCGGTATTCGACGCTGCAATAATCACCGCACTAGCGCGCACTGGCAAAACCGGTGCGCGCCATAAAAATGTTAAGACAGCACGCCACGGATTTGCCAAGCTGAACCTACGCGTAATATGTAAAGGAATAGCGCGCCTTTTTCGCCGTTGCAATGGTGAACTTCAGTAATAATCCACCCTCCAAAAAACAAAGAAATTAAATCATCTATACTTATTTCTATTAACGGACTTTGTTTATGCCAAGCGGCTAAAACCGCTGGATTTACAGGCCGTTTCATAACTCGCAAACCAAGGCGAGACAAGGCGAAAACGGCCAAAAAGCGAAACTTACATGTGGTAAATGAGCATTCAGGACGCTTTTAACCAGTATCGGCGAGCAAAGCAGTTATGCAACAACCTCTAGGCAAAAACTGCCGGTGCTTGTACACGATTCACATTACCCGCAACGGGAGGTCGTTATGTCCGTCGACGATGTAGAAACATTGCGCGAGCTGATTCAAACACTAAATGATGGCTTGGAGTTTTATCGCATGGCGATGGAAAAAACCGAATTCCAAGAGCATCGAGAAATTTTCCAGCGCGTCGTACGTGCGCGCGTTGCCGTTCTATCCTACCTTCAACCTTATATAGTCAAAGAGGAAGGCAGTCCGGAGCTGGGCCACACGTTTGGCAGCGTACTGCATAAAATGTATCCGGATATGCTGTATGACCTGAATACCGACCGAGATAAAACTCTGCTCAAGCAGCTAGAAGTCGTGGAAAACGAAACACTAAAAGCCATGCAGAAAGCATTGCGCAATATGCAGTCCAGCACACTCAAATCGATCTTGCTCGATCTCTACCCGCGCCTGAATCGCTGTCACCATCAGGTCTGTCACTTCGATAAAGCCTGCTGATAATTTCTATCGGCAGGTATTTTTCGCAAACCGTTCGTTAATAAGGGATTTTAAATGCTGCGCAAGTTGCCCTGGTCACGCTGCGGTTTAGCGCGGGTTATTTCGGCTTTCTCCTTATTAATCGTAATTGCCTGCTCCTCTTCTGGTGTCTCGCTCACCCCGGTGGCTGAACACGGCGCATTAAATGTGCGCGGCAATCACATAGTCGATCAGCATCAGCGGCCCGTCGCATTGGCAGGGCCGAGTCTCTTCTGGGGTAATAAAGGCTGGCAAGGAGATCAATTTTTTCACCATCAAACCGTCAGCTATATCAATCAAAAGTGGAATGCCAGCATCATTCGCGTCCCTATGGGCGTAGAGGCTAACGGCGGTCTGCTGCACGACTGGGATGAGCGCCTGCGCAAGATCAAAACCGTCATTGATGCCGCCTTGGGCGAAGGACTCTATGTCATTATCGACTGGCATAGCCACCACGCCGAGGATTATGTCGATGAGGCGAAAATGTTTTTCCGTGAGATGGCCATCACCTACGGCCACCATCCCAACATTATTTACGAAATTTACAATGAGCCTTTAGATACCACCGACTGGAGTTCGGTAATCAAGCCATACGCCGAGGCGGTGATTGCGGCCATTCGCGAGCAAGATCCCGATAATTTGATTGTGGTGGGCACCCAGAGCTGGGCACAGGATGTGGATAAAGCGGCAGATGACCCCATTACCGGTTTTACCAATATTGTTTACGCCCTGCATTTTTACGCGGGCACGCACAAGCAGGAGCTGCGCGATAAAGCGGAATATGCCATCAATAAAGGCTTAGCCTTAATGGTCACCGAATGGGGAAGTGTCAACGCGGACGGCGATGGCAGGGTTGACGCTGAAGAAACCCAGCGCTGGATGGCATTTTTGCGCAAGCACAAGCTCTCGCACTGCAATTGGTCGTTTAATAATAAAAGTGAGGGCGCCTCTGTCTTTAAACCCCGCACCGATCCCGCCGGTCCTTGGAGCGATAACGACTTGACCGAGTCTGGCCGGCTGGCCAAGCGCATCATTAAATACTGGTAGCGAGAAGAGATCGTCAGTACAGCACCGCTGCCGCTTCGCTCTCGCGTAAAAAATTTGATGAAGTGTTTTTTACCGCACTGGAATTGCCCTGGCAATGCGCGTATCTTAAGCCGCGCTCCACATTAGAAAACGGGCGGTTTTCCGGTATCACTTCACGACTTGTGAGTGCTAGCGAAACAAAGCAAAAAATTCGCAATCCGCAACCGACTTGCGATTGATGTTGTGCCATCACGCCCGCTCTACTTTAGCCCCCCGATTAGGAGACTTGTATGGCAACTGTGACACTCAAAGGCAATTCCCTGGAAACACTCGGCGAGCTGCCCAAAGTTGGCTCCGCCGCTCCCGCATTCACACTGGTGAAGCCCGACTTATCGGAAGTATCTTTAAGCGATTATCAAGGGAAAAAACTGGTTCTGAATATTTTTCCATCCATCGACACAGGAACCTGTGCAACATCTGTGCGCACCTTTAACCAAAAAGCGGCCGCGCTCGACAACGCCGAGGTGCTGTGCGTTTCCATGGATTTACCCTTCGCGCTGGGCCGTTTTTGCGGTGCCGAAGGCATCGACAAAGTCAGCAGCGCATCGGGATTTCGCTCGAGTTTTGGTAAGGATTATGGACTGACCTTCAGCAACGGTCCGCTGCAAGGACTCTACTCGCGCTCGGTGGTGGTAATCGACGAAAGCGGCAAGGTGCTTTACACCGAACAAGTTAAAGAAACAACCGAAGAGCCCAATTACGAAGCTGCATTAGAAACGCTGTAATGTTCCTATAGCCGATAAAAAAAACCGGCGTCATGCGCCGGTTTTTTTTGCTAATGAAAGCTTAGTTACCCAAAGCCCGCTGTTTGAGCATTTCCTGTTTGAAAAACTCTCCCTGCTCCGCTGGGGTGAATTTCCAGTCTTTAATCATCACTGGCGACCACTCGGCGTCAAACACCCAGACGGTATAAGAAATTCCCTTTTTCTTCATGTAGTCGACAATGTTGGGACCGTAGGTACCATCGTTGTTGATAACCGGCACATGTGCACCGTAGTCGGTTTCCTTCGACCAGCCCAACTCCGTGGCGATCATCGGATAAGTATCGGCGACATAGCCCCAGGTTTTTTCCCACATCGCATAGAAGTTTTCTCGCGTCGGCTGCTGCGGGCGCGCTTTTTGTGGGTAAGGATGAATCGCATAGGCGACCCCTTCGCGCCGCACGGGAGCTTTGGCTACGCCGGTCAGGTCATAGGCCCAGTTGTACCCCGCTACCAGTGGAATCGCTTTTTCGTTATAGATGTAAATCAGGTCGATATAATCCTCCAGCAGCTCCCGCCAGGTTTCCCAGCTCGCTTTACCCAATGAGTAAGCGCCCGTGCCTATGTAATCGTGGGTGGGCTCATTGAAAATCTCGTACACCGCCACGGTGGGAACATCGCGGTAGCGCAAGGCGATCTGGCGCCAGAACTGGGCGGTTTCCTTCTGCGTCGTTTCGTACATCACGTGCTGGTACAACTCGGTTTCTAAATTGCCAATCGAGTGCCAGTCGATGATCAGATACATACCCAGGCTATTGGCCCAGTGAACCGCTTCGTCTATGCGGGCGAAAAACCATTCACTGCCGTTTTGCCGCCATGACAGCGGGTGAATGGGCAGACGGACGGTGTTAGAGCCCCAATCGTACACTTCTTGAAAAAGCGCTTTGTTCCACCGGCCCTGCATGGCCAGCTTGCCCGGATCGGCGATATTTACGCCGCGAAAAATAAATGGCTTGCCCGTTTCCGTCACAAAACCATTGCCTTTAACCTTGATGAACTCCTGTTGTTTGCTCAGGGTCGCCGGATCGAATGAGCGCGGATAGGGAATATTCCACCACTCCTCGGCGGAGCTTTGCACACCGGTGAACCCGTGGTTTTGGCCAGGGGCCTGCTCGGCTACGACCTTAGAGGTGACGCAGGCTGACACCAGAAACGGCAACGCAAGCGTAGCGAGCCCCTTCAACAGCCGGGGGAAACAGTTCTTCATCGTTTAAACCTTCGTTATTAAAGTGTATGGGCCGACTTATAGTCAGCCGGCGCAAAATGTAGCAAATAACCTCCCCGGTAGCCACGCCAACGGTCGGGGGTAGACGGGCCTACCCGAGGCGCTGGCAGCGACGGGGCAAGCTGCGCAATGAAGGCGCATGGGCAATATAGCGGGCGCGATTAATCGCGAAAGTTGGTGAACTGAAAGGGCTGACCAAGCTCCGCTTGGCGAACCAGCGCGATAACGGCTTGCAGGTCGTCGCGATTCTTGCCACTCACCCGCACTTGATCACCCTGAATGGATGGCTGAACTTTAATTTTGCTGTCTTTGATCAATTTGCTCAGCTTCTTGGCCACGTCCTGCTCGATGCCCTGCTTGAACGTCACCTCAAGGCTGTAGGTTTTGCCCGAATGGACTACCTCACCTACGTCCATGGTTTCCACATCGACATTGCGTTTAATGAGCTTGTTGCGCAGCATGTCGACCATCTGTTGCAGCTGAAAATCGGCCTCAGCGGTCAGCTTGGTCTGCTCCTTAGTCCATTCGAAACCGGCTTCCACGCCGCGAAAATCAAAACGGGTTTCCAGTTCGCGCTGGGCGTTTTCCACCGCGTTGCGCACTTCCTGCATATCCACCTCGGAAACTATGTCAAATGACGGCATGTTCAGTGACCTCGTATTAAAGACGACATAAGCCCGGACCGGGCAGAGAGGCGCAGTCTAACAAACGCGAAAAGAAAGTGGCCGGTGCCCCGCGTTAGAGTTGTGAGGACGCGGTGATGACCCACTGGAAGCTGTCGACGTATTGTTTGTCGGCCAGCGGGAAGGCCAGATCGAGATGCAAAACCTTGCCCGTTTTGGCTTTACTTGAACTCAAGCGCAGCCCCAATCCGACATTGCTCAAGTGGGTGGCCTGCTCATAGCCGGCGCCCCAGGTTCGCCCCGCATCCACGTACATTACCCCGCCCAGTCGCACCAAGTTGAACAAGTGCAAATCGGAAATATAACGGCGCTCCACACGCAACACGTAACGCTTGTCGCCGCGCTGATACTCGGTCGGGTAGCCGCGCATATCGTAGCCGCCACCGACGGTGAGCTCACGGTGCTGAGCCAATTGATGCCCCTCGTCGTAGCGCAGTTGGATATACCAGCGGTGGTTGCGGCCATCGAGATAGTGGTAGCCGATATCGCCGCCCCATACCCGCTCGTTAGGCAGCGCACTGTCTTGATAATGGCGTCCGCTAATGTAGGAGGAAAACTGCAGCAGGTGGTGCTCCCCCACCCCCAAAAGATCGCTGTAGACCACATCGTAGCGAACAAAATCGTGGTCGTTATCGAAGCTCGACCCGCCGTAGCCCAAGCGCGCCCGCACATCCACTCCGGTGGCGACGTCCTCGACCTGGTGCAATAGATGAAGATTGCGGTAAACCGCAAACTGGTTTTGCAGGTAATGGTATTCCAGCCAGGGATACACCATATTTTCGTCCACCGGTGTACCCGCCACTGTCTCCTCGGTGGGGCGAAATATGTGGCGCTCCTGAGTGAGGCCCACACTAATCCTATGGGCCCGCTCACGGCTGCGGTCGAAGGCCCAGCCGGCGGAGACTTCGTGAAGTTCGTGAGAATGTTTGTATTCGTTGATGTCCTCGTCCCGATAGCGGATGGTCTGCTCCTGCGTGACATCCGAATTGCGCGTGCCTATCGCCCATGGCGCCTGCACCGAATAGAACGGCTGCCCGATGGATAAATGGGTCTGCTGACCATCGCTGGTATCGGCAAAGCCGAGTATGGTCTCCCAGCGGGAGTTGAACAGGTGCGGACTGAAAAACCCCACCGAGGTACTTGAGCGGTCCCGGTCTTTGTCGTAGCCGACGGTCAAGGTGGTGCCGGTGCCAAACAGGTTTTCCTCGCTGAAGCCAAAACCGTGCTTGTTCTCGCCACCTTCCCGCCCGGCGGACACTTGCGGGTCGAGGGTCCAGATATCCCGCGTCACCACCAACAGCGCCACACGGTCGCCGCACACCGCGTCTACCTGCACATAAGCGTTGCCCAAATAGGGCCGGGTGCGCAGCAGCCGTTCCGACTCCGCCACTCGCTCCGCCTCCAGGGGATCGCCCTGGCGAAACAGCAACTGAGCTTCGATGACACTTGGCCGGGTGTCGATGTGCAGCCAATTGAAGAAACGGTAGAGCTTGTTGTTCTCGCGCGGGTCGGTGGTATCGAAGACATCCAGGGTGCGAAAGCGAATGGCGGCAACGGTTTTGCCGACATGATCGCGATAGCTTTCAGCAGCGGATACCGGCGCGGGCTGGCGATCGGAGCAAGCGTCGGTGGGTGCCTCTTCAGCCTGCGCCAGCGACACTAGCAGACCCAGCACCACCGCCGCCAAGCCTCTGCAAACTGCGCGGGGCTTTAATATTCTGCCGACCTCCGTTGTGATAACGCCCATGTAAAGCCTTATGTCAATGCGCCTGACGAGCGCTGGTCTATTTCCTGTGCCGGTACATCACCAGCTAGCTTGCATTGCCTTTGGCATGGGCCTACAGTCCCGCCAAACCTCCCGCACAGGACAGTCCATGTCTCTGCAGAATCTGCTGAACCGCATCGAGCGTGCCGGCAATCGCCTGCCACCGCCTACGCTGTTGTTTATATACCTTACCGCAGCGGTGCTCGCGCTGTCCGCTGGCGCACATTGGCTAGCCATCAGTGCGGTCCACCCGGTCAGTGGAGCCTTAATCCCAGCGGTTAATTTGTTGAGCCAAGAGGGCCTGGCACGCATCCTCAGCGACACCGTCAGTAACTTTACCCAATTCGCGCCAGTGGGAACGGTGCTGGTCGCCATCCTCGGCATCGCCGTTGCCGAACACTCCGGTCTACTCAGCGCCACCTTGCGCGCCACTGTACTAAAAGCGCCGCCTCGCCTGCTTACCTTCGCGGTGGTATTGAGCGGCATTTTGTCTAGCATCGCTCAGGACACGGGTTATGTCATCCTGATACCACTCGCGGCGATCATCTTTCACGCCGCCGGCCGCCACCCGATTGTCGGCATCGCCGCCGCCTTTGCCGGGGTCTCTGGCGGCTTCAGCGCCAACTTATTGCTCACGCCTACCGATGCGCTCCTCGCCGGTCTCAGCAGTGAAGCGGCGCAACTCGTCGCCCCCGGCTACACCGTAAGCCCCGCTGCCAACTACTACTTTATGGCCGCCTCCACCCTGGTGATCGCCACCGCCGGCACTTGGGTTACCCATCGGTTGGTTGCGCCGCGCTTTAAGTATGGCGCAGAAGAGACGCCCGAGGCGGCGAAGCTCGAGCGGACCTTGAGCGCCGCCGAGGTCCGTGGCCTGGGTGGCGTCCTGCTATTTACCCTGGCGTTTATCGCCCTGCTCCTCTGGGGCTTGTTACCCGCGGACGGCTTTTTGCGCGACGCCAGCGGCGGTGTGCTTCAATCGCCTTTTATGACCGGCATAGTGACCATAGTGTCCATTTACGCCGCCCTCGCCGGCATAGTATTTGGCCGGCTCAGCGGTCGCTACGGTCACTGGGGCGACTGCATCGAAGGCATGGAGCAGCATATGGCCACCATGGCCGGCTATCTGGTGCTGATGTTTTTTGCCGCTCAGTTTGTCAATTATTTCGCCTGGAGCAACCTCGGCACCATCATCGCCATCCACGGCGCCGGCTTGCTGCAACAGCTGGCGCTACCGATTGCGGTCACGCTTATTTTATTCATGCTGCTAACCGCATTCGTTAACTTGTTTATCGGCAGTGCGTCGGCAAAGTGGGCGCTGATGGCACCGGTATTCGTGCCCATGTTACTGCTCGCGGGCATGACCCCCGAGGCGACTCAACTGGCCTACCGCGTCGGCGACAGCAGCACCAATATCATCACCCCTTTGATGCCCTACTTCGGGGTGGTGGTGGCCTTCGCGCAGCGCTATCAAAAAGACATAGGCGTAGGATCGCTGATTGCCATGATGCTGCCTTACAGCGTCACTTTTTTACTGGTGTGGAGCGGCTTGCTGGTACTCTGGGTGTTGTTGGGGCTACCGCTGGGGCCGGGGGTGGCATTTATTATGGAATCAGCCGCCTTGCCGTGAGGATGCGCGTCACACATTTCACTGATATTTTTGCAACCGACGACTGACCTTTTTTTGTTCACACAGCTTCCTTACACTGCGCGCCATCGTCAGGGTGTTCTCCAGCTCGGGAAAAACGCCACCGCCGATATAAACTCGCGATGATTTGCACTTCGAGTATTTACTGTCAATACTCAACAAGATGTGCACAATCACCGTCGAAGCAGTTTTTCAATGAATCGCTTTGCCAAAAGCAGATTGAAAAATCGGCAGGAATAAAAACGAGCACTACGAAGAACAGGTTTTTTTGCGAAACTCCGGCACGCGGTTGTACCGGATGACAATCAGACCTTAAAGAAGAAGCTACCACGATGATTGATGTCAGCCACCTGACCTGTTTGATGGAGAATCGGGGCGTTGCACACAAGTCGGAGCTGGTCGGTGTCTGCGACGCCGAAATCCAGTCCATGGAAAAGTATTTCGGCTTGACCTTTCCTGCCTGTTACCGCCAGTTCCTGCGCAGCTTCGGCCGCTCTGCCGGCTTCCTGTCTCCCTGGATGGCCATTTATTTTGACGATTTAAAAGAGATTCGCGATCAGTTCGAATGCCTGGCGGCGGCGAGCGCACTCTCCTTCCAGCTGCCCCCCAATAGTTTGTTGATCGGCAATTGGGAGTCGGTGTTCGATTTTTTGGTTTGCCAAAATGACGACGATCCGCCTGTCTACCGCATCGATCTCTACCAGACCGAGCGCTCCAACTTGCGCATCTACTCGCCGCACTACAGCGAGTATCTGGAAAACCTGATCAACACCACCGACCCCAACGCCCTGCCCGGCGACTTTTTTGAAGACGAAGTGCTGGACA
>CAYZVN010000041.1:11772-29236 GCA_964482025.1 uncultured Saccharophagus sp. | reverse complement strand
CCAGTGGTGAATGGAACCGTGGGTAATAATCAAAGCGATCACCATAAACCGCGAGGCCACTGTTCAAGGCAACCGCCGTTTTTACCCGTGGGTCGACAGCGGCGTAATGGGCCATACCGCCACCGCAAGACCAACCCATGGTGCCAATATTTTCCACGTCGAGCTTGCCGTAGTAGGGACTGCACTGGCGACTATTTTCCGCCACGGCCCAGTTGATAGCTTTAACTAACTCGGTTTCATGTCCGTCGTTGCTGCCGGAACCAAAAGGCCCACCGTTGGCGATCACCAAATAGCCGTTGGACGCAATTTGCAGCAGGAAGTCTGCTTGCTCGGTTCCCACGTTAGAGCAGGCGCCATTGCCCCAGGCGACAATCGGGATCTTGTCTACTTTCGACAAGTCGGGCCGATAGATAGTGTGGTGCGGCAGCGTTTGGGTGGCGTGTTCAATGCCGTAACCGAACGGGCCGGACGGTGGGTTGCGCTGCTCTGGTCGAGTAATCGCGCGGTTGTAATCCACGGGGGTCGGCGCTTGGCGCTCGGCATCGGTGCAGGTCGGCTCAGGTGGTTCGATAAACGTGCCGCCGTCGCGCGAATAAATAGCAAAACCGCTGATGGTACCGTTATCCACTGTGGCACTGAGGTCGATGGTCAGGGTCTCGTCGGTCACCGCGATATTTTGGGCTAAATATGTGTGAGCCGTATCGTGACCCACTTCGGCAAACAGGTCCAAGCCGGTCAAAGTGGGTTGTCCTTCAATGCTGACATCGAAAATGCGAGAGTCGGGAGAAGTGTGGTACAGCTCCGCAAAATGCATCAACACACTGTAGGTCGCGTTGGTGACGGGAATGTTGTAGCGATAGTTGCCGTAGCGCTCGGATTGAAAGAGCGTGCCTTGAGTTGTGCCCGAAATCGGGTCGGTAACGATTTGCGGTGTGCCGCTGGAGGCAAAACGGTCCGCACCATATTCCACGCCATCTAAAGTAGCCGCTGAAGTGCCGCCGGCATTAATGGCATAAACCAGAACATCTTGCGCAGAAAGGCCTCCCGAACTGGATGAGCTACTGCTCGAACTTGAGGAGCTGCTGGAGCTGGATGAGCTACTCGAGCTCGAGGAGCTGCTGGAGCTTGAAGAGCTGCTCGCCACCGGCGGCGTGCCGCCACCGCCACCACAACCTGTGAGAGCGGCTGCCGCCAAAAGCGCCAACAGCGTGTGGTGACGCCGAATGGCGAAATAATCATTGGATTTAAGAGAAAACATAACGCACTGCCTTTAATTCGTTTTATGACAGGGTGAGGTGTGTGCTCTTCACAGTGCGAACAAGCATCGCGGTGAAAGCATAAGATAGACAATATCATATTATGAATTAAGCTAATTGTGAGGCAATTCATGTTGCGCTATGTGCTCTTAGCGAATGCGTGTCATTTGTCTAAGCTCTAGCGAAAAATTTCATTTTCGAACGGGCAATTTTTCACATTCTTCGTCGCCGCCTAGGCGCCTCCAAAAATATTCAATAAATAGGAGAATCTAATGACCACTGCGACACCCGCAAATATTTCTCGCCGCACTTTATTACTCGCATCCGCTACTCTGGCGGGGCAATGGTCGCTGCCGGCATTTTCGGCGGCGACGGATATAAAGGCGATTATTCGGTCGCGCTCTGCTCGCCCAGCGCTATCGCCAATGCTGTACGGCGGATTTATCGAACATATTGGCAATTTGATTAACCATAGTTTGTGGAGCGAAGTGCTCGACGACCGAAAGTTTTATTTCGGCGTGCTTGAAAAACCCGAACCCAAACCTACCGATCCTCGCGCGGCCATGCGTTTTATTCAAAAATGGCTTGCTATAGGTCCGTTATCCAATATTCATCTGGATTCAGAAAATGCTTATGTGGGGCAACATAGCCCAGTTATAGCGGTTGACGGCACGCAGCCGGCGGGAATTGCCCAACAGGGTTTAGCGATTAAATCCTCCGTGTCCTATAACGGGCGCGTGGTGATTTGGGCCGACTCCGGCGTTAAAGTTGAGGTGAAATTAAGTTGGGGCGATGCGCCGGAGCAAAGTGTCACGCGGCGCATCTCTACGTCACGTAAATGGCGAACGCAACGTTTTACATTAAACCCGCAAGTGGATACCGAAACGGCCCGCTTGGAAATTATTGCCCGCGGTAAAGGGCGTTTTGGTGTGGGCGCGGTATCTTTGATGCCGGCGGACAATATTCGCGGCTTTCGCGCGGATACTGTAGCGCTTATGAAAGAAATGAAATGTCCGATCCTGCGTATGCCGGGCGGCAACTTTGTCTCCGGCTACGATTGGAAGCACACCATCGGCGATCCGGATCGACGCCCACCGATTTTCGACCCTGTCTGGGAGGCTGTGCAACCCAATGACGTGGGCGTGGATGAGCTTTTGCAGTTTTGTGAACTCATCGAGAGTGAGCCTTTTTGGTGCGTTAACACCGGTTTTGGCGAGCCGCGTTCGGGTGCCGAATTGGTGGAGTACGTTAACGGCGATACGCAAACCGAGTGGGGCAAACGGCGAGCCGCAAATGGGCGAAAATCCCCCTATCATGTTAAGTATTGGGCTGTCGGTAATGAAATGTATGGTCACTGGCAAATGGGCCATATGGCGCGCAGCCAGTACACCATTAAGCACAATTTATTTGTCGATGCGATGCGCGCGGTTGATCCCTCCATTTATGTGGTGGCGCCGGGTGGCTTTGTGGATGAGATGACGACCGGGCAGGGCATTTTTATCGAGGGACAGCCGGAGGTAAAAATTGGCTCGGAACGCGATTGGGCCTATGGCATGTTCCGCGATAGCTGGGGAAAATTCGACGCCGTGGGCACCCACGCGTATCCGCCACAAAACAAGCGTTTTGATTTGCGCACCGGTAAATTATTCGATGTGACTATGTCATTGAATGAGTGGGCGAGGCAGCCGGCGAATCGCGTGCGCACTATGGTGGATGCTTGGGAAGAATATAAAAAACACTTTCCAAAACTCGAAGAAGGCTCGGTGAAGGTCTTTTTTGATGAGTGGGCTTATGGTTTCGAAGACAGCCTAAAAAATGCTTTGGCCATTGCCTTAACGTTTCATGAGTTTTTCCGTCATACGGATTTTATCGCCATGGCGGGTTTTACCATGGCGACTGCCTGGCTCGATTTTAATCGAACCGCATCCACCATCAGTGCCAAGGGCCGTATCTTCCAGCTTTACCAACAACAGTTTGGCGCGATTCCGGTTGCTGTGGATGGCCATTCGCCAACGCCCAAGCCGCAATATCCTATCGGTGGGGATCAGCCCAAGGTAAACGCGGGCAGTGCAACTTATCCCCTGGATGTCTCGGCGTCATTAACGGAAGACCGCAGCGCGTTAATTATTGCCGTGGTGAACGCGACGGAACAGGAGGGGGCGCTGGCGTTGAATATTGAGGACTTTCCATATCAAGCGACGGGCCAGTGCTGGAGGTTTACCGGCCTGGGGCCAGACGCCAAAAATGCCGTTGGCAAAGAGCCGGAAGTGATTACCGTGAGTGCAGAGTTTGATGCGACGGCGAAGCGCTTGCATATTGCGCCTTTGAGTGTTGAGCTTTATCGCTTCTTCCGCGTGTAATGGTTGTGCTTCTTTGTTAAATCTCTTAGGTGCATCTCTTAAGCGGGATGCATCCCAACTGTTAACTCTTCAACGGAACAATAATATGAAATGGCTTAATGCTTGGGTCCGTGTTTGTGTGTGTACCCTTTTGCTGAGTTTGGCTGGGGTAGCCGGTGCCGGTGAACTTAAATTGTGGTACGAGCAGCCTGCGCGTATTTGGGAAGAAGCTCTGCCGCTCGGCAACGGCCGGCTCGGCGCTATGGTGTACGGCGGTGTCACCCAAGAAACCATTCAATTAAATGAAGATACTTTTTGGGCCGGCGGGCCCCACAACAATCTCAATCCCGCTGCGCGTGCAGCCTTGCCCGAAATTCGCCGCTTAATCGCCGCTGGCCAATATTCCGAAGCCTCCGCACTGGCCGAAAAAAGTATCGCCAGCCAAGGCGCTCAGGGCATGCCGTATCAATCCGCCGGAGTGTTGGCTATTCAATTCCCCGGTCACGACCCGTACACCGATTATTATCGCGAGTTGGATTTACAAGATGCTGTGGCGCGGACTCGCTACAAGGTGGGCGATGTCACCTATGAGCGCGAAGTGTACAGCTCCTTTGTCGATCAGGTGGTGGTAGTTCGCTTGGCGGCAGATCGTGAAGGCGCGCTGAACTTTTCGCTCGGTCTTTCTCACCCCGACAATATGACCGTTAACGCGCAAGACAAAAGCCTGCTCATGCAAGGAACCTCCAGCGATTACGAAGGCATCGAGGGCCAGGTGCGCCTGGCGAACTCGGCGCGCGTAGCGCATACGGATGGCAAAGTGGAAATGCGCCATAACCAAATAGTGGTGAGCGAGGCGACGCAAGCGGTCATCCTAGTGGCGATGGCAACGAATTTCGTTAATTACCGGGATATCAGCGCAGATGCGGTAACACGGGTGACGGACACCATGGCAAATGCCACCACGGCCTTTGCATCTTCCTCTTACCGGGAGCGGTTGGCGGCACATCGAAATTTTTATCGCGATTACTTTGCGCGAGTGGTATTGGATTTAGGCACCAACAATTTTGCCCAGGAGCCAACGGATAAACGTATACGCGAATTTGCCAGGCGTCACGATCCGGCGCTCGTCGCCTTGTATTTTCAATTTGGCCGCTATCTGCTGATCAGCTCCTCCCAGCCCGGTACTCAGCCGGCAAACTTGCAAGGTATATGGAACCCTCACACCACGCCGCCCTGGGACAGTAAATACACGTTGAATATTAACGCGGAGATGAATTACTGGCCGAGCGAGGTGACCAATCTCAGCGAGCTGCACGAACCTTTTATTCAATTGGTGCGTGAGCTGGCGCAAACAGGACAGGAGGCGGCGCAGGAAATGTATGGCGCGCGCGGCTGGGTGGCGCATCACAATACCGACATCTGGCGGATCAGCGGTGCGGTAGACGGGCAGTGGGGGCCTTGGCCCACCAGCAATGCGTGGTTGGTGCAGCACCTGTGGCAGAAATATCTGTATTCCGGCGATGAGAATTTTCTTCGCGAGGTGTATCCCATCTTTAAATCCGCCTGCACATTTTTTGAAGACTTTCTGGTGCAGGACAAAAAAACGGGTTGGCTGGTGGTGTCGCCGTCCATGTCACCGGAGAACGAGCCGCAGGCGACCGGAGTAAAAATTGCCGCAGGCGCCACTATGGATAATCAGCTGCTGTTTGATTTATTCACCCACAGCATTCAAGCGGCAAGCATTTTGCGACTGGACAGCGCCGAACGCAAAAAATGGCAGCGTATTCTCGATCAGCTGCCGCCTATGCAGATCGGCCGCTACCATCAACTGCAGGAATGGTTAAACGATTGGGACGACCCTTTTGATGAGCATCGCCATGTTTCCCACTTGTACGGGTTGTTTCCCAGTAACCAAATATCACCGATTTACACACCGGAGCTTTTTAGCGCGGCGCGGGTCACCATGGAGCAGCGCGGCGATCCATCCACCGGTTGGTCGATGAACTGGAAAATTAATTTATGGGCGCGCTTACTCGATGGCGACCGCGCGCTGAAATTAATTCGCGATCAGATTTCGCCCGCGGGCGGAACCGGCTTTTCGGAGCAGGGCGGTACTTATCCCAATATGTTCGATGCCCATCCGCCGTTTCAGATCGATGGCAACTTCGGCTTTACTGCCGGTGTAGCCGAAATGCTGGTGCAGAGCCACGATGGCGCGGTGCACCTGCTGCCGGCATTGCCCCACGCGTGGCCTAAAGGTGAGGTCAAAGGCTTGGTTATGCGCGGCGGTTTTGTTGTGGATATGCGTTGGGATCGCGGAGAGGTCACCTATCTGAAAGTGCTCTCACGCCGCGGCGGCAATTTGCGCCTGCGCAGCTATGCACCGTTGCCGGGGAAGACGAGCTTCCGCGTGACAACCGCCAAAGGATCTAATCCCAATGGGTTTTATCAAGTACCCAAAATCAAAAAGCCGCTGAAACATTCCCGGCAAAATAGGCCGCAACTTTCGTTGGCGAACAGCTACTTGGCGGACGTGGCAACGGAGGCCGGCGAGGCGTATATCTGGCAAATAAAGGAATCTTCCCCTTAGCTACCTCAAGTACCAACGCAGGATGTGGGGGCCATATGGCTCTCACAATGTCCCCTCTGTTATAAGCTCTTGTGCCCAAAAGCTTACCCGTCTCTAGTGTTTATCGCCCCAAGGAATAAGGTGGCGTGTTGACGCGCCTGAACAAAAGAGCGTCTACACTAATGATTAAGCCAAATAGGCTACCCCACCTGGGGTAGCCTATTTGGCCTGAGAGATGTGCACGTGCCGCAGCGCTGGCGTCAGTCGTGTATCCCAACACTTTTTTGAACGAACACCGATATGCAATCGTTAGATGCCGGGGATAGTTTTTGGCGGGAAGGCTAGCGCGGATGGGACAAGAGAGAACATACAATTTTATATTTCGGGTGTTATATGCGGGTCTTCTGATAGGCGTCCTGTTTTGTGTTTCGATGATTGTGATCGACCCACAAAAGAGTATTCAGTTATATCCTTATCCCGGCACGGCTGTGCATCTGTTTTCGGATATTGGCGATGGCCAAGGCAATAGTACTGTGGCCTGGCTCAACCGTGATGAAACCTTTTTTGAATGCAATATCGGCTACGGTGCTCCCTATCCCTACTGCGGAATGGTGATCAAGTACAAGCGCAGCGAATCTAAAAACCCGGAAGAGCGTGATCTGTTTGAATTTAACGATGCGATGGCCTTCGATCTTTCCGCCTATGACGGAATAAAAATCTTTTGGGATTACTCAGGCGACAGCAACGCCTTGAGTTTTGTTACACGAAGCGCCCCCACCCTGCCGAAAAACCAAAGTGAATACGATTTAGTTCCGTTTTCCTACACCAATTTTGACTCACGGAAAAAGCAAGAATTTATCGAGTTCTCTCGGATGGAAGTTGCGAAGTGGTGGATTGACCGCTACAACCCACCACGAAAGTTGCGCACCCCGAGCTTTGACAGCATTTTCGAACTCAGCATATCCGTGCCGGAGTTGCCGGTGGCGGGGATCCATAAAATTCGGTTAAATGCTATTACCGCGACAAAATCCTATTTCACTCAGCAGAGCCTTCTGGCTGCGACCTACGTACTTTTAGCAATCGGCTTTCTCGCGTTGATCGTCCAGGTGGTGTTGGAATATTTTGCTCGACGTTATACCAGGGAGAACCAAGCGTTGCGCTCTACCATAAACATGGATCCTTTGACCAAATGTCTGAATCGCCTGGGTCTTGAGGCCGCTATCGAGAATGTTTTTCCGCTTGCAAAACAGCTCAGTATTTATGTCATGGTACTGGATCTGGACCATTTTAAAGAGATTAATGATACCCATGGGCATACGGCCGGTGATGAGGTGTTGCGCAAGGTATCCCAAGCCGTTTCTCGGGAGTTGCGCAGTGACGATGTGCTCGGGCGATGGGGCGGTGAGGAATTTGTGATTATCTCCAAAATAAGCCCCGATCATTTAGAAGGGCTGGTTAATCGACTGCTGCACTCGCTGCGTGAGGTGACAGTAGAGGGGTTGGAGCATGGAGTCATCAGCATGAGTATTGGGGTAACAAAGGCAAAGGTGGGCGAAGCTTTTGATGACGCCTTCAAGCGCGCGGATGAAGCCATGTATCAAGTCAAACAAGCGGGGCGGGGGAGCTGGAAAATTATCTAAGGTATTTCCACAGTCCGGATAAGCGGTTTTATAAATCCCGAGCAAGCCAAGCTTAGATGTTGTTTATGGGCGTCGTTTGGTCCATTGTTGCGGTGGGCTTTTGGCGCGCTGCAGCCGCTATAAGGCGGGGCCTAGCGAGGCGGGGTGGAGTGCGGGAGAGAAAGGAAATATCTGACAGCCGCTCATCCTAAGCTAAACTTTGGAGGAATATGATGAGCCTCTAGAGGGGCTTAGCGCTATCGATTAGAGGTGCTTGACACTGCCGATTAGCGGGGCTTAGCAGTATCGATCACTCTAGACGTCATTCCTAAAACTAGCCAAATGCAGGCGCGTTTGACTTTTAGCCTGCGTGCTCAAGGCGATGAAGATTGATGAGAATGAACTGGCATTCAACCGTCCGCTTGCTGGCTGTGTTTTTGACGGCCGGTGTTATCGGGGGGCATCAGTATCTTCCACCCAAAACATTAAATTTATATCCGGACCCGGAGCGTTTGGCCTGGATTTTCGGCCCGGAACACAATGGCAATCCTTCGGCCGATTGGGTGAGTCAGGAGGACGGCCATTACTGGTGTAACTACGCCCCGGCGGATGCCTATTCCTGTGGCTGGTCCTTAAATCTGGGGCCGGATCGGGTGAATGGCATCGACCTGTCTCAGTACCAGGGATTGAGCATGGTGATTCATTACCAGGGCAATTCACCTCGGTTGCGTCTGTATCTGCGCAACTTCGATCCGGCCTATAGCGATCTCGAAACCTTCGATGTCAGCAGTAAAGTGATGGCGACTACAGTCAGCACTTCTGATTTAAATAAACCCGTCTATGTGGGCTTCAATGAATTTAGCGTGGCCGAATGGTGGATCACCGAGTTTGATGTCGCTCGTGAACACTCCGGCCCCTCACTGGATAACGCAATCGTCTTTGGTTTCGACTTCAATGTGCACAGTAACAACGAAGTTCGGATTGAGAGCATAGCGGCGATTGGCCAGTGGATTGATAAAGAAAATCTGTATTTCCTGATTATTGCCGCTTGGATGATCCTGGTTATTAGTGATGTGCTCTGGCGCTTCTACTTGGTGCATCAAAAAGCTAAACAGGATGCGCAACGCCTGTCTCGCTTGTCCAACGAGTACAAAAAGCTCGAAATTGAAAAGCAAGCATTTGAAGTTCTGTCCACAACCGACATGCTCACGGGTGTTTTGAACCGAGCCGGTATTTTGCAGTTTCTGCAGAAGCTGTCTGAGGGCGACATAAGCTGGAATCAGATGGGACTTATGGTTTTTGACATAGACCACTTCAAACAGATTAATGACCGGTTCGGTCACGATGTCGGCGATTTAGTGTTGCAAAAATTTGCGAAAATTTTCAGTCACAATATTCGCCAAACCGATATTTTTGGCCGCTGGGGCGGCGAGGAATTTATCCTGATATGTCCGCAAATTCCCCAAGCACGACTACAAGACTTAGCGGAGAAGCTCCGGTCCACAATCGAGCAACAAGATTTTGAGATCCGAGGCCAGTCTTTGCGTATTACGGTGAGTGTCGGGGCGACGATCGTCGATTCGAAAGAGCCATTCGAGGAGGTATTCAAGCGCGCCGATACTGCACTTTACCAAGCGAAAAACCAAGGTCGCAACCAAGTGCGGTTTGAAGCAAAATAAATGTGACGGGTGAAAATGTGCCGGTCGTGCGCCGATTAACTCGGTGTGCAAGAGTAGGTGGAGGCGCGGCTTTTCTTCATTAATTATCAAAAATGGTTGGCGCCCCTGCAGGAAATGCGTGTGGCCGTAATTCGCCATGGTCAACGATGCTCGAAAGCATCGCGCACCTATGCGCTTGCTTATCGCGCTCGCAGTTGATGTTAGCGGAATAAAGCCTGTCGATCGACAGGGGTAGGGTCGGTTTCAGAATGCTTGATTGATAGATCGGTACCTCACCAATTCTGTCGCGGACGGATTCACGCGGATGGCAAAACGAGCACTGACTGATTCGGTCGTTGAATGACAAACCCATATAGGGTGAGGCGGGCGAAAGGGTATCGACCACGGGAAATTTCAGTTCTGCTTTAGTCGTGATGAGATTTGCCTCGTCCACCAGATAGCTCATTTCCAGTAACGGGTGTGGAAACTCCGCGAAATTCTGGTCGACTGCAACCGTCAGAATCAATTGATCGAAAAATAAGAAGATTCGAGGGCTGCTGTAGTCCGGTGATGGCTGTGCGCTAAATTCGCTGAAAGCAGATTGAATCTTGAGTGGTCGCGGTAGGCTTTCAATAAAGCACGGCAAGGTTAATGGCTTTTCCATTGCATTAATCCAGTCGACAACACTTTGAACATCTGTGATGGTGATATCCGCAGGAGGCTGACAGGAAATGCCGCCGGTTTCATCTGCAGGCTGACTGCCTCCACAGCCCTGCAGCAAGGCAAATATCGCCAGCATGCCGGCACCTAAGACGCGTTGAATTTTTAATGAGAACATCATAAGCGATACAACAATAACAGTAGGTCGAGATTTTTAACGCATGCGGTTACAGGTGGAGGCGGCCGCCACTACCGCAATAGATGGCGATGCCGCTAATTGCCTTCACGCTAAGTTGGTGATGGCACCGGTGTTATAACCCCGCGCACCAAATGAATTGGCGTTCGCGCCGAACAAATTGAGGATGCCACTTAGCAAATCGTTGTGACTGCGGCCGTTGAAATTCAACATTCTCCCCGTGCGCAAGCCACCGCCATTGCCTGCCAGCAGGAACGGCATATTCTTTTTGTCGTGCGTCGGCGGGTCGGATAACTCCGAACCTATAAGGACCACGCTTTCATCGAGCAAGCTGTGACCGCCCATATCGACTTCGGCCATTCTCTGCAGAAGATAGGCGTGCTGCTCTGCGTACCAGGTGTAAATTTTTTGGCACTCGTTGGGACGGAAACCGCCGTCATGTTGGTAGTAGTGATGATGGTCCGATAAATTCAGCCAGGGGAAAGTGTGCTTGGCCTCCGTATCGGTCCATTGCAACGAGGCTACACGGGTCATATCGCAGGACATGGCCATAATGATCATATCCATCATCAAGCGACCGACTTTGGGAATTGCCGCATCGGTGCGATTGTCTTTAAGGCCACCGTTATCCGAGGAGTTCAAACCGGATTTTGGGTTGTAATCTGAGGTGTCCACTCGGTCGGGCTGCATACAGGCGCCACCGGCAACCACTTCGCTTTCCAGCGCCATTTCAATTTCGCGAATTTTGGTGAGATGCTGCTCCAGCTTGGCGCGATCCGCCATGCCCAGTTGCTGCGATAAGGTTTGGTAACGCTTGCCAACAAAGTCGAGAACCGATTTTCGGCGATTAAGCAGTGCCGCCGCTTCCGGGTCGCTGGTATCCAGCTGGCCGAATAAATCATTCCAGATCTGCTGCGGGTCGAGCCGCGGTGGAATGGGGTTATAGCGCCCATTATCCTCAAAATTCAGTACATTGATCGGATGTAATAAACCGTGCGACTTTCCCGTGGCCCAGCGGATGGCGATTTGCAAGCTTTTTAGTTGTGTATCGCTGCCGATTCGGTTGGCAATCACTTGGTCGAGGGATGGTCCGGCAGAGTACCCGTTGCGCGAGTAATCCTGCTCGGTTCCCGTCAAGAACGCGATGATTCCCGCCTGATGCTGCTCGCCAATGGCGCATTTCATATCGAGCCCATGAGGAACGAGAATGCGATTTTTGAGTGAATTAAGCGGTTGTAAAATCGGCCCTAAATTAAAATTAAATTCGCTGCCGGAACTGGCCCATTTATCTCTTACGGTGCCGCCGGGGGTATATACCGTCAGGAAGCGCTTGGCGATGTTGTACTCCTGGGAGTACGCCTTAGTCGGCGCCATAATTTCCAGCCAGGGCAGAGCGATGGCAATGGAACCGGCTCCACGAATCACTGAGCGACGAGTTAGATTCAGTTTCTTTTTCATATCAGCTCCCAATGCGCTCTTATTGCCGATGGCTAGCAGGTAAATAGAGGAAGGCGTCTGTCTGGGTCAGATCCACCAGCAAACTTTGAATGTCATAACCTTTATCGGCGAAATTCGTAGTCACGGTTTCTTTCACACAGGATTCGCTCGCGCCGATGGTTTTGCCATAGGCAAAGTTTGCCCAGTTATACGCAAAGCATTGGTGTGTGCGCGGGTCGTTGGCGATCGCGGTGACTAACTCAACGGCGTTACTTACCTGAATTCCGGTGCCCGGCAATGCGCCGCTGGCATCAATCAAAACATTGTTTTCATGAGTGCGATATCGGCCCACTGGATCAAAATGCTCAAAGACCAAACCAACCGGATCCATTTTGTCGTGGCACGTTTTGCAGACAGGATCTTGCGAGTGTTGGCTGTAGCGATCGCGCCCGGTTAAACCAGAGCTTGGATCGGGTGGTTTAATTTGCGCGAGAATGTCGCCGCTGGGCAAAGGAATGTCGACACACAGTAGCTTCTTCATCACATAGGCCCCGCGCACCACTGGGTTGGTGTGGCCCGAATGTGTGGTGCCGGCCATAATGCCCGCGTGCGTCAGTACCCCCAAGCGGCGGCTATCCATGGGCACTTCTTGAAATTGGTCGCCAAATACACCACTTATGCCATAAAAGTGCGCGAGGGTTTCGTTCATAAAGGTGTAGGGCGCCGTTAAGGCGGACGCCCAATCACCTGCTCCTTCAAAAATCATATGCTCCATAAAGCGCTGAGTTTCTTCACGCATCAACGAGCCCACTAGCGCATTGAAGTCCGGATAAGCCTCTGGGTCGCGCTCTAAGTGATTAAGTGAAGAAATGGGTAAATAAGCGTCGAAGAAATAGCGGATCATATTGCGACTGCGTGCATCGGCGAGCATTCTCTCGGCTTGCGCTTTGACTTGTGCTGGTGTGCTGAGTTGGCCATTTGCGGCTGCGCTCAGCAGCTGATCATCCGGCATACTGCCCCAGAAGAAATACGAAAGGCGCGACGCCATCTCCTCACTTGTCGGCTTCAGCCGGCCGTCCACTATTGCGCCTTTTTCCACCCTATAGAGAAACTCGGGTGCCTGCAGAAGGGCTTCAATCACGCCGGAAATGGATTTTTTAAAGTCGCTGCCATTGCGGACCAAGCTGCGCTGTAAATCCTTATAGGTTTGCAGCTCGGCCGAGGTTGCCGTGCGGCGAAATACACGTGGTAGCAAGCGCTCAATAATTTGGTCTGCACAGGATTGTTGGTTGCTGCTCTGCAGTGTCTGGACGCAGGAGTGCAGGCCTTGCCATTGCGCGGTGTTATTAACAACACGCTCCGCAATGCCCTCCGCGACCTTGGCATATTGCTCCGCCAGGAAGGAGGAAACCGCCATGGAATTCGCGTCATTGCCAAAGCCATTGCCAATTTCTTCGCTGGGCAGATCATTGCCAGGGCGTGTGTCGTCAGCAAAAAGATCGTAAATGGTATTGTTGTATTCGAAACGCGTCAGCCGGCGAATTGGCGCGGACTTTACTCGGCAATCGGCGGTGCTTGGTCCTTCATCATTAAAGGCGTGCAAAATAAAACCCGCGACATTGCGCGCGCAGTCGCCGGTACAGTGGTCACCATTGAGCGGCATGGTCAAAGAGATTTTGCTGATCAATGCTGAAGCCGATGCGCAGCTGGTGCACTCTGATTTGATCAGTGAAGGAAAGACGCCGTTGCCATCGCCCGAGGTGCCGTGACATTGGGCGCAGGAGGTATCGTAAATATCTTCACCTGCGGTGATGGAAAGCTCGGAAAATGACGTCTCGTTATCTTTATCCGCGTAAATCTCAATTGCCGACAGGGTGCCATTATCCTGAGATGCGTTGACGCGAACAGAAAGGAATCCATCGTTAACCACAACGCTTGAGTATTCAATTTCATATGCCGAAAACTTGCCAACTTGGGCATAAATATCCAGGTTCTGTGCCAGTATTTTATCTTCTACTGCAACGTCAATGAGGCGAGAGTTACTGGCATCCCAAAACATCTCAACGAACTTGAGCTTGATTTTATAGTGACCTGGTTCGAGCGGAATTTCGTAGTCTAAATCCCCCCAGCGCTCGGACTGAAACAGTGGTTGCTGCTGAGTGCCGGCAATGGCATTTGTGACAACCTGTGCGTTGCCTCCGGTGAAATAGCGGTCGGCTTCAAAGGTTAAGCCTTCGCTATCTCTATAGGTACTGCCGCCGACGTTAAGGCCGAGGACAAAATGCCATTTTTCCAAGCCGGTGGTCGATGTGCCGGAGCTACTCGAAGCGCCACTAGAAGAGGTGCTGGAAGAAGATGAACTGCTGGAGGTCTCCTCACCTGCACCACCGCAGCCGATGAGTGAAACTCCCCAGAATAATAAGGGAGCCAGTATCTTTATGCGCATGTGTTATCCCAAAAGGTTCGTTGATTAACCTTGTGAATCCCTCAATACAACGACTCCAATATAAAGAGAGGATGCCACTATTTTTTGCCGACCTACGATTTCGGCATCAAGTCAAAATAAGCGCATTCATTCGCCATGAATAGATACAGCAACGACCAATTGGTTAAAAAAAGCGGATATTTAAATCATTTATTGGGCTTATTAAATAAAGGGATGTTCTATCAGTTAAAGTTTTTATGCTTAAGTGAGGAGTTATTTTGGCAGCGGATGTGGCCGAAGAGACGGGTGAGTGATGAAAAGCGAGAAGGATGTACAGCGATTAAGAAATCCTCGTTTTAACAGAGGATTTTGAGGCTGAAAAATAAAAATGGGATTTATTGTGCAAACCCTGAGTGACGAAGATCCCAGTGTGTAATGGGTTTTACCCAGATGGGGGATATCCGTGATGCCTTTTTGGAGCGCAGTTTGTTTTAAACGCCTTGGGCGAACATCCGTATTCATTTTTAAATAATTTGTTGAAATAAGAGGCGTTATTGTAACCTACGGAAAATGCAATTTCGGCCACATTGGCTTCAGGCTCATCCGCGAGAAGCCGTGCGGCTTCAGTTAGTCGCAATTTATTTAGATAGGCGCTGAACGTGAGCCCTGTTTCATCTTTCAAAATGCTGTTTATTTTACTGCGATTGACGCCGGTGGCGGCAATCGCGGCCTCTAGATTGATATCAGGATTGGCATATTCGGTTGCCATATAACGCAATACCGCACTTTTCTCTTTATCGCGATGCGGCTCGACGGAAAGTTGCTGGTATGCAATCAGTGGCCGGTCCTTCTGAATTTTTTCCTTGAGATCAGTGACCAGTACTTGAGTGTGCTTTCTGAAAAGCCAGAAGGCGTAGGCCAACCATAATGCTGCGGTGCACGTTGCGTAGAGGTAAGCGGCTGTCCAATCTCGTCCGCGCAGTTCAAGCTCTACGATTTTCGCGGTGGACTCAACGTCTCGTGGGCTTTGCACGGAAATACCAAAGCTGAGGCCGGAGACTTGACGCAAATCGTAGTGGCGGTCGGAAAGTGGCAGTTGATGGTGGTGCAGCCACCACTCGGGAATTTCCAAATGGCGTAAATCGACATCGACTTGTGTCCACTGCTCATCACAGCTGAAGAACGTCATGGGAATACGATAGGTCTCGGGGTTGTGCGGATGGCTAAACTGCTTGTCGAAGGTATGCAGCGTAAGACTTAGGATATTTCGGGGTGAGCATTTGGCATGGAAGCGCAAATGCGTATAAGGGGAAAAATTCACCAGCGAAGGTGAATCCTCGCGCTCCCGAAAAGCAAGATCCACCGATGCATAACTGTAGGCCGCTCGGTTGGATATGGTAAAGGTGTAATCCAGGCTCTGAGTTGCGTCATTGAGTCGTATTGCCGAGCCGCCTTTGCTGTCTGCGTCGGAGCTGGTGGCGACGGACCAGGAAAATAGGCTTTTGGGCGCTGGCAGCAGCCGCTCTGCTAGGAACGTATGTTCAAAACTGAGGTGAGCGCCTAAAGCGGTAATAAAAAGCAGCGCGATAAAAATAATCAGGGCATTGCGATAAAGCGCAGACGGCGTGCGGGTGTCGAGGCGGGCGCCTGAGAGAAACCGGTGCAAAAAAAGCGGTTGATCCATTGTAAACACCCTTGCCCTGCATGCGCCTTGCGCTCTCGTTTACGGACTGTGTCAACGGCGGTCGCCCTAAACGGAAACCGCAACAAAACGGAATATATGGACGAGACGGAATCACTTACGGAAATGGCCGTGGGCGCCGCTTGAGCGCGCTTAGCGCCGTAAAAGTCTGAGTCAGTCCCCGTCGAAAAATGCTCAGTTGTTATTGTGTCGTCGCAGCGGCTTAGTGATGGTGCGCCTCGAACGCCAATACGCTCCAAAAGCCCCTACTTGTCCAGATGACACCATAGGCGTTTGGAGGGGTCAACGGTGCAAAAATCAAATTGTGACGAAATAATCAATTAATATGATTAATTTTTATTTGCTGACGTAATGGTATTTTTTTAGCGTAAATATGCTATCGGGGAGATTTTTGTGAATTGTGTCACGGATTTTTTGGTGGAGGGCCAGCCAAAAAAATGTCCACCTCTCCTGTGCTCAAGGGGCTTCAAGAAGCCATAGCGAGGGTGCTTGTCCTTAACCCAACACCCTTAGAAACTCTTCCACTTTATCCACCATCTCCTGTGAGCCGAGATAGAGCGCTGTGCGCTGGTGTAGCGACTGCGGCGGCTGATCAAGCACCGCTTGGCCGGCGCTGATAATCGCTTTACCGCCGGCCTGTTCGGCGATAAAGGCCATGGGATTACCTTCGTAAAGCAACCGTAGCTTCCCGTGTGGATAACGGCTTGAGGTGGGATAGAGATAGACGCCGCCCTGGACTAAATTGCGGTGAAAATCCGCCACTAACGATCCTATATAGCGTGTGCTGTAGGGGCGCCGCGTTTCCGAATCCTCTTCCTGACAATACTGGATGTATTTTTTTATCCCTTCGGGAAAATGGCTATAAAACCCTTCGTTAATGGAATAGGTTGCGCCGTTGCGCGGGTATTTCATATTGGGGTGCGACAGACAAAACAGGCCGAGGGAGGGGTCGTAGGTAAAACCGTTGACCCCTTGACCCGTGGAGTACACCAACATGGTGGATGAGCCGTAAATAATGTAGCCGGCAGCGGCTTGCGCGCGGCCCGGCTGTAGAAAATCTTCCAGGGTCACCGGCGACCCTATCGGGGTGATACGCCG
Organism: uncultured Saccharophagus sp.; assembly: GCA_964482025.1. Classification (GTDB taxonomy): domain Bacteria; phylum Pseudomonadota; class Gammaproteobacteria; order Pseudomonadales; family Cellvibrionaceae; genus UBA5868. Next base: position 12,277 of record CAYZVN010000041.1, on the reverse strand, counting down.
GTAAATCGAGAAAATGGTGCCCACCGATACGTTCACGTCAATATTGGACGAGCCGTCCAATGGATCAATCAACACCACATATTTGGCGAAGCGATTTGTTTCGCCATCAAAGTGAATAAAACTGTCTTCTTCCTCTGATGCCAGGCCGCACACCACCCCGCGCGCGGCGAGTGCCTTTTTAAAAACCTCATTGGTGAAAACGTCGAGTTTCTGCTGCGCTTCTCCATGGTTGTTAAATTCTCCCGCCGGCCCACTGATATTCGCCAGCCCCGCTTTATTCACTTCGCGGTTGACGATTTTGGCGGCGAGACAAAGCGCGGAAAAAAGCGCGGAAAATTCTCCCGACGCTTGTGGATAGTCCATTTGGCGCTCGACAATAAATTCGCTCAGGGTGTTGACGTTTTGCATATAGTTACCGATTCGTAATTTGTGGCCGAGCCTGTCTGTTGCAAGCGCTATTGGCTAAGTTCACCTGCGCTATCGGCTAAGTTCACCTGCGCTATCG
>CAYZVN010000041.1:7398-11672 GCA_964482025.1 uncultured Saccharophagus sp. | reverse complement strand
CTAAGTTCACCTGCGCTATCGACTAAGCTTAATCGTGCAAACAGTGTAGTGTTTAGTTGAACGTTTGGCTGAATAAACGGGGATACCAAGAGGCCGGGTCGTGCTGTCAAAAGCGTCACATCCAACGCCGAGTCGGACATAAAGCGCGTTTGTGTGGCAGGTAGCGATCCATCAGCGCAACTTACTCCATTGGCTGGGGACTGTAAACGGCACCGCTGCCTTTGGTTGGCTCTTCCGCAAACTCGGGCGTTCTCCGCGACATTTTGGCCGGAAAGGAGGGGGCGGGCTATGGTTAAAGATACGATCGAGGCTATGACGTCAGTATGAGCGAATCTTTGCCGTGGGTGATGTTCCTTTTCTACATCACCGTGGGTTATCTATTGGTGGTCGGAGTGACGGCTGGCACGGTGGCTGTTTTAGCACAGTCGCCGCAGAACCGTTATACCTATTGGGCGCTGGCTGTAATGGGCCTCAGCGGGGCTGGCTATCAGTTGGCGTCCGCCTATTACTACCAGACGCCGGATGGGACTGCGGCAATCACCGCGCTGCTCTGGCAGACCGACTGCGCCACGCTGATGTTGCTGGCGACCGGCTTTTTCTTTGCCGTGCAACGCTACCGAGGCCGCTTGCCGGATAACTTGGTCTTTCTGTTTATCTTGGCGGTACTGCTGTTGGTGGTGGCCAATCGGACTTCGGCTTTTTCCCTGCACTTTGTCGATATCCCCGCACTTCGCAAGGAGCCCGGGGCTTGGCTTGGCGGTCTCAGTGCGCTGCGTGGCACACCGGGGGGTGGGGCTGGGGTTTGGCACGGCGTTATTTTGTTGACGCTGGCGGCGTCGGCAAGGTGGAACCTGCTGTCGCGCCAGCGCGTCGGCCGCGCCAACACCTTTACTCAATCCCTGTTTATTGCCCTGCTCAGCGTTACCGTGGTGGCGAATTTTGCGCTGGATGCCGGCGTCTGGCACGGGATGTATTTAATCGGCTTCGGACTTGCCACCTTTGTTTTATGGCTGACCATTCGCATCGCTCTGGATGCCGCTCGCAATAGCCGCAAGTTACAGGTGCGCGAACGCGAGATGGAAGTGGAAATTCGACAGCGGCGCCAAGCGGAGGACAAATTACAGCGACTTTCACAAGTGTTTACGCAAGCGCCGGCCGCCACTCATATCGTCGACTTGGCCGGCAGAGTGATTCAGGTCAACGATGAAAGCATACGCCTGTTTCGCCGAGACGTGAGCGCGCCACCCCGAGTCAGCTTTTTTGCCGTATTGGAGCAGCTAGGGGTGCCAAGAGGCCAAGTGTTGGAGGTGTTGACCCAAGGGCATTCCGCCGAGTTTGGCCCATTCTTTTTGGCGGCGGGGATGCCGGTTGATGCCCTTTACCTGGTGCGCGATGCCTGGCTTAAGTTCAAGCTCTATCCGATTTTCAATCAGCAGCGGGAGTTGCAGGAAGTTGTCGTGCGCTTAGAGGACGTCTCGGAGCGCCAGTTTGTCGAAAACGCCATCAAGACCATCTCCATGGCGGTGACCACGGAAACCGGTCATGTATTTTTCAATCAGCTGGCAATCCATCTGGCGCGTCTGCTCAAGAAAAAACATGTCTATATAGGCCTGAAAAAAGTGGTCAACCGGCAAGCCGTTATTGAAACCGTGGCGGTGGCGGTGGATGGTGAGTTGGTGGGAAACGTCACCTTTCCTCTGGCCAACACGCCGTCGGAAAAAGTACTGCAGCAGGGCACTTACGCGGTGTCCCGCCAGCTATTGCGAGAGTTTCCCGCCAATCCGATTCTGCGTGAGGCTGGCTCCCAAAGTTTTGTTGGTGCCGCTATGGAGGATGGCAACCGCAATGCTATAGGGCTGATCGCGGTGTTGGACAACAAGCCCATGGAGCAGGTGAAGCAGATGCAGGAGATCGTCAATATCTTTGTGTCCCGCGCCTCCACCGAGCTGCACCGTTTGGAGGCGGAACAGAAAATCCGCAAGATGGCGTACGAGGATGCGCTTACCGGGCTGCCCAACCGGCTTGCGTTGAACGAGCACGTCGTCCGTTTGTTGGGGGAGTCGAACCGGCCTTCCGGTGCATTTATTCAGATCGATCTGGACCATTTCAAAACCATCAACGATGCCCTCGGTCACGATATTGGCGACGATGTGCTGCGCTGCATAGGCCGGCGGCTGCGCCACAACCTGGACGGCGACACTTTGGTCGCGCGCATTGGTGGCGATGAATTTGCGGTGGTGTTGAACGAGCTGGGGCCAGAGCCAGAACTGGCGCTGGAGCGCTGTGCGCAGCAGCTGGTGAGCTTAATGGAGCAGCCGGTGCAGGTGGGTGACCACTTGCTGGATTTAGGCTGCACCATCGGCGTGGTGCGATTTCCGGAGTTTGCCAGTACCGCGCTGGATGTGTTCCGCAATGCCGATATCGCCCTCAACCGGGCAAAAACTGGCGGGCGGGGCGGCTATCAGTTCTTCACGCCACAGATGCGCGATTCGGTCAGCCAGCGCCTGGCGGTGGAAAACGGCCTGCGCGCGGCCATTGCCAATCAAGAACTCCATGTGTTTTATCAGCCGCAGCTCGACGGCGAGGGCAACTTGGTGGGTGCTGAAGCCCTAATCCGCTGGCGTCACCCGGAGCAGGGCTGGATTCCACCGCTGGACTTTATTCCCGTGGCCGAGGAGACCGGGCTGATCAACAGCATAGGCGCGTGGGTGCTCGAAGCCGCGCTGCAACATCACAAAAATTGGGCGGAAAAGGGTCTGCCGTTCAATGGGCACTTGTCCATTAATGTCTCGCCCTGGCAGTTTGCGCGGCCGGACTTCGTAGCGGCCACCATCGCTGCGGTGGAGCAGCTGCAGGTTCCGCCCCGCAATATCACTCTGGAGGTCACGGAAAGCGCGCTTTTGACGGATATCGAAGACACCATTGCCAAGCTGGGCCAGCTGCGCCGCTTTGGCATGACCATCGCGCTGGACGATTTTGGCACCGGCTATTCCTCTCTCGCCTACCTGCGCGACTTGCCGCTGGACATTCTGAAAATCGACAAAGCCTTTGTCGACGTCCTGGAGACCAGCGCACATGAGCCCTTGGTGGAATCCATGATCACCATCGGTCGCAATATGGGCTTACAAGTGGTAGCCGAAGGGGTGGAAACTCAGGTGCAATTAGAGCGCCTCAAGGCGCTCGGTTGCACTGTGTTTCAAGGCTATCTGTTTTCTCGTCCGCTGCCGGAGGCGGAGTTTCAAGAGTGGCTGCTAAGTCACCACAGCAAGCGCCCGTCGGCGCCTTTGCAGCAGTCTTCGTAAATTAGCCGATGCAGTTTACCTTGGGAGGTCTTGCCGGGCGCTGCCCGCCTCGCTGTCGAATAACTCGGCCTGCAAGGTCGGCCGCTTGCTCACCTCGGCTTCGCGAGAGAAGAAGGTGACCTGGGCCCGGCCGGAGGTGCGCTGCAGGCGCATCTCCAAGGTGACTTGGCGCAGGTTGGCCTCCATCAGCTTTTGTAGCAGCGGCAGCATGTCGATTTCATAGTTCTTCTGCGGATCCTCGCCGCTCCCAGACACGGTGATCGCCGGCAGACTGCGGATGGCGCTGGGAGTGTAGTTGCTTTGATCGAAGAAGCTGCCCCAGGTCACAGTGGCTTCTTCAAAGTTGTTGTGCACCGGTTTCAGGTAAAACGCGTTGTCGCCGCCTTTGCTGGAATGCCCCGGCGGCTCCTGATTGCTCACACCCTGGCCATAGAGCTTATCGTCGGCGTTGGCGTAGAGGGTCAGGGTTGCGCGCAGGAGTTTTTTCTGTGGGTTGCGATGCAGCTCTTCCAGCAAAGGGCCGACTTCAAAGCGCATCAGGCTGACGCTCTGGTAGCGGGTGCCACTCTGGCTCCAATTGCCAGCGGAGAGCGCGGTCGACAATCCCAGCGGCTGGTTTTGGTTCTGCCGCAATAGCGCATCCGCTTCCGGCTGGAAAATGAACTGATTGTCGCCCTGTTGACTGAGCAGAGGTTCCTCATCCACGCGTTTCGCTTGTTCGTTGGCATAGCGTTTATCGCTGAAATGAACCTGGCCCTTCGCGTCCACCCATTTATAAATCTCTCCCCAGCCGCCCAGCGGCAGAGCCATCAATGCAAGACCCAATAACCAGCTTTTAGGTACAGCCACTGCCATAACCGTTACTCCACCACCTTTTACACTGTCCGCAGTGTATCCCGCCTTCGAGTATCTTGGATAACGATTGGTTCTAGTTCGCAGGTCAAAAGTCACCTAGTGGCACTTGCGGCCGGC
>CAYZVN010000041.1:0-7298 GCA_964482025.1 uncultured Saccharophagus sp. | reverse complement strand
GATAGGAATAAATAAAAAAACTGACAATTTTTTGCAGTCAGCGCCATTTTGCGGCGGAATTTTTTGGCGAATTGTTACGCGATCACAGCAAATGACGATAGGACGGGACAAAATGGAATTTGGCCGCTATATTGCAGCCCCATTGTGCACCACTCTGAATTAGCCGCGGGCAAAAAGGTGACGGGCAATGAAAGAATGTTCTGTGCGGGTAAAACCTTTCTTGGTGTTGCAGCGTCAGAAGCCTTATTCAAGCCATGAGTCGGAATTACCACCGCTGGCCAGCACATCCGCGCGCCGACGGATTTTATTGATTGGCTGGCACCGCGCATGTGAGCGTCATATTCGAGCGCGGACGACTTGGCGCACTAAGCTGAATCGCTACTTGCTTCCCTGAGGGGCCAGTTGCCGGACGCTATAAAACGCCCGATCGTTTAATTTCCCAGTAACTGTTGGCGAGCGCGGGCGCGAGCTCCTTCGCTAAACAATCCACCGCGTAAATTCCCCCCTGCTGCAATTTGCGATGCGCCGCCGTGCGCTGTTGCAGATAAGTAACCGTGCCGGCATAGGCCGCAGCCTGGTCGAGCGTGATAATGGGCGCTTGCAGGGTCTGATCAAGAATCGCTTCGCGTATATTGGCAACCAACACCAGATGGTGCTTCTGCAATAACTTGACCGCCATCAGCAACTCGTCGATTTCCTCGTCGCGGGAGTTGGTGACCATCACCACCAGCGAGCGCTTGCGCTGCAAGTGCGTGAGCCTTTCGGCGGCGGCGAGATAATCGGGCGCCCGGTTGCCCACCTGCAAATCGTAGAGCCCATTGAGGATCGCGTGCACGCGGTCGGCGCCTTTTTGCGGGCTGATCCAGCGATCGCTATTGCCAAAGCTCAGAACTCCCACGCTGTCGCCTTGGCGCAGCGCGATATAGCTCACCAAAATACTGGCGTTAAGGGCGTGATCAAAATGGTCGAGGTCGTCATCTTTGGCGCGCATCCGCCGGCCGCTGTCGATCAGCAGGATCACATTTTGATCGCGCTCGTCCTGGTACTCCTTCGAGATTAACTGCTGGCGGCGCGCGGAGGCTTTCCAGCTCACCTGGCGCAGGCTGTCGCCCTGGCGGTACTCGCGCAATTGGTGGAAGTCCAGGCCCTGGCCACGGCGACTTTTCTGGCGGATGCCCAGTTCACTGGTGTGGTTTTCCGCCGCCAGCAGCGTGTAAGTGGCAATAGTGGCAAAGTTTGGGTAGACCTTGGCAGTGCTGGCGGCAGCCACCCTATAGGTCACGCGGCCGAAGCCCAGAGGTGTAGGCACGCGCACATGGCATTCCTCCAGCCTCAGCGGGCCGCGCTGGAGTGGACGCAAGCGGTAGGTTATTTGAGTGGTTTGCCCCGGTTCCAAGGGAACCTGCTGATGGGCTCGCTCGCTGATCACCTCAGCGGTGATGCCGTCAAAAACCTCCACCACCAGCGGATAGCGGAAGCGGTGATGGAGCTTGAGTTTGACCTCGGTCCACTGGTTCAGCGCCAAGCCGCTGGCCAATTGGCGCTCGATGCTCAATGGCGGTTGACTGCGGCTTGCCGCGTAATCCAGCAGCACCAGGGCGGCAAAAAGTCCAGCGATAACAATAATGCCGGTTTGCACCCAACTCTGCGCAAACAATGGCCACCAGTAGCCGAGCAAGGCCACCAATAGCGCGCCGAGGCCCAACCCAAGGGCGATCGAAAAAGTTTTGCGACTCGGTCGCCAGCGTTTGCGCGCACTCTGCTTCACGAATCTTACCGCCGCGGTGCCGCGATGCTCTGACAGATTTCGGTGAGCACCGTATCGACCGACACACCTTCTATTTCCAGCTCCGCCGCTAACAGCAAGCGGTGACGCAGCGCTGGCAATGCTACCGCCTTGACGTCATCGGGGGTGACATAGCGGTTGTGGTTCATCAGCGCGTAGGCGCGCGCGCAGTTGAGGAGGGCGATGCTCGCCCGTGGGCCGGCACCGCGCGAAATACCGGGCCAATCGCGCGTGGCGCGGACAATCTTAACGATGTATTCGACGATGGTGGGATCTACCGTGATCTGCTGAGCGATCTTTTGCAGGCTAAGAACATGGGCCGGCTTGAGCAGTTGGCGCACAGGTGGGCGTTCTTCCGCCGGGCCTCGGCAGATTTGCAGCAGCATATTTTCTTCGTCGAGCCGCTCCGGATAGCGAATCAACACCTTCAACATAAAGCGGTCCAGCTCCGCTTCCGGCAATGGGTAGGTACCTTCCTGCTCGATAGGGTTTTGCGTCGCCAATACCATAAAGGGAGCATCTACCGGGTAGGAGCTGCCTTCAATGGTAATTTGCCCCTCTTGCATCACTTCCAACAGCGCCGCCTGAGTCTTGGCGGGCGCACGGTTGATCTCGTCGGCCAGCAGCAAGTTGGTGAAGGCGGGGCCTTTGCGGATTTCAAACTCCTGGGTCTTCATATTGAACATGGCGTGACCGGTAACGTCACTGGGCATCAAGTCCGGTGTGAACTGGATGCGCGCAAAATGCCCGCCAAAGCATTGCGCCAGAGTGCGGACCAGCAGCGTTTTACCCAGTCCCGGCACCCCTTCGATCAACACGTGGCCGCGCGCGATCAAGGCCATCAACACCTGATCCACTACGGTGGTTTGGCCGATCAGCACTTTTTGAATTTCATTGCGCAGTGCTTGCACTAAATTGTGCGCCTGATCGAAGGCACTGGTGGCCGCGGCGGCTTCCGGGTCGGAGGTGCCGTGGGGGTTCGCGTACTGGTGATCGGGGCTGCCGGAATCAGAAGTCATAGAGCATTCCTAAGATGTTGAAGTCGTTGCACCATATCGATAAAAACCGGGTCGGGCACTGGCAGGGGGCGGTAAAGGGCCAGCTGCACGTCAGTGTGGCTCATGCCGCTCAATTGCGCTGTTTTAGCGATCTGTTCTGCTATGGGAAGTTGGGCAAAGCCCGGGTGGCGCAACCGCAGTTTCTGCAGAATGTCGTCCCGCAGGGGCAGGATCAGCGCCTTGCTACCCTGTTGGCGCAGCAGAAATTGGGCGCTGGCTTGGATGTGGTCGAGGAATTGGCGACGGCCGCGCGCGTGTCTTTCCAGTATCGGGCCAAAGCGCGGCACCTTATACCAAAGCCAGAGCGCCAGCGCAGCGAGCAGAGCCATGCAGCCAAAGGCGGACAACTGCCAGAGGTGATGCCAAAAGCTCGGGCTGTCGGCATTCAGCGCCAGCCACACTTTGTCGCTATCGCGCAACATTCGCCAGACCAGGTAAGCGTTGTCCGCGCAATGGATGTTGAGGTTGTGAAGCGCGTGCATCGCCGGGATGGCGTAAATCTCGCCGGCGCCGATCTTCTGGTGCAGCAAAAAGAGGTTGTCGCCGTCGCGCGACAGCGCCCGCACCTCACCGGCTAGATCGGCAAAGGAAATGGCGGAGACAAACTCCATCTGCAGATCATCCGCTTCGCCCGCGCCCAGGGATACCGGTAGGGTGACGTCTTGCCACCGGCACTCCTCGGTAGTGCTTTCCTCCTCAGTTGCCTCCGCGTCTGCGGGGTCTGAATCAGCCTCAGCTGCGGGAGGATCGAGTTGCGCTTCGTTGTCTTCTAATTCTTCCCCTGCATCGCCTAAGCCGCTCCAGTCGTGCCTCACCAGGGTGACACCGAGTTGGTCCAGCAGTGGGTCGTTATCCAGAGCGGTCATATCGAAATGAGGATTGTTCACCGCCGCTAAAATACGGCCGCCGCCTTCCAGCCACTGCCAGAGTTGCTCGACTTGCGCTTGCTGCAGGCTGCGCCCCGTATTCAGCAGCACGACAGCGTCATTGGCGCCAATCGGAGCGCCGCCCAGGTGTAAGCGCTCCAGCCCGGTAAAGCCGCGTACCAACTGCACCGGTTGGCCCCGAGCTTCGAGGAGGCGCTGTAGCGCCAGCACTGGGTTGCGGCGAGCTTCGGGCGTCGGTCCTAAATCGATTTCCTTGTCTTCCCACTCCAGGTTGTAATACCAAATCGCCACTAATAAGCCGAGCGCCGCCAATAGCAGATAGGTCAAATGTGGGCGCCGCTTAGCCACGAGCCACCTCCGGCCAGTGCTGTGCCCAATCGCGGCAGAGGGCGTCGGCTTGCGCATCTGTGGGCGCGTGATGCCCATAGGCGAGGTGCCGCCATACGCGCGTTAACTGGGAAAAGTAGGCAATGGAGGCTGCGGGAATATTCAGCTCCTGCTGCAGGCGCTCGGCAAGCTGCAGACACTCTTGCTCGGTAGAGCCGTCGCGCAGTGGCACGCCGGCCGACAAAAGACTGGCAAGGCTGCCGCGATACAGCAATGCCAGGGCTTGACGCTGTTCACCTCGCTGCCAAAGTGCCTGTGCGGCGCTGCCCACATCATCCGGCAGCGACTCTCGCGTCACCTCCATGCCGAACAGGGTCTGCGGTTGGTATTCACGCCGGCGTCGTCGGGGGAGCAACTGAGGAAAACGTTCCAGCCAAGTGCCGTACTTCAGAATCAAGAAGGCGATGCCGAGCAGTACCAGGCCCCAGAGCAGGAGTTCCGCTACGCTCGCGACAGTGCCGGCGATTTTGGTGGTGCCGGCAAAAAAACTGAAGATAGCTTGCCAAAAGCCTTTGTCGAAGTCGGACTCCTCCTCGTCGGCGGATTTGATCACGCGCTTGGTTTCCATGCGGTGAAAATCGGGGCCTTGTTTGATGGCCAGAATTTCCTCTTTCACCGTATCGCGCTCGGACTGCGCCTGCACCGGCGCCACCGCCGGTGGTGTGAACTGCAACAGGGCCGCTAGGGCGAGCAGCGCCAGGGTGGGCAAGCTGCGTTTTTGCGCCATGCGTTTAAACGCAATTTCGAGATCCCAGCCTTCCAGCTTGACCCGGCGATTGAGATAGAGGGAAAAACCACAGGCGACGAACAGGGGGCCGACCAGGGCCATGGCGAGGTAGGCGAATAGGATCAACAGGACACCGCCTGCGCGGCTGTCGCCCCAGAAGTTGAGATTCCACATGCCGGCGCTGACCTCGGCGGGAATCAAAATAGCCAGTAGGGCGACACAAGCGAGCATGACGAAGGACTCGACGTGCACACCGATAATGGTCAGCCAGCTGGCGGGGCCGCTGTCGACGCGGTGCAGGACATTCAGGCGCTCGCGCCGCTCCCATCCGCGCAAGTTCTCCAGCTGGATGACGGGTAAATCCATGCTGCGAGTAAAGCTAAAGCGGCGCCAAGTGAGGCTGGATACCAATTGCGTGAAGAACAGGCGCGGCGTTGCACGCAGCACTTCGCGGGTGGTCAAGTCGACCCCGAACACCCCCTGGCTGAGAATCATCAGCAACGGGCGTTCGAACAAGGGCTTGCACCACCAGAGGCTGAGGGACACGAGCCACTGGTGCTCAGGAGGCGTCACACATGCCGCGACCAGCCATGGCGAGGTGATGATCAGCCAGACCCGCAGCATCGGCCACCACCACTGCTGCGCCATGCGCAGGCCCAGATCCACCGCTTCCCAATCGCGGCGGGGCCGAATCGCGATGCGCAGCTGCTCCAGGTTCATCGCGCGCGACCTCGCCCGCTAAAGATCAGATAGGCCAACACCACCAACCAGAGCAACGCGCCCACAGTGTATTTCTGCCAGGGCGCAAAAATATTGTTGGACGACCAGAAGGCTTCGATGAAGGCGGCGATGATCAGCATCAAAATAACCCCATACACCAAGCGAATGGCGATATGGCTGGCCGTTTTAAGCGATTCTAGGCGCGTCAATTGGCCGGGCACTAGCAGGCTGTACCCCAATTTCAGTCCGGCTGCGCCGGCGATGACGATGGCAGTCAGCTCAAAGCTGCCGTGGCCGACGACGAAGGTAAAAAAGGTGGTGGTAAAGCCGACATTCGTCAAGTGCGCCGCCACCGCGCCAATCATGGCGCCGTTGTAGGTGAGGAAAAAGCCGCTGCCGACACCCAGTAGCAAGCCCGAGGCAAAGGTACGAAAGGCCACCGAGATATTGTTGTAGATGTAAAAGCCGAACATGCCCCAGTTGGTATTGGAGTCGCGCGCCTCGCCCACCACTCGGTTGGCGGGGTCATACATGGATTCCATGTTGACCGTTTGCTCCGGGTTGAGCACGGTATAGATGAGTTCGGGCGCTATCTGGCCGCCAATAAAAAACAGCAGTAAAGGCGAGAGAAATAGCACAGTCGCCCACAGAACCACCTGCTTTTCCGCTCTCACCAAAGCGGGAAATTCGCTCACCACGAACTGCAGCAGCGGCTGCCAGAGAGGATGCTTACGGCGGTAGAGCTGCTGGTGGGCGCGGGTAACCAAATCGTCCAGGTGATCCACCAGAAAGCTGCTGTAGTGACGCTCTTGCGCGAGCGCGTGAAAATGACACACTTTGCGAAACAGGGCGGCAAACTGCTGCTGTGCCTCGGGCGGATAAGGGCGGCCTTTTTCCAAATGCTGTAGCTGTTCTTCCAGCGCGCGCCAAGTGGGGGCGTGAAGTTGCTCGAACGCAGTCTGCTTCATGGGGTTGAACCTTTCCGCGCTTGCGTCCGATCGCCGACAATATGATTGGCCATTTGTTTGATGGCCAGTGTCGGGTCGCCGGGGCCAAGTGCGGGTGCCAGCACCTGAGCCAGCTCCGCTTGGCGAGCTGGACTCATAGTGCTACTGCGTTGGGCAAAAGCGAGGAGAAAGCGCTGTTCATCGGTGCTGAAGCCTTCGGGGACCGGACGGCTGCCGACGTTTTCCAGTGCCGGGCTCGCCGCGACCGGGTTGGCGTAGACCACGAGAGTGCCGGCGGCGAGATCGCCCAAGCGTTTGAAATGACGGTTGCACAGGCTGCTGAGAATGCCGGTGACGTAAAACGCCGGCAGAAAATCCACCACGCGCAGCAGATTGCGAATCAGCGCTGCGGCAAAGGTCACCGGGGTGCCATCGTCGTTGATGACTTTAATGCGCAGGGCTTTTTTGCCGAGGGTCTGGCCGCCATACCACACTTCGAAGACCACCGGGTAGAACCACTCCATCAGAAAGTAGATCACCAGCGTCAGGCCTTGGCCGATGCCACTGGCGCCGAGCACGATTCCCGCAGCAAATACCACGGCGATCCGCAACAGCCAGTCCAGGGTATAAGCCAAGCTGCGAATCCAAAACCCGGCGGGGTGGAGGGAGAGGTCGGTGCCTTCCGGTGTCTCCAGAGTCTGGCGAGTATCGATTGTCGACGGGTAATCCATGGAGACTGACAAGCGTCCTTGAAGTGGCAGTGATAAGACGAGGCGCGCAAACGCC
>CAYZVN010000040.1:23147-29461 GCA_964482025.1 uncultured Saccharophagus sp. | reverse complement strand
CCGCAGGTGAGATTTTACCGGCGTATTCGTGATATTTAGGAATTCGGCCACCGGCTAATATGCCGCGATAGTTATCGTTGCGACAAAGATCTTTGCGGGCGTCGTAAAGGCGACGTCCGAGGCGGTAGCCCTGGTAATTCGGATCGATGAACACATCAAGCCCGTAGAGCACATCGCCGTCGGGGTCGTTAATGGCTTCCTCTTTATGATTGATCAAATCGTCGTAAGTATGCGGGTTACTGAAGCGGGTATAGCGCACCCTCAGGGTCAATGCCACCCCCACCATTTGCTCCTTATCGATAATGCAAATTTGCCCTTCGGGAAAATCTGCAATCAAACGCTCCAGCGTATTGCGTGACCAAGCCCCTCCAAGATCGGGATAGACCCGATCCATCAACGCCTGGAGCTGGGGATAGTCTTCGAGAGTGATATTGCGGAGGGTTAAATGCAGTTCCTGGTTATCCATCGACTCGTCTCTGTTGTGATTGTTAAGAAACCACCCCAAAACACTCCTGCGGCCGAAACCGGGCGCAGGCATTGAATGATGGTTTCGCGTGTAGGATAGCTCAGACCCATCGGGACAGGATCTGCTCCATTTGGCTGTGGTCGAGCAGCCCCGCTTGCTGCCACTGCATCTGCCCGCCCTTGAACAGGGCAAAATAGGGAATGCTACGAATGTTATAGCGAGCGGACAGTTGCTGCTCGTGCTCTGTATTTACTTTCAATATCAGCGCCTTACCAGACATGGAGTGCGCCACTTTAGCAACTTCTGGTGCCGCCATCCGGCAGGGACCGCACCAAGCGGCCCAGAAATCCACTAACACCGGGACGGGCGAATCTCTAATAATTTCATCAAACTCAGCCTGATTCACATCAAGTGGCAGGGATTGCGGCGGCAGTATCATTTTGCATTGGCCACAACGCCCCTGACTGGCGAGATGACGGCTCGGGATGCGGTTTTGGGCTCCGCAGTGGGAACAGGTTCGGATCATATTATTTCTCCTTAAGGCTTGCGACAGCAGTTAAACAGAACTATATTAGACTTACCTAATTTAGAAAAGCCTAATTTAATATCATGCCTAACAATCAAACCTCTCGCCGGATACCTCCAGCAGCGCTGGAGCAGATGGCCGCCCACGCTGGCGACGCCGCCAACTTGTTGAAGGCCCTGGCCAACCCGCACCGCCTGCAAATTCTCTGTGCGCTGGGCACCGGGGAGATGGCCGTGGGCGAATTGAATGAGATTGTACCTCTGTCGCAGTCGGCCTTATCCCAGCATTTGGCCAAGCTGCGTAGTGATGGCCTAGTGGAGACCCGACGGGAATCTCAGACCATTTATTACCACCTCAACCCAGGTCCGGCGCGAGACATTATTGAAGTATTGCACCGACATTTCTGCAGCTCGGGAGACAGTTCCGCAATTTAATTGAAACGGTCTTCACAAGCGCATTAACCAAAGCGATCTCAACGGGAGATTTTTTATGACAAGCACACTCGACCAAATGGTATTTCGCATAGCCGGCCTTTTTATTCTGGTTTCCGCCGCCCTCGCATACTGGCACAGTCCCAACTGGCTATGGTTTACTGGATTTGTGGGACTTAACATGTTCCAAACTTCCTTCACCGGCTTCTGCCCTATGGCAATGGTTTTGCGCAAGTTGGGAGTAAAGCCCGGAGTTTTGTTCTGCAAAAACGCAGTGTGATGCAGTTTATAACACTCGACGCAACTGAGGACTTTCCCCGTCATTCCCGCGACTCGGTAGAGCGGCGCAGCACAAGCGGGAGCCGTTAGGCCAGCGGAGCTAATCCAGGGGTTGGCACCGAGCGAGATTTGCAATGGATCCCCGTTTTCACGGGGATGACGACTAAGAAGCAACAACGCGATATTGGAACAATCAAAACCTTATAGGGGAGTGCAATCCATGAAGGCCGCTTTTATTGTACTTATCACGACAGTCGCGGCAATCCTAAGCGCCTGTGATGGAAAAACACCTGAATCCACCGGGACACCCCAGGCGCCAATGGATCTCGAACGCATCCAGGTACAACGCCAAACGATTCCAATGGAAATCATTTTCGACGGTCGCGTGGAGGCGGTTAACCAGGCCACGGTCGCCGCACAAACTTCGGGGCGAGTCACAGAGTTGCCGTTCGATGTAGGCGATTTCGTCGAAAAAGGCGCAGTCATTTTGCGCCTTACCGACACTGAGCAAAAAGCGCGGGTGGAAGCAGCCCGTGCTCAACAACAGGAAGCGAACACACGATTGCAAGAGGCACAAAGCAATTTTGCTCGCGCGCAGGAATTATTGGACAAGCAATTAATTGCCAAGGCCGACTTTGATCGCGCTAATGCCGAATTTAATGCAGCCAAATCTCGTGTGGAATCTTCCACAGCAGCCCTGGCGGAAGCCGAACAGAATCTCGCCTACACCACCTTAATTGCGCCCTATTCCGGCATTATGTTGGCCCGCCATGTGCGGGTGGGCGAAAGCGTCGCGCCGGGCACACCCTTGCTTACTGGCCTTTCTCTTGCGCAATTACGAGTGGCGGTGGATATTCCGCAACAACATATTGGCCCCCTGCGCAAACACCGCGCCGCACGCGTACAGCTCCCGAATGGAGGGTGGATCGCCGCGCAGGAGTTGCGTATTCCCCCCGCTGCCGATAGCGCCAGTCAGACATTTAAAGTGCTGGTGGAGTTACCGGAACTCGACCAGGAAATCTATCCCGGCACACTGGTAAAAGTTGGCTTTGTCAAAGGCGAACTACAGCAGCTCGCTGTGCCCAGCAGCGCACTGGTGATACGCGGTGAATTGACGGCTATTTATGCCTCTCCCCCAGAAGGTGGCGTGCAATTGCGGTATGTGCGCACCGGCATGCCAACGACGGATGGCCTTGTGCCCGTTTTGGCCGGATTAAATGACGGCGAATGGATAGCGACGGACCCAACAGCGGCGGCACGGGCATACAAAAGTACACAGGAGGGTACCGCACCATGATCCCTACCAAACTCGGTATTTCCGGGCGTATCGCACGCGCATTTCTCACCACCGAAATAACTCCGTTATTAGCGCTCACGGGATTGCTGCTCGGGCTCTTTGCAATTTTTATTACACCGAGAGAGGAAGAGCCGCAGATTAATGTCACCTTCGCCAATGTGTTTATTGCCTACCCCGGAGCATCCGCAAAAGAGGTGGAATCTCTGGTCACCACCCCGGCGGAACGCATAGTCTCCGAGCTGGCAGGCGTGGAAAACATTTATTCCATGTCCTCACCGGGCATGTCGGTGATTACCGTGCGCTTTGAGGTCGGGGAGCCGCGCACGGATGCAATCGTGCGCTTGTATAACGCGTTTTATTCTAATCAGGATTGGCTGCCGCCAAATTCTGGCGTGGGTATGCCGCTGATTAAGCCGATGGGCATTGACGATGTTCCGGTTGTGGCTAGCACCTTGTGGAGTGAAGACCCGAATATTACCCCCGCAGACCTCACCCGTATCGCCCGCACCCTGGCAACGGAGTTGCAACGTGTACCAGGCACACGGGATATCACCTTAATTGGCGAACAACCCCGTATTTTACAGGTGGCTTTCGACCCCCAACGCCTAGCAGCCTATGAGCTATCACTGGCTGACTTGCAGCGCGTATTGGGTGGTGCCAATAGTTCAGTCGCAGCGGGGTCATTTCTTGGCAACGGCCAACTGACCCAAGTACAGGCTGGCAGTTTCTTACAGTCGGTGGATGAGGTCTCTCAACTGGTTGTTGGCGTGTATCAGGGCGCACCCGTATTTCTCGGCGACATTGCAGAAATTACCGACGGCGCCGAACAACCGGCGCGTTATGTCAGTTTCGGCACAGGTACGGCGGCTCAAACAGCAGGCGTCACTGCGGAAGGGCGGTTTCCCGCGATTACACTGGCGGTAGCAAAGAAGCCCGGCGCCAATGCGGTGGAGGTGGCGGAAGGGGTGATTGCCCGCTTTGAGCAAATGCGCGGCGTTGCGTTTCCCGATACCGTGCAAGCCACAGTCACACGCAATTACGGAGCAACGGCGGAAGACAAAGCACAAACACTGATTAAAAAATTAATTTTCGCCACTCTGTCGGTGGTTGCCCTAGTACTGTTCACTTTGGGTAAGCGCGAAGCCCTGGTCGTAGGTGCTGCGGTAATCGTTACCCTTGCCATTACCCTATTCGCGTCCTGGGCCTGGGGCTTTACCCTCAACCGGGTTTCCTTATTTGCACTGATTTTTTCCATCGGCATTCTGGTGGATGATGCCATTGTGGTTGTGGAAAATATTCATCGCCATCAGCAATTGGGCGGTAAATCCTTATTACAATCGATTCCTGCAGCTGTGGATGAAGTGGGCGGCCCCACCATTCTCGCCACTTTCACGGTTATCGCAGCATTACTGCCTATGGCGTTTGTAACGGGGCTGATGGGCCCCTATATGCGCCCCATTCCCATCAACGCCAGTACGGGCATGCTGATTTCTCTCGCTGTCGCCTTTATATTTACCCCGTGGCTTTATTTAAAGCTGTTCAATAAGCAGGATCATCAAGCCAACCATGAAAGCTCCGGTCAGGACTTATTTTTGCAACGAGTTTTCCGTCGCCTGATGCTGCCTTTTTTACGTGCGCAAAAGGGTAATCGCAATCGCTGGTTATTGTTGGTGGGATTACTCCTATTAATTGGCGGATCCATGGCTTTAGTGTCAAGCCAGGCAGTGATTATGAAAATGCTGCCATTCGACAACAAAAGCGAATTGCAAATATTAGTGGATATGCCCGAGGGAACCGCCCTGGAAGATACCCATAAAGTGTTGCAGGCACTGGCAGACCATTTGGACACAGTGGCGGAAGTAACCCACTATCAGCTTTATGCGGGCAGTTCTGCACCGGTAAATTTCAACGGTTTAGTCCGCCAATATTATTTGCGCGCGGAACCGCATCAGGGCGACATCCAGGTAAATTTACTGGATAAGTCTCTGCGAAACCGAAAGTCCCACGATATAGCCCTGGAGCTGCGCCCCACGTTGACAAAAATCGGTGGATCCTTCGGAGCGGATATCAAAATTGTTGAGGTTCCGCCGGGGCCCCCAGTTATGGCACCTTTAGTAGCTGAAAT
This sequence comes from uncultured Saccharophagus sp., assembly GCA_964482025.1. Taxonomy (GTDB): domain Bacteria; phylum Pseudomonadota; class Gammaproteobacteria; order Pseudomonadales; family Cellvibrionaceae; genus UBA5868. The sequence goes on along the minus strand of CAYZVN010000040.1, from coordinate 24,337 downwards.
TTACGGCCCGCATTACGCAGGACAATTGGAAATGGCTGGACAAATAAAAGCCCTATTTCACAAAACCGAAAATCTGGTAGAGGCCGATGACTCCGCAGAAGCACACCAGGAAAAAATCCAGATCCGCATCGATCGCGCGCGCGCCGCACTTTTAGGTGTCAATCAAAAAGACATCACCGATACGATTGCCGCAGCGCTGAGTGGCTCCGATATGGCCTACCTTCACGATGAAAAGGCCCAATATCCCGTGCCGGTGCGCGTGGTGTTACCTGCGGAACAGCGAATGAATATCGCCGCCCTCAACGACCTTCGTGTCCGTGCCGCCGCCGGCAATCTGGTGCCACTAGCCGAGGTGACGCAAATTCAATACACCACTCGCGACCAAACCATTCACCGCAAGGATTTGCAACCGGTGGTCTATGTCACTGGGGACATCGCAGGCGGTACCGACAGCCCGCTTTACGGTTTGGCGAGCATCAATAGTGCGCTGGCAGAAATGGAGGTCGAGCAATTTTTTATTGAAGCGCCGGAAAATCCTTACCAATGGAGTTTGAAATGGGACGGCGAGTGGCAGGTGACTTTTGAGACTTTCCGCGATATGGGCGCTGCCTACGCGGTAGGATTAATTCTGATTTATCTATTGGTGGTCGCCCAATTCCGCTCCTACGGTGTACCTCTGATTATCATGGCGCCCATTCCGCTGACCATGATCGGCATACTCCCCGGCCATGCCCTACTAAGCCAACAATTCACCGCGCCGTCGATGATCGGCATGATCGCCCTCGCCGGCATCATCGTCCGCAATTCCATTTTGCTGGTGGATTTTATTCAACAGGAAGTCGCTGCCGGAAAGCCCCTGCAAGAAGCCACCCTAAACGCCGCAGCCGTGCGCGCCAAGCCCATTGCCCTCACGGCAATAGCGGCCATGATGGGTGGCTTTTTTATCCTGGATGACCCGATTTTTGGTGGTCTGGCGGTGTCGTTGATTTTTGGTTTGATGGTGTCAACGCTGCTGACGCTGGTAGTGATTCCGGTGGTTTATTATCACTATCATTGGAAGGAGGAGTCTGGGCACTTGAGGAAGGAAGCAGAGTTGATTCGTTAAAAAACTACGGCTTGTAGAGCCGGGCAGATAGGCTAAAAATGGATCCCCGCTTTCGCGGGGATGACGTCGTGATTTTTCGTCATTC
>CAYZVN010000040.1:12852-23047 GCA_964482025.1 uncultured Saccharophagus sp. | reverse complement strand
GGCTAAAAATGGATCCCCGCTTTCGCGGGGATGACGTCGTGATTTTTCGTCATTCTCATCACCTTCCACGTCATTCCCGCCACCTTCCATGTCATTCCCGCCACCTTCCATGTCATTCCCGCCACCTTCCACGTCATTCCCGCGAAAGCGGGAATCCATCGATCCGACCGGCACAACGCATGCCGATCTGCGAATGACAGTAAGTGGAGCATCCACTATCAACCAGGTGTATGGACACTACCGGATTTCACCTCATCCATTTTCTCTTTCGCCAATGCCCGCTCTGCATCGTCGGCCTCGATGCCATCCTGCTCTTTGCCTTTTTCCGGTACATAAGCCAGCCGAATCAGCATCGGAAAATGATCCGAACCTATGGAAGGCAGGCGCCGGATATCCACTAGAAGAAAGTGACGGCTATGAAATAAATGATCCAAAGGCCAACGTATAAACGGGTACTTAGCATGAAAACTGTTAAACATACCGCGCCCGATACGGGGGTCCAGCAAACCACTGATTTTGCGAAACAATCTTGTTGTGGTCGACCAAGCGACATCGTTCAAATCTCCAGCAACAATCACTGGCAACTGGGACTTGGCGGCTGCTTTTGCTACCACCAATAATTCCGCATCGCGCTCGCTGGATTCATCGTTCTCTGTAGGGCTCGGTGGCGTCGGGTGTAGAAAATGCACCTGAACTTTTTGCCCCGAGCGCAGGTGCGCAAGCGCGTGCATGGAAGGCACATCGTCTTCAACTAAATACTGAATTTTGGCATCTTCGAGTAAGAGCCGGGAATACACATGCATGCCGTAGAGGTTATCCTGCGGACATTGAATCGTGTAGGGATATTCGGCACGCAGCTCATCGAGCTGATTTTGCCACCAGGTGTCGGTCTCCAGCGCCACTACAATATCGGGCTGGTGAGTTCGCACCAAATGCACCAAGGCGTCCGAGTTCCGATTGGGAGTCAACACATTGGAAGCCAAGATGGCGATAAGGTTGCCTTTATCATGCTGGGCAGCCAATTTTACTTCACTGGGAAATAACCACGTATAAGGAATGATCCACCACCCCTGATAAATGACGCAAACCAATCCCAGCACCACCAAAACCCAAGATCCAAACTGAGAGAAGTTCAGCAGTGCGATCTCGACCAATAATAATACTCCCGCTAGCAATCCCACTTGTAATCATGGGAAATCCCAGCCTCTCACCCACCATGCTTGGTGGTGCGACAGTGTGATAAACGTGGCCAGGCAGCAAAACAGCGTCAGCACCGAGCAGATAATCATCAGCATAAAAAACACTCTCGGCACATAGATTGGTTACTCACATTTTTGCCTTCTTTTTATCCCGTACAAAGAGCGCGTTGCCGTCTTTTTTGGTTTCAAATAAATCAATGGCCTTAAGTAAATCACTGAGTTTTTTATAGCCATAGTTACGCGAATCAAATGATGCATGATTGGCGATATGGGAGCCGAGAGCGCCGAGGTGGGACCAGCCTTCGTCATTTTCGCAAGCCTCCATGGCCTGGCGCAGCAGATTAATTAACTTACTATTGCCTTTCAGATTGACTTTTGTTTCCGCCTGAATTTGCTCAGCGGGCTTTTCATCCACAAACAAAAACCGAGAGCAGGCATTGGCGAATGCTTCCGGTGTTTTGCGCTCGCCAAAGCCGATAACGAATTTTCCCTCGGCGAGAATCCGTGTCACCAGTGGGGTGAAATCGCAATCGGAAGAAACCAAACAAATAATGTCCACCTGCTTGGTATAGAGCACATCCATAACGTCGATTACCAAGGCAATATCTGTGGCGTTTTTACCTTTGGTGAGATCAAATTGTTGCATGGGCTGAATGGCGAATTCATGCAACAGGCCGGCCCAACCTTTTAAGTTGGTATTGGTCCAGTTGCCATAGGCTTTGCGAATATTCACCACTCCGTATTTAGCGAGTTCAGCAAGAATAAAGTCCATCTTGCTGGATGGTGCATTATCGGCATCGATAAAAACGGCAATTTTATGCTTGCCGGTGGTAAATTCATCCATCTTTTAGCCTCGTTTTTGTTTGGCCAGATAGGCATCCAGTTGATTGGCAAATCTCTGTCGATCAGTTTGATCATAGGGTGGACTACCACCGGATTGAATACCACTGCTGCGCAGAGTTTCCATAAAATCGCGCATGTTCAAGCGTTGGCGAATATTTTCTTTGGTGTACAACTCACCCCGAGGATTAAGCGCGATGCACTTTTTGGCCACCACATCTGCCGCCAAAGGAATATCCGCAGTAATAACCAAGTCCCCCGCTTCGGCTTTTTGCACAATTTCATTATCGGCCACATCAAAGCCGGCCGCCACCTGCAGCGATTTAATAAAAGGTGAAGGCGGTATACGAATATATTGGTTGGCAACTAACACCAAAGGTGTTTCGGTACGTATTGCCGCGCGAAACAGGATTTCTTTGGCGGCAACCGGACAGGCATCAGCATCGACCCAGATGGTCATCAATAAACCTCAAGAGCAAAAATTGACGCCTGGGAGCGAGAAGATGCGGGGCGCCAGAAGACGTAGGCAATGGAGTGAAAGGATAAAATGCCCATCGATATTAATGGGCATGAATGCCGCTAATCAGTTGAACCAACCCGACACGCTGATCACAAAGCCTTGCTGGTCACCTTCATCGAACACAATTTCGTGATTCTCGGCGACCCAGTCCTTATAGGTTTCGTTGAAATGGTGTTCATAGGTGGCCGTGATCGCCAAATTGCGGGTGATGCGATACTCCAAGCCTGCCGCGACTTTCAACTGCAAGCCGCGATCGCTGAAATCGTCACCAATTTCCTCTGCGCTGCTCTTAAGCGTCAAATTGCTCACCCCGACTCCTGCCCCAAGCACCCCATGTACTCTCGGCAAATAGCGGTAGAGTTCGGGCAGATGGAGATCGGGTGTCCAATAGCCGCTATAGGTCAGGGCATGCTTGGTGTATTCAAGATCGAAACCGGTGAAGTCGGACGTTTGGTAGGTGTACTCAACAACAAAGCGCGCAGAGCTTTCGGTAAGTCCCCAGGCAAGCTGAACAACATCCGCCTCTTCTTCATCCGTCACCCAGGCGTTTTCCACCGCCCCAACATTGGTGGTCAGGCGAGTTTCCTCGTGTTTCAAGCTTGAGTAGCCCGCGGAGACGTAAATATCCGCGGCCGACGCAAAAGAAGGGCCGACACACAAGAGTCCTAGAACACATAGCTTTCGCTTCATTTGCTGTTTTCCTATCTGTTGTAATCTGAAAATTAGAGATGCCTACCGCGCACAGTTTCCAACGCCACCAATACACCGCGCAACTCGGCAAGGCCTTTGAGCCGCCCTAAATAAGAGTATCCGGGGTTGACCCCGGGCTGATCCATTTCATCCGCGAGCAAGTGACCGTGGTCAGGGCGCATCGGGATTTGCCAGTCGCTGCGCCCTTCGTCTTTGCGGCGATGCTCTTCGTCTAAGAGCGCTGACATCAATCCCACCATATCGTTGTCACCGTCTAAGTGATCCGATTCATAAAACGAACCATCGGCTTCGCGTTTGACGTTGCGCAGGTGGACAAAATGCACTTGCGGACCAAACTCCCGGGCAATCGCCACCAAATCGTTATCGCCGCGAGCGCCGAAAGAACCGGCACACAGAGTGAGACCGTTGTTGGGGCTGGGCACGCGGCTGAAGATAATGCGGGCATCGGCGGCGGTGGAAACCACTCGCGGCAGCCCGAACAACGAAAACGGCGGATCATCAGGGTGAATGCACATGTTGACGCCCGCTTCTTCCGCCACCGGAATCACCTCTTCAAGAAACTGAATGAGGTTCTCGCGAAAGCGCTCTTGGCCCAATTGAATAAAGGCATTAATGGCTTCACGCACGCTCTCCCGGTTGTAGGAGCCTTCGCCACCGGGCAAGCCGGCGATGATGTTTTTCTCCAAGAGCGCCTTTTCCTCATCACCCATGGCGGCGAACCGGGCCTCGGCTTTCGCCAACACCGACGCCTCGTAACTGGCGCGGGCACCGGGCCGTTGCAGAATGTGAACATCGTAGGCGGCAAAATCCGTCATCTCAAAGCGCAGCGCTTGCGCCTTGTTGGTCAGCTGATAGCTGAGGTTAGTACGCGTCCAGTCCACTACCGGCATAAAGTTGTAGCAGACAGTGGTTACGCCGGCGGCGCCCACCGCGCGGATGGATTCTTTATAGTTGTCGATCTGTTGCCGATAATTGCCCGTGCGCAGTTTGATGTCGTTGTGCAGGGGAATGCTTTCTACCACCGCCCACTTAAGCCCAGCTCGCTCAATTTCGTCCCGGCGCTGGCGGACCTCATCTTCCGACCATCGCTCGCCGGCGGGAATATGGTGCAGCGCCGTGACAATGCCAGTGGCGCCCGCCTGGCGAATTTTTTCCAGGCTGATGGGGTCATTCGGGCCAAACCAACGCCAGGTCTCCTGCATAACATCCCCCTTTTTGAACGAGAGCAGCATTATTGATGGGTGGGTGAGCGATTTTGCTTCCGCAAAGTCCGCATGCTACCCAACCGGCGAAGATAAACAAAGTGCGGCGTGGCGCTGCCGTCCTTCCGTCCGCCGTCGGCTCCCGCTGACGTACCGCAAGCGCCTGGTAGATGGGAAGCGCGCGCCTCCCAGCGTATGATGCGCACCACCTATTCTTCATGCTTTGTTGAGGTATTTAATGCAAGCAGTCAATGCCGAAAAAATTCCCAAAATTGTTGTGGTTGGAGGCGGTGCGGGCGGCTTAGAGCTGGTTACCAAATTGGGCAACAAGCTCGGTCGCCGCAAGCAAGCCGAAGTCGTATTGATCGACCGCAACACCTCCCACCTCTGGAAGCCGTTACTGCATGAAATCGCCGTAGGCGCTATGGATGATGGTATAGACGCCGTTAGCTACCGCGGCCACGCCATGAATAACCACTTTCATTTTCGGGTGGGCAATGTCACCGGCATCGACCGCGCCAGCAAGCAGGTGATCTTGGCCCCCATGCGCGATGAAGACGGCGTACAGTTTCTGCCGGAAACCCGCATCAACTACGACTACCTGGTGATGGCGCTCGGCTCCGTGTGTAATGACTTCAACACGCCGGGCATTCAGGAGCACTGCATCTTCCTCGACAACCCGGGGCAAGCGCGACGCTTCCGCAGCAAGATGATCAACTGCTTCCTGCGCCTGCAGCGCCTGCCCGAGCAATTCCGTGAAGTCAAAATCGCCATAGTCGGCGCAGGGGCCACGGGGGTAGAGCTTTCGGCGGAGCTGCACCATGCGGTGAAAGAAATTCACAATTACGGTTTTAGTGCTGTGACCAACGAGCAGTTAAAAGTCACTTTGATCGAAGCCGGCCCGCGCATTCTCGGCGCTCTGCCAGAACGCATCTCCGGCGCCGCACATAAAGAGCTGGAGTCCCTTAACGTCACCCTGAAGCTCAACACCATCATCACCCGCGCCACTGCCGAAGGACTGGAAACCAAAGACGGCGACACCATACCGGCGGATCTGATGGTTTGGGCGGCGGGCATTAAAGTCCCAGATTTCATGCGCGATATCGGGGGATTGGAAACGAATCGCATCAATCAACTGGTGGTCAACCCCTTCTTGCAGTCCACTCGTGACCCCCATATTTTTGCCATTGGGGACTGCGCCGAGTTCACCGGGGCCGAAGGCAAAAAAGCACCGCCGCGCGCCCAGACGGCGCATCAGATGGCCGCCACCTGCTACAAAAATCTGCTCGCTCTGTTGCGCGATAAGCCCATGCAGACATACGTTTACCGCGATCACGGTTCGCTGATCTCGCTCTCGGAATATTCCACTGTCGGCAACTTAATGGGCAACCTGAGCAGCGGAAGCTTTTTTGTGGAGGGGCGCCTGGCGCGTATTGCCTATATATCGCTCTACCGCATGCACCAAATTGCCATTCACGGCTTCTGGCGTACAGCCCTCATATTCTTATCTGGCCGGATCAATCGCTGGCTGCGACCGAGCCTGAAAATGCACTAAATCAAGGCGGCCACCTGCTCAGGTGGCCAACTCCGCTATGCTACACTCGCCTGCCGCCGGCTCTTAGATCACCTCTACAACGCGAGTGCGCAACATGCCTAACCCTGTTCTCGCCCGCAGCGACCTGGAATTTTTCGACACACACTGCCATTTTGATTTTGACGATTTCAATCAGGATCGAGATGCGCTGTGGGAGGCTTGCCGCAGGCAAGGCATTCACCATCTGCTGATTCCCGGAGTCCAACCGAGCCAGTGGGCGACCATGCAGGCGCTCTGCTCATCTCATCCAGGCCTCTACTACGCCGCAGGTCTCCACCCCTGCTGGCTCGATGACAACATCTGGGCAGACCAACTCACCGCGCAGCTCGCCTCGCTGAAGCAAGCGCTGCGCGATCAATTGGCGGACCCTCGGTGTCTTGCGGTGGGGGAGTGCGGGTTGGATCAATACATTGATGGAGACGCTGAGCTCCAAGAGGCAGTCCTGATATGCCATCTGGAAATCGCTCAGGAATTGGATAAGCCCATTATTCTGCACTGCCGCCGCGCCCATAATCAGATGATCCGCTGCCTAAAAGCCTTTCCGTTGGCGCGCGGCGGCATTCTTCACGCCTATAGCGGCAGCCTGGAACAGGCCGAGCAATATTGGCAAATGGGTTTTTATCTCGGCATAGGCGGCACCATTACCTATGAGCGCGCCAACAAAACCCGCAACGCGGTAAAAGCTTTACCCTTAGACGCTTTGGTGCTGGAAACCGACGCTCCCGACATGCCCCTCCATGGACACCAGGGCAAGCGCAATACCCCTCTGCGCATTCGCGACGTGGCCCAGGCCTTAGCTTCATTGCGCAACGATACTCTAGCAACCGTTGCCCAGCAGACCACCGATAACGCCAAAGCCCTATTTCGGCTTAAGGACGTTCCATCGCTATGATGCAAGACGATTTTTCCAGCGTCGACGTCGCCACCCTCGCGAATAACCGGCAATGGCAAGCGCAATATCGAACTTTGATGTCATGGGGCGACCTGATTCAGCCCAAGCCTGAACTGCGTCTTGACGAGCATAGAGTTCGCGGCTGCGCGGCCAACACCTGGCTGGCGCTACAGGAAAATCAGTTTTTCTTCGATAGTGATAGCCGCATTATTAAAGGCTTGGCGGCGCTGCTGTTGGCACAGCTTGGCAATGGCAGTTTGCAGGTGGAGAATCTTGCGGCGTGGGAGCGGCAACTGCAGCAATTGGGCTTACACAAACACCTGAGCCCTTCGCGCAATAACGGCCTTCAAGCGCTGCAGCGACGCATGCGAGAGCTCTGGGATCAAGCAGGCGCAAAGCCTGTTGCACAAAAATAAAAAAGCCCTCTCGCAGCGAGAGGGCAATCGCTCACACCCGTTTACCAAATCTTAACGGCTGTTCCCAGTCCATTTTTTGTCGCGCTTCATTTTCTTGCTGTGCAGCTTTTCCCGCTGCTCCGGCGTCAATACCTCATACACCTTTGCGTGAATTTCACCTCGGCGAATAATGCTCTGCTCTACTCGCTCACCTTCTGCGCGGGCCATTTCCGCCAATCGCTCGTGATAATCCGCTGCGGTCGGGTCCAATTCGGCAAAGCCGCGCTTTAACCCTCGCTTGTGCTGTTTATGCACCTTTTTATTTTCGCTGCCATAGCTGCGGTAAATATCCTCAAGCGCCACTTTCTGATCGTCGGTCAGATCGAGTCGTTTGGCTAAGCGTTCTACATGATTTTTACCGCCGTGATAACCATAATCCGGACCGGCATAAGCCGCCGCGCCCGTTAACAAGCTTGCACTGAGCAATACGGAGGTCATTAAACGTTTCATAGGCTTTCTCCTGGTTGTGTCTGATTGACGTGATACCAGTATCGACGAGGCGCCTGCAAAGTAGGGTTAAGCTGAGGTAAAGTTGTGTAAAGCCACCGATCCTCGTTTCGCCTTCGGATACAGTTACCCTATGACACTCACGAGCGCCACTATTCTACTGGTCGACGATGACCCGCACTTATCGCAACTGCTCAGCGAATATCTAAGCGGCGAAGGCTTTTTAGTCCACTTGGCTGCGGACGGCGAACAGGCGTTGGCCCGCTTGCGTGACGGCGCCGAGGTAGATGCCATGGTGTTGGATATCATGATGCCCAAACTATCGGGACTCGACGTGCTCAAGCAGGTTCGCCAAACTTCCCGCTTACCGGTGATTATGCTGACCGGGCGCGGTGACGATATAGATCGCATTTTGGGGCTGGAGATGGGCGCGGACGATTACTTGGCCAAACCCTGCAACCCGCGCGAGCTGAGCGCCCGGATCAAAGCGGTGTTGCGACGCGCACGCCCCGAAATCACCGACACCTCCCCTAGCCCCAAAGTGCTGGGCAACTTGCAGCTCGACTCGGGCACCTTAAGCGCAGCGCTCGATGGTCAGCCGCTGGCCTTAACTGCGGCGGAGTTTCGCGTCTTGCAGCTACTGGTTGACAACGTCGGCCAGGTGCTCAGCAAAGAGTTTCTCACCGAGCAGGTATTGCAACGCAAACTGACCCGCTACGACCGCAGCATTGATGTTCACGTCAGCCGCATCCGGCAAAAGCTGGCACAGGTGCCGCAACAGGGAGAAACGTTGCAAATTAAAGCGGTGCGCGGGATGGGTTATCAACTATCAGCAGACGCCGGCAGCGATGAAAATTAAACGCCTTTTCTGGAAAATTTTTGCCGCTTTCTGGTTGGTGAGCCTCGCCATTATGCTGGCGACAAGCTACGCCATTATTACCTCGGTAGAAACCGAGAAATTTCGCAACCAATACGAAAAAATACTCAAGGATATTAGCAAGCACGCCATCAATCACTACGAGAGCCTGTCCTCGAACAAGCCTATGCGCAAAAGTGTGTTGCGCCGTTTCGGCCCACCGCACAACTTGGTCAACCATCGGCATATCATCCGCATCTATCGCGATGACAAGCTCATTTTCGAACGCAACTCCGGAAAGCGCGGAGAACGCGACACCTTTACATTCAAAATCACCTCGAAAAACGACAACCGCTACACCGTTGAAGCTTTGACCCCCAGACCGCCGCGGCATCTCACCAACATGCTGCAAAAGGTCAACACCGTCCAATTTTTTATCATTCTCTTTGCCTCGACTCTGGTCAGCTTTTTATTGAGCTGGAGCATCACCCGCCCCTTAAAAAAGCTCGGAATTGCGAGCCGCCAATTTGCCCAAGGCGATTTACATACCCAGGTCGACAGCGGTTTATTGAGTCGCGCCGATGAAATTGGCGATTTAGCGAAAGACCTCTCTTTTATGATGCGCAAAATCCAGCACACCATCGGCGCACAAAAACAGTTGCTCCACGACGTATCCCACGAGTTGCGCGCACCTCTTGCGCGCCTGCAAGTGGCCGCCGAACTCGTCCAACAGCGAGAAGAAAAATCATCGGCTTATATTCATCGTATTCACGCTGAGTGTGAGCGAATGGACCAACTGATTCAGCGAATCCTGAATTTTGCCCGCCTGGAAGAGATCGCCGCGACCTTCGTAACCTTGGACTTGCACGAACTGCTGCAGGCACAAATTGACAATGTCCTGTTTGAACACCCCCAGCGCACCATCCGCTTTACCTACCCGCCAAGCCCATGTGTTATCGAGGGCGACCGGCATTTGTTAGGTGAGGCTGTGGACAATATTTTGCGCAATGCCTGCAAATATACGCCGGACGATTCACCGGTTGATGTGCATCTATCGGCTGCAGCACAAAACCTCAGCATCACCATTCGCGACTACGGCAACGGCGTGCCCGCCGAAGAATTGGAAAGACTCACCACGCCTTTTTATCGCTCGGGCAATCGCATGCACGGCGAGGGTTTTGGCCTGGGCCTGAGTATCGCGCATCGCGCGGTGGAAAAGCATGGAGGGAATTTGACGATCGTAAATCACCCCGAGGGGGGATTAGAAATATCGATGGTGTTGCCTAGAGGCACTTCTCCAAATCGAAAGGCAATTGACGACTAATCTTCATGTTAAAAATGGGGCACCTGCCCTGCCCCATTAGACGAAAGAAAATTGCGACGCACTGAAGGTAGTCGGTCTACCACCCTGAATTGGCGTTTCAGCGCGCGAACTCTTTCTCCGAGAGAACGAACAGTCACACCAACACCCGCGAGCTG
>CAYZVN010000040.1:0-12752 GCA_964482025.1 uncultured Saccharophagus sp. | reverse complement strand
CGCTGCGACGCTCCACAAGCTGAAGATAACGCTCGACTGCGCGAGTCGCCGCAACAAAGCCAAATGTCCCCGTGACCATTACACTGGAGCCAAAGCCTCCGGTGCAGTCGAGGCGCACGCCATTCTGCATCACCTGCTTCTCCATGCAGATGGTTCCATCGGGCTTGGGGTAGACCATTTGCTCGGGAGAAAAAATGGCATCGACGCGAAACTTGCGGCTACTACTTCGCGCAAAGCCGTGACGCTGAACCATCTGGGTGCGGATTTTGGCGAGCAGCGGATCCCCTTCCGTACGCGCCAGATCAGCCACTTGTATACGTGTCGGATCGGCTTTGCCACCCGAAGAGCCCACGGTGACCAAGCGAATTTTGCGCGCGCTGCAGTATGCGACCAGCGCACTTTTAGTAATTGCCGCATCCATCGCATCCACAATCACATGATGCTGCGGTCCTATGTAGTCCGGCAAGTTGTTGGAGTCGAGAAAGTCTTCGATGCAGTGGAGCCGAATTTCGGGGTTGATGTCGCGCAAACGCTCGGCGATCACCTGGTTTTTGGACTGCCCCACTCGAGAGGTCAGCGCCGGAGTTTGGCGATTGGTGTTGGTAATACACACTTCATCCATATCAATTAAAGTCAGTTCACCAACCCCCGAACGCGCCAGCGCTTCCGCCGTCCAACTGCCCACACCACCCAACCCGATCACCGCCATATGGGCCCGCGACAATGCCTCCAGCGCCGCTTCACCGTAAAGTCTGCTTACGCCGCCAAACCGCTGGCGGTATTCGGTTGAAAGTGTCATACCTCACCCTCGCACATAAAATGCGCGCGTTTTAACGCAAAGTACCGGGCTGTCGCAAGAATCATTTTGATGGATTGTCTTACTTTGCGACCAGCAACGCCTCGGAAGCTCTGGCTGGCTTGCCGATTGCTGCGCTCTCGCATTCAATAGGCACCCAACATTCATCACCCACTCTATGCCATGACACTTTTGCAATTACTTGCCGCGCTCACGCCCATTCTCACCGTTCTGCTGTTATTGGTGATCCTGCGCTTACCGGCCACCCGCGCCATGCCTCTGAGCCTAATCGCCACCGCCACCAGCGCACTGCTGATCTGGCAAATGTCGCCGCTACGCATTGCCGCAGCGGCCATTGAAGGTTGGTTTGTCGCGCTCTCCATTCTCTGGATTGTTGTTGGGGCCATCTCGCTGCTCAATGTCCTACGCGCAACCACGGCGATAGAAGTGATTCGCCACGGCTTTGTCGCCATCTCTCCCGATCGGCGCGTACAGATGATTATCATTGCCTGGTCGTTCGGTGCTTTTCTGGAGGGCATTTCCGGCTTCGGCACACCAGCTGCTATAGCGGCGCCGCTGTTGTTGGTGCTGGGATTTCCGGCCATGGCAGCGGTGGTGATGGCGCTGATCGCCGGATCCAGTCCGGTCACCTTCGGCGCTGTGGGCACGCCGATATTAATTGGCGTCGCTGAGGGCTTAATAGACCCTCCGGCGGAACTCATTCGGCAAATCGGCCTGGCCGCCATCACCTTGGATCTACTGCTCGCCAGTGCTCTGCCACTTTTCATGTGCGCCATACTCACGCGTTTTTTTGGCGCAAATCGCAGTTGGCGCGAAGGTTTAGCGGCTTGGCCCTTTGCCCTGCTGGCAGGCTTCGCCTTCACTCTGCCCGCTTGGCTAACCATGTATTTCCTCGGCCCCGAATTTCCTTCCATTATCGGCGGCTTCTGCGGCCTGTTAATTACCACTTTTTGCGCCCGCCGCCGCTGGCTCACGCCGCGCACCTCCTGGCAATTCCCTGGCGACGCAACACTCGTCGCGACAGAACTCAATAGCCACCTAAGTTTTCTGCGCGCCTGGCTGCCCTATGTCTTAGTTGCCGGTGTGCTAATCATTACCCGCATGGAAGTTCTGCCGCTAAAAGACTGGTTAAACCAAGTTGTCATCCGCAGTGGCGATATACTCGGCACGGGCATTTACACCGACTTAAAGCCCCTTTATCTCCCCGGCAGTGTGTTTTTGCTGGTGGCCCTGTTAGCGGGCTGGTTTCAACAGGGCAAGCGACAAGACCTTATCGGCGCTTGGCGCACCAGCCTGCGCAACGTGGTTCCCACTGGTATTGCCTTACTGACCGCTATCCCCATGGTGCGCATTTTCTTGCGCTCCGACGTCAACACGGCGGGCTTGCAATCCATGCCTCTGGAGCTCGCCACCCTAGTGGCCGATCTCGCCGGCGGCCAATGGCCCCTGGCCGCGCCGTTTATTGGCGCACTCGGCTCCTTTATCGCCGGCTCTGGCACCTTTTCCAATATGATGTTCTCCGGCTTTCAGGCCGCCGTCGCGGCGCGAGCCGGCTTCCCGGAAGTTCTGACCGTTGCCCTCCAAGTAGTCGGCGCTAACGCCGGCAATATGATCGGCGTCTCCAACGTGGTGGCTGCGGCGTCGGTGGTGAACCTGACCGGGCGCGAAGGGCAGATTATTCGCTTTACCCTAGGGCCGGCGCTGGTTTATTGCGCGGCAGCTGGTATTTGGGCCATGGGGCTGCTGTACTTTGGCCTCGCCCCCGGATAGCCCCACCCTGAGCGCTCACCAGACACCTGGCCCATTCATCGGCTTCGATCCCCAAACTACTTTAATAGCCCTAAAGCGTCTCGGCTTCAGGGCCATGCAGAAGGAGGAAATAGTGTGCTCTTTCCGACAACGCCACATGGTCTTCAGCCGAGCGCAAAAAGCCCATTTGTCGCGCCTCACAAGCGAGGCCAAAGCAGGCCGACGAACGGGCCAAATAGCCCCCACAAAACCAGTTGCGCACCTTGGTATTTCCTGTACAATCATTCACGTTGAAAATCCTGCAAGTATACTTTTTCCTCCTCGACGCCAGTCTTTCGCAGTTCCAGACCCGAAGCTCCACGTCAGTTGCAATAAAGTAATCCAGTATTTCCAGCACCCCCGCAGTACGCGGATTCTTTGTTTTTGAAAAAAGGTTAATGAATATGTCAAATGAAACAACTGGAACTGTTAAGTGGTTCAACGACAGCAAAGGCTTCGGCTTTATCGAGCAACAGCGCGGCCCGGATGTCTTTGTCCACCACAGCGCCATCACTGGCACCGGTTTCAAGACACTGAAAGAAGGTCAGCAAGTTAAGTTTGTTGTTACTCAGGGCAAAAAAGGCCCGCAAGCTGAAAATGTAATCCCGCTCTAAGCGACGCTCCTTCACCGCCAGCCATGGCGGGACCCGATCCCGAGGCTTTGGTCATTACGGTGACCAAAGCCTCTTTTTTTGTCTGGCTTTTTTGGAGCTCCCGCCTATGAAGTCTCCTCACGTGCGCTCCATCCACGGCATACGCATCCTCAAAAACAAACATCAAACAATCAAGCGCCTACGTAAAGAAGAAGCGGCTCCGCGGCTTTACGGCGATCAGGTGTGGCATTCCAGCTTTTTGATCATGGAGTACTTGACGCAACACCCACTGCCGCAGCGGCAGAGGATTATGGATATAGGTTGCGGATGGGGACTATTGGGGATCTATTGCGCGAAACACTTCGCTGGCGACATAGTCTCGGTGGACGCCGACAGCGGTGTATTTCCCTATGTGCGCTCGCACGAATCACTAAACGATGTCTCGGTCCGCACCGAAACTGCGACATTTAACGAGCTGACCCACGCCGACTTTGCCGCTCAAGATCTCATTGTAGGTGCGGATATTTGTTTTTGGCCTTCCATGGTGAAAGAGCTCAAGTCCTTGATCGCCCGCGCCATACTTGCCGGGGTGAAGAAAATCATTCTCGCGGATCCGGGCCGAACCACCTTCCTGCAGCTGGCCAAGTACTGCGAGGAAAACTACATTACCCGCCTGGAGCCCTGGCAATCGCAGGAGCAGACCACCTCAAAAGGTATGCTGCTGATTATCGACAACCCGCTGGCGGCCTAGGCAGACGATGCCAGAGCTCGCCGCTCACGCCGTAAAAGCACACCATCGCCAAAGCGAAATTCCACTCCACAATATTCTCTAGCTGAAACTGATTGGCCGGCTCGGTAAGGGTGACGGCCAGAGATGCAAGCCCAATGCACCACTGAGCGATCACCAGCCCCCACAGTACGCGCAGCCAACCCTTAGCGGATTCGGCAATTGATAACCGAGCAGTGCTCAAAGAGTGCAAACTCAGCAGCTGCGCCAGCGCGGCAAAAGCAAAGTAAAACGTCACCCCAAAACGGCGCATAAAACGATAGAAGTCGCCTTGGGAGCCAAGGTAGTTAGCGTAAAGCACCAGGGCCAGCGCGGAAATCACCCCGAGGGCGAGAATCACCCTATGCCGATGGCGCTGCCCTACTATAGCTTCCAGCCATCGGTACTGGAGCGTCCAGTAAAACACCAACAGCATGCTCAGCGGCATCATAAAGCCGCGAAACCAGAAGAGCGCATCGCCGTTGCGCACACCGCGACTGATGGACGTACAACCTTCGATAAGTGGCAGGCAGGCTTCCGCTACCTGCTGATGAATGGCGATCTGATAGCCGCCTATCACAGCGACCAAAGGAATCAGGGTATTGAGCCAAGCGATAACACGAGCACTGAACACCGGCACCTCTCATCAGGAGATTAAGCCAGCCCCATCATTTAGACGGCTGGCTCTGACTGCGCAAAAACTCTTCGTGAGTGGGCAAATTACCCACCATGCCCCGAATAGCCTGGCGGGCCATTCCCAGGACCGAGGTAATCTGTTCCAGCTCAAGGTTGTCTACTCGTGGACAATGTTTTCGCGGATGTATTCCCATACCCTCAAACACCGATTGCCAACTGGAGCTGCGGAATAGTTCATCGGTCCCCTCTCTCATTGCGCCATGCCCCTGGAACAGCTCAATGCGCTCCAGCAAAGAGTCCGGCAAGGTCATGTTGCGACACCAGCGCCAGAAGGGGGTGTCTTCACGGCCGGTCGCGCAATAGTGCAGCACAATGAAGTCTCGCACCTCTTCAAAATCCGCCGCGATACGACGGTTGTATTCGCGTACCAGCGCAGTCTCGCAGTCGCGGTCGGGGAAATACCGCAGGAAAAAGTCCATACCCCGGGCAATCAAGTGAATGGCTGTAGCTTCTAACGGCTCGACAAAGCCGGCAGACAGCCCCAGTGCGAGGCAGTTGAAACGCCACATCTCGCGACGGCGCCCGCTGACAAATGGAATCAACCTCGGCTCATCCAGGATTTTGCCCTCCGCAGTGCGCAACAGAGTGGAGCGGGCCTCTTGATCCGAGCAAAACGCACTGGAGTAAACATACCCCTGCCCCACCCGCTGCTGCAGCGGAATGTTCCACAACCAGCCCGCTTTGCCAGCCGTCGAGCGGGTATAAGGTGGGATGGGTGAAACAGCCGAGGTTTTAACCGCAACGGCGCGGTCGCAGGGTAAGAAATTCGACCAGTCTTCATAGTCCACCGCTAAATTCTGGCCGATCAAGAGGGCGCGAAAACCGGTGCAGTCGATAAAGAAGTCCGCCGCCATGCTCCGGCCATCGCTTAATACAACTGACTCGAGAAAACCATTGTCTTTCCTGGTGACCGTCTTCACCAACCCCTCGACCCGCACCACGCCGCGCTCCTCGGCATAGCGACGCAAGTAGCGGGCAACCGCATGCGCGTCGACATGATAAGCGTAGCCGGCACCGCCGATCGGTGTGTTCTGCGCCTCTCCCGGCAAATAAAAGCGTCCGTTTTCCGCCATCACGCTGCACGGCGAAAAGTCTTGTAGATCCGTCGCAAGCCCTGCCTGGCGGGCCTTCAGCCAACACTGATAAAAGTCATGTGCGCCAATGCGCTTGCCGATCACACCGAATGGATGGAAATAACGCTCGCGGCGCTGCCGCCAATCGACAAACTGAATACCCAACTTATAAGTCGCTTGGGTAGCCTGCATAAAATCGCGCTCATCAATACCCAAGCGCCGAATTAGTCCCACAAAAGGCGGAACCGTCGACTCCCCAATACCCATGATGCCGATATCGGCGGACTCCACCAATTCGACCCGGCAAACCTCGGGTTTAAGATGGTGCGACAACATGGCTGCGGCCATCCAGCCGGCCGTTCCGCCGCCGACAATCACGATTTTACGAATAGGGCTCATACAGGCTTACTCTTGAATATGGTACACATCACCAGTCCCCGTTTTCGACGACCAATCCAGCTGGGTGGCGGTGATCTCTGCCGGTGCTATAACGCCAATAAGCAGGACTGCAAGCCTGTACCGCCCGCCGCAGCACGTCAATGGCCTTATGTCGTGGAAAGCTCGCACGCCAAGCGAGCAATAATTGACGACATGGCACCGGCTGGGCAAGAGGACAAACCGTTAGCAGATTGGGGGTATACAGCGGCATTTGTGCGGCCCCCAAAGGCAATATGGCGACGCCCAGCCCAGACGCCACCATATGACGCAAGGTTTCAAGCGAGCCGGTACGAGTAACGCCCGAGTGGGCCGCTGGTCGCCTCAAAGTGGGAAACGCCGCCAAAATCTGCTCACGAAAACAATGCCCCTCTGCGGGTAACAATACATCCTGCCCAAGCAGGTCCTCCTCCTTCACCTCCGCCTTGCTCGCCAGGGGGTGCCCCGCTGGCACCAGCAGCGCGAAGGGTTCCTCGAACAGTTCCTGGGTTACCACGTCCGTCTTACTAAAGGGCGCCGTAACGATTAGCGCATCCAACTCTCCATGGCGCAATTTTGCACCCAGCGGGGATACCAGGTCTTCCTCTACATAGAGCGGCATTTGCGGCGCCATCCGCTGCAACAGGGGAATAAACTGAGGCAATAAATAGGGGCCAACGGTGGGCAGCACGCCGACGCACAGAGGGCCCGTCACCTGATCCATCCCGGCGCTGGCGAGATTGCGGATGTCGGCCGCTTGCTCAAGGATGCGCCGCGCGTGCTCGAGGACTTGCAAGCCAATGGCAGTAGGATGGACGCGTGCTTTGGCGCGCTCGAACAGCGCCACGCCCAGCTCCTCTTCCAACTTCTTCACCGCGATACTCAGTGTCGGCTGGCTCACATGGCAAGCTTCCGCCGCTCGACCGAAATGCTGCTCCTGCGCCAAGGTCACTATGTAGCGCAATTCCGTCAATGTCATGCTTTTGTCTCCACCTCTCGTGGTATTCGGCTCTCAGCCCCACGCAGCCATAGCCAAAATCTATGGCATTTTAGTTGCTTTGCCCCCTTGTCAGCCACTATAAAACGTTTCACTCGCGAAACCTGCAAAGATTTCATGAGCAGCTATAGATATAACACTATGATGGACCATGACATTCCAACAACAATTGCTGTCATCCCAGCACTATAAACAGAATAACTTATGACCATTGCCCAACTGTCCGTTACCTTCTTTTTGCAAATGTTTGTCATCCTAGCGACGTGTCGCGTGGTGGGCTGGCTCGGGCGAAAGTATTTTCACCAACCTCAAGTGGTTGGCGAGATGATTGCGGGGGTGATTCTCGGCCCATCGCTCTTTGGCCTGCTGGCGCCGGAGGTTCAGCAACTGATCTTTCCCGCAGAAACCAAGGGGATTCTTTACGTCGGAGCCCAGCTGGGAGTGGGCCTGTATATGTTTCTGGTGGGCTTGGGCTTTCGCAGTGACCACTTCCGCGCCAATGCCCACAAAGCCGCCGCAGTATCCATTTCGGGCATGGCGGCACCCTTTGTCGTTGCGCTGCTGATCACCCCCTGGCTGATGTCGATACCGGGCCTGTTTGCCGAAACCGCCAGCCGCTATGACGCCACTCTGTTTATGGGTGCCGCCATTGCCATTACGGCTTTCCCGATGCTGGCTCGCATCATCCATGAGCGCGGCCTCAGCCACACGGCGCTCGGCACTTTGTCGCTCTCCGCCGGTGCGATTGACGACGCCGCTGCCTGGTGCGTGCTCGCTCTCGTCTTGGCGAGCTTCGGGGCCGGCGCTGGGGTTGCCGTCACCGCGATCCTTGGAGGCGCCATATTCGCCGCCCTCGTTATCTTCCTGGGACCCAAATTACTCGCGCCACTTGGACGCATGGCGGAACGAGATCAAGCCATGGGGCGGCCGCCGAGTCACTTGCTGCTGTCACTAACGCTCATGCTCTTCATGCTCAGCGCCTTTACTGCAGATGCTATCGGCTTGCACGCCGTTTTCGGTGGCTTTCTTTTAGGTACAGTGATGCCGCGTGGGGCCTTTAGCGAACAAATTAAGCGCCTACTGGAACCTTTTACGGTGGTCCTACTACTGCCAATGTTCTTCACCTATTCGGGCTTGAATACTCAGCTCACCATGGTCAACAACATCGAGCTGTTGTTGGTGGCGCTGGCGGTACTGAGCTGCTCCATTCTTGCCAAGTTCGGCGCCTGCTGGGCGGCCGCACGTGCCTGCGGACAAGACAATCGCACGGCTTTAGGGATAGGTGCGCTGATGAACTCGCGGGGGCTAATGGAGCTGATCATCATCAACATTGGTCTGCAGGCGGGGGTTATTGGCCCCGCGCTCTTCTCTATGCTGGTGCTGATGGCGATTGTGACCACCTTGATGGCCTCACCGCTGTTCGAGTGGGTATATGGACGCCGTGCACGCGCCGAGGGTGAACTGGAAGCCTTGCAGAAATCGGCGGGGGCCTGATCACCCCCGCACGATGAGCGAAAAACCACCGCAAGGCGTCACCAGAGTCAGCTTGCGGCCGCTTTCAAATCCCGTAAAAACGTGGCCTGCCAGGTGTGAATATTGTAGGTGCGAAGAACGGTCATCATTTTCCGCCACCGATCAATGCGCTCGTCCAAAGGCATACGTAGCGCCTGCGCCAGACTGTTGGAAACGCTATCAATATCGTAGGGATTCACCTGTACCGCAGCATCCAGCTCGGCCGCCGCCCCCGCCATCCGCGAAAGCACCAGCACCCCCGGGTCTTCCGGGTTCTGGGCCGCGACATATTCTTTGGCGACCAAATTCATACCGTCACGCAGCGGCGTCACAAAACCCACGCTGGCCAAGTTGTACATGGCCAGAATCGTATTGCGGCGAAAACCGCGATTGAGATAGCGCAGCGGCATCCAGTCGAAATCGGCATAGGCACCGACGATATGGCCCACATGCCGATCAATGGTCTCCGCCAAATCCCGGTAAGCCTCCACATCCCCGCGCGAAATCGGCGCGATCTGCAAATAGACGACTTGCCGAAGAAATTCTGAGTGGTTCTTCAGCAAGCGCTCATATGCGCGCAGGCGCTGTGACAATCCTTTGGAGTAATCCAGGCGGTCCACTCCGATAATCAATTTGCGCGACGATAAGCTCGAGTTTAAGCGGCGAAATTCTTCTGAGGTTTCACCGGTTAAGCTCACGGCTCGCAAGGATTCGGTTTCAATGCTGATGGGATAAACCCCAGCGGTACAGGTCAGGTCACCGTGACGGTAGCGATTTCCCGGCAACGCCTCGCCCTTCAGCCCGTAACCAATGCTCATATAAAAGCCGCGATAATCGGCCTCTGTTTGAAAGCCCACCAAATCGTAAGCCATGAGTGCGCGCAGAATGTCTTTGTAATCTGACACCGTACGCAACAGATCAAGTGGTGGGAATGGCGTATGCAAAAAGAAGCCAATCGGCGACCGAACACCGGCCTCTCGCAGCATCTTGCCCATCGGAATCAGATGATAATCGTGAATCCAAATCACGTCGTCCGGTCGCAGCAGAGGCAATAAGCGTTGCGCCATTTTTTGATTGACGCTGAGATAACCCTGATAGTCCGCGCTGTTATAGCGCATAAGATCGGGCCGCTGATGAAACAGCGGCCACAACACACTATTGGCAAAGCCTTTGTAATACTGCGCATACTCGACAGGCTTTAGGCTGACCGTCGCATACTCAATGCTGCCGGACATTTCGACCTTGGGCGCAGGGTCGTCGCGACTTTCGACTTTGCCATTCCAGCCAAACCACAGGCCACCATCGCGGCTCATCGCCGCCGTCACGCCCACCGCCAAGCCCCCTTTGGAACCACTATTGGCAGAGTCTGTTTTTGTTACCCGATTGGAGACGACCACCAATCGACTCATAGCGACAACTCCCACGGCTTACTCAAAATTCGCGCACTATTGATAATGCCGACCATGCTATAGGTTTGCGGAAAATTACCCCAGAGCTCCCCCGTTTTCGGGTTTATATCCTCCGAGAGCAAACCCACATGATTGCGGCGACTCAGCAGATCTTCAAACAATTCCCGCGCTTCATCTGTGCGCCCGGCCGCAGCCAGTGCATCTATGTACCAAAAAGAACAAATGGTGAATGCATTCTCTGGCGCACCAAAATCATCTTCCACCACGTAGCGGAACATGTAACGTCCTTCTGGCTTAAGTGCATTCTCGACCGCTGCCAAAGTGCCCAGAAAACGAGGATCGGTGCCTTCGATATAACCCAGCTCACACGCCAATAGCAGGCTGGCATCCATAGTGTCACCACCCCAGGTAGCCGTGTAGCTGTTGAGTTTAGTATTGAAGCCGTTCTCCTCAATCGCATCGCGAATACGATTTGCGGCAGCTGTCCAGTATGAGTTCCGGTCCTGCAACCCAAGACGCCGGGCGATTTTTGCAAGACGATCCGCCGCAGCCCAACACATCATGCTGGAGAAAGTGTGAACATGCTGACTGCCACGCAGCTCCCACAAACCGGCATCAGGCTGATCAAAAAAAGCGACCGCTTTTTCTCCCACTTTTTCCAACAGCTGGAATAGGCCCTGGTCTCCGCGGCGGCGGATGCGCTCGTCAAAAAACATCTGCGTGACGGATAGAATTACCGCGCCATAAACATCGTGTTGCACTTGCTCAGCGGCTTGGTTACCAATTCGCACCGGCCCCATTCCACGATAGCCGGGCAAGTGAGCTGCTATTCGTTCCGGCATAGCCCGGGAGCCATTGATGCAAAATACGGGCTGCAAAGGGAGGTCATCCATAGAGGCCACTATATTGACCAAATACTGCAGATACTGCTCCATGGTTTGAGTTGTGCCTAATCGATTGAGCGCATGCACGGTAAAAAAACTATCTCTCAACCAACAGTAGCGATAATCCCAGTTACGCTCACTGTGCGCCGCCTCCGGAATCGAGGTGGTCATCGCTGCAATGATCGCACCGGTATCTTCAAAGGCACTCAATTTCAAGGTAATTGCAGAGCGAATAACCGCTTCTTGCCACTCAAATGGAATGGCAAGATAACGTGACCAGTCAAACCAATAATCAATTGTCTCCTGTAGAAAACGCTCGCCAAGATGAGCCAGAGACTCCTGAACGGATTCATCATTGCCAAACATTAAATAATGAGTCCCATCCAGTACATAAGGTTGCTCATCCATAATCGCGGTCACAGACAAAGTGCTGCTCAACCGAAAAGGCAGCTGGTTATCCGCGACAAAGCGAATATGGTTACTACCTTGGATTTTTTTATAGGAAATTTCACCGCACTCTGCCATAGGTCGAACGCGGACCCTGAGCTTTGGTGAGAAAATCGGAACCAGTTTGCGAATAATTGTGGTTGGCCGGTAAGTCCGCCCATACTGCTTAAAGCGCGGCACAAAATCGGTAATGATGACGCCATTACCATGCGTGTCGTAAAGCGTTGTTGTCAGAACAGCCGTATTTTTTTCATAAGCTTGCTCACTGTGACTGAAGTCTTCCAAATCAATCGCAAAAATCCCAGCTAGCGAATCCGTCGCATCACCCTTTGCGGCATCGCCTTTTAACAGTGAGCAGAACGCGGGATCACCATCGAACCTCGGCATGCAGCACCAGACGATCTCCGCTTGCTTGCTTACTAAGGCACCAATGGTGCAGTTGCCGATTAATGCTAATTCCAGATTTTGTTTATGTAACACGCATTACTCTCCACTGTCTTCAATATAAAAGATATAGCTCAGCCTTTAATCGCCAGAAGTTCCCCCAGATATCGATAGGTATCGGTCACATCGCTCAAACGATACTGCGCCGCCGTCACCCCCTCGCCGACTTTGAAGGACCAGCCTTGATTGGCATTAACCCATTGAAAAGCATCTTCATCCGTCGTGTCGTCACCAATATAGATCGGGCGCCGACCCGCAAATGGCGGCTGTGTCATAAAGCGTGCAACAGCCTTTCCTTTATCCATGCCGCGCGGCTGAACTTCGCGCACACAATTGCCATAAATGACACGTAGATCCAGCATGGTTTCAATGTGATCAGCAAGAAATTGATCCACTTTGGCTTTAAGCTCAGGCTGTTGACGAAAATGAAGAGCGAAGGAATGGGGCTTGTTTTCGAATAATAGATCGTGAGATACGGCAAAAGTTGTCAGTAATTTCACTGCATCCGAAAAGCTGGGAGTATCTAAATCGACCGTTTGCAAAACCCCGTTCAAACGCCACTCTGCGCCGTGACTGCCTGCGGCCGGAATTGACGACAGGTTGAGCAGAGAATCCAAGGAGGCAATAGAACGTCCCGAAATAAGCGCTAGCGCGCCATCAAGAGAGAGAAATAATTGATCTAAAAGAATTGGTAATTGGGGAGGGACAATAACAGCTTCTGGCCGGTCAGCAAAATCAACTAGAGTACCGTCAAAGTCGAGAAATAGAGCATTCGACGTGCAAGAGCTTGCGTGCATGAATCATCTTCAATCAATTCGTCGGTCCTGAATGGTAACAGGCTAAAGCCGCGAAAACAAAACGGCACCCGCATCGAAAACTCCTTTCATATCAGAAGCCTAGCGAAGCTTATTG
>CAYZVN010000039.1:14373-30703 GCA_964482025.1 uncultured Saccharophagus sp. | reverse complement strand
TGCTTTTTTTAGCCGCCACTTCTGAAACATCGTGGGTTTTGTGAGGTTGTTCCGGGATTTGTGTGACATGCATTATGTTTGGGCTCTGATCGCTTCGTTTTAAAAGCGAGTTAGCCTCATAACCGGCACGCCGGAGAGAGTTATATCGGTTATGAGGCTATCGCTTGCGCTGTGGATGAGCGGATTGTCCGGTGATTAATGGGTAGGCTGGTGATCCACCCGCTGTCTGCCCGAGGTGAGGCATAAAGGAAGGGAAATTCATAGCGCCCATACTTAACCCGCTAAATGGTATAAGTATGGGTCAAGGCTTTGTCAGCCTCGATCAGCGACTGGCCAGATCCTGTTTGGCTTGGGAAACCGCGCTACGCACCTGCGCTGGCGCTGTCCCGCCGATATGGTTGCGTGCAGCGACTGAGCCTTCGAGGGTCAGGACTTCGAAAACATCCTCTTCGATGCTGCCGCCGAATTGCTGAAGTTCAGCCAGTGACATGTCGGACAGATCCTTGCCCGTCTTCACCCCGTGGCCCACCGCTTTGCCGACGATTTCGTGGGCGTCGCGGAAGGGAGTGCCGCGGCGCACCAGGTAGTCGGCGAGGTCGGTGGCGGTGGCGAAGCCGCGTTTGGCGGCGTCGCGCATAACGTCCCGCTTGGGCTCTATGGCCGGAATCATATCGGCGAAGGCGCGCAAGCAGTCGCGCACCGTGTCCACTGTATCGAACAACGGCTCTTTATCTTCCTGATTGTCCTTGTTGTAGGCCAGCGGCTGGGATTTCATTAAGGTGAGCAGGCTGATCAAGTGGCCGTTGACCCGGCCGGTCTTGCCGCGCACCAGTTCCGGCACATCGGGGTTTTTCTTTTGCGGCATGATCGACGAGCCAGTGCAGAAGCGGTCTGGCAGATCGATAAAGTTAAATTGTGACGAGGTCCACAGGATCAGCTCTTCGCTGGCGCGGGACAAATGGGTGAGCAGCAAGGCGGCAAAACTGCAAAATTCGATGGCGAAGTCGCGGTCGCTCACCGAGTCCAGCGAGTTGCGGGTGGGGTGCGCGAAGCCTAATTGGCTCGCGGTCTGCTCGCGGTCGATGGGGTAGGTGGTGCCGGCCAGAGCGGCAGAGCCCAGCGGGCACTGGTTCATGCGGCGGCGGCAGTCCATTAAGCGGCTGTAATCGCGGTTGAGCATTTCGTACCAGGCCATCAAATGATGGCCAAAGGTAACCGGTTGCGCGGTTTGCAGGTGGGTGAATCCGGGCATGATGGTGTCGGCTTCGCGCTCCGCCAGCTCGACTATGCCCCGCTGCAGGCGGGTCAGCTCTTTGGCGATCACGTCGATTTCATCGCGCAGGTACAGGCGCACATCGGTGGCGACCTGGTCGTTGCGCGAGCGGCCGGTGTGCAACTTTTTGCCCGCAATGCCGATTTTTTCGGTGAGCGCGGATTCGATATTCATATGCACATCTTCCAAGGCCACTGACCATTGGAACTGGCCGGCATCGATCTGCTGGCCAATTTCGGTCAGACCTTGAATGATGGAGGCTTTTTCTTCTGCGCTCAGCACACCCACATCTGCCAGCATGGTGGCGTGGGCGATGGAGCCCGCGATATCGTGCTTGTAGAGACGTTTGTCGAAGTCGACGGACGCGGTAAAGCGCTGGACGAAGGCATCGGTGGCCTCGCTGAAGCGGCCACCCCAAAGGGTGCTGGTGGAATCTTTCTGGCTCATCTCGGGCTCCTTTTGCCGCGTCTAAACTAGATGCATAGGCGCCCCGGGAGGTTTGTTACACTGCCGGCGCGCGTGAAAAGTGGCGAATTATAAACAAAGCCGGAAATCATCGGGGGATTCCATCAACTCCATCGGACGCAATTTCAAAGGCGACTTCCTGCCCAACCTGTGTACGGTGCAGGCGGTCTTCCACCTGATTTTGGTGGGCGAGCTGCTGGCGATCGCGCTGACAGTGGCGCAGAGCGGCGTTCTGGGTTTCAGCTGGAACCGCCTGGGTGTGCTGTCGATGTTGATTCAGTGGATCGTGCTGGCGAGCGCGGCCTGCCTGTGTCCTCTGCGGCCATGGTTTAAGCGGCGCCACCCGATGGTCGCCGGTATGATCAGCTATTTGCTGGTGTTGTGCATCACCGTGATGTTTTCGGCCGTCGGCATATATTTGCAGTCGCCCTCCACCGGTTTGAATTGGGATCTACTGCTGACCAACTTAATGCTTGCCGCCGTGTTTGCCGGCATAGTGCTGCGCTACTTTTACTTGCAGCAGCAGCTGCGCAATCAGCAGCAGGCGGAGCTGAATGCGCGTATTCAGGCGTTGCAGGCGCGCATCCGCCCGCATTTTCTCTTCAACAGCATGAACAGTATCGCCAGTTTGATCGATATCGATCCGGCGGGTGCGGAAAAAATGGTCGTGGATCTCTCCCAGCTGTTCCGCGCGTCTTTAAGTGATCCCGGCCTGATTCCTCTGGAAAACGAGATCGATCTGTGCCGGCGGTTTGTCGCCATTGAACAGATGCGCCTCGGTGAGCGTCTACAGGTGCGTTGGGATGTTGATCCGCTTCCCGGCGCGGTGATTCCCAGTTTGCTGCTCCAGCCGCTGATTGAAAACGCGATTTATCACGGCATTCAGCCCTTGTTGGAAGGTGGAACCGTGGTGATTTCGGTAAAAGCAGAAGGGTCGCTTTGCCAGATCCGTGTGCACAATCCAGTGGGCGACAAGGGTCAGGTCAGCAATCGGGGCAACGGTTTGGCGCTGTTCAACATTCGTCACCGCCTGGAAGCGCATTACGGTGCCAAGGGGAGCCTAGAGGTGCGCGCGGACGCCACTCAATACGAGGTGATCTTAGGGTTTCCCCAGGTGCCACCAATAGTGACTTAACGCCATAAACCGCCGAGAGACCGCGACCGTCTGTCGGACTGGCGCATTTGACCTACACTTAGAGGCATCAACACCCAATCAACCCCCCAAACAACAATGACTGATGGGAGAGCGTCAGAGCTGGCGCGTTCCCTATAACTTGGAACTCGATGTGTGATGCAGGTATTAGTCGTGGATGATGAAGCGCTGGCCCGTCAAAGGTCTATGCGCATGATTGAAAATATCGACGGTTATGACGTCGTCGGTGAGGCCGCCAATGGTGAGGCCGCACTCAAAGCCATTCAGAATCTGGATCCGGATATAGTGCTGTTGGACATCCGCATGCCGGGGGACGACGGTTTGGCCACCGCCAAAAAAATCGCCCAACTGAACGATCCGCCGGCAGTCATTTTTTGTACTGCCTACAACGAATACGCCGTCGAAGCCTTTGAAACTCTCGCGGTGGGTTATCTGCTGAAACCTTTGCAGAAAGAGCAATTGGTCGGCGCCTTGGAAAAAGCGCGTAAGTTTAATCAACTGCAAAAAGCGGCGCAGCATCAAGACGCCGATCGCCCCGAGCACCGCCGCAATATCGCCGCAAAAACTCGCCGCGGGGTTGAGCTGGTGCCCATCGACGATATCCACTGTTTTATCGCCGATCAAAAGTACGTCACCATCATGCACCGCAATGGCGAAACCCTAATCGACGATACATTGAAAGAGCTGGAAGAGGAGTTTGAAGGGGTATTCGTGCGGGTGCATCGCAATGCTCTGGTAGCGATTAATGAAATTGAAAAGCTGGAGCGTATGCCTACCGGCCAGTATGAGTTACAACTTAAAACCACCGACTATCGCCCGGTGGTCAGCCGCCGCCATGTGGCGTCGGTGCGGGAGTTGCTCACCAGTTTGTAAGCCCGATCGCCCGCGCAAGGCGCGGGCCGTTTCTATGATTTATTGACAGGACGGGTGCGGCCGAAGTCGTCGATGGCGACATAGACGAACTCGCCCTCTGTCACTTTTTGCTGAGCATTGCGGTCGTAATGCTTCACCCACACTTCCACCAGTGTCTTGATGGAAGAGCGGCCGATTTCCAATATTTCGCAATAACAACTTACCGTTGCACCCACCGGCACCGGGCGCAGAAATGCCATACCGCTCACCGCCACTGTAGTGACGCGGCCTTTGGCCACTTCGCGCGCCATTATGGCGCCCGCCAAATCCATTTGCGCCATCAACCAGCCACCAAACACGTCACCGTTAGAGTTGGTGTCTTTCGGCATGGCCAGCGTTTGCAGCGCCAGCTCGCCAGTAGGAACGGGATCTTCGTCAATTCTTGCCATATAGATAACCTTGTTCATTGCAGGTACCGGAGATGACGGAAGCCTTACGCGTTCTTTATACAGGTTTCATTGTTTCGTTAATACGCTCGGCAGCCAAGTGACCAGTTCCGGCCACACCGCCACCAATATGAGCAGCAGCACTTGCATCGCAATAAACGGCATTACTCCGCGATAAATCGTGCGCGTCGAAATGCTATCCGGCGCTACTCCGCGCAGATAAAACAGCGCAAAGCCGAAAGGTGGCGTGAGAAACGATGTCTGCAGATTAAGAGCAATCATTATGCCGAGCCAGATGGGGTCCACACCCATACTCAGTAGTACTGGCGCGACCAGGGGCACTACCACGAAAGTGATCTCAATAAAGTCGAGAATAAAACCTAACAAAAAAATAACCGCCATCACCACAAAGAGCGCGGTGTACACACCGCCGGGCAATTGGTGGAAAAAGGTCTCGATCATTGCCTCACCGCCAAGGCCGCGAAACACTAGAGAGAAGACCGAGGCCGCCAGCAGAATGGTGAACACCATGGCGGTGATTTTTGCGGTATCTCGAACGATGAGCTTAAGCTTCTGCCAGCACAGCTGCCGTTTGGCCAGCGCCAGTAAAGTCGCCGCTGTCGCGCCCACGCCGGCGGCCTCCGTGGGGGTGGCCATGCCACCGATAATCGAGCCGAGCACAATCAGAATCAGCAACACCGGCGGCAGCACGCTGAGGCACAATTGTTTGAGTTCCAGAGGCTCCGAATCTTGAATCGGCGGTGCCTGCTGGGGCTGGAAAACGCCTTTGGCCAGAACGTAGGCAAGATAAATAGCCACCAGCAGCAAGCCGGGGATGATCGCGCCGACAAAGAGGTCGCCGATCGAAAGTGGTGTGGCATTAAAGATGCCTTTTGCCAATTGCGCTTGCTGGTATGAACTCGACAGTATGTCGCCGAGCAGAACTAAAGCGATCGAAGGCGGGATGACTTGGCCTAAGGTGCCGGTGGCGCAGATGAGGCCGACCGATAATTCCTGGGAGTAGCCACGGCGCAACAGCGTGGGTAAGGACAATAGACCCATGGTCACCACCGTGGCGCCGACGATCCCAGTGCTCGCCGCCAAAAGCGCGCCGACCAGAATAACGGAAACCGCCAGTCCCGCCGGCAATCGGCCGCAGGCTTTGGCCATGTTCACCAACAGATCTTCCGCCAGTTTAGAGCGCTCCAGCATCACCCCCATAAACACAAACAAGGGTACGGCAATCAAAGTGCCGTTGGTCATGGTGCCAAAGACCCGGTCCGGGTAGGCGAACAACAGTTGGGCGTCGAATTGTCCTAGCAATACACCTATGCCGGCGCACCAAAGTGCGACACCGGCGAGGGTAAATGCGACCGGATAGCCCAGCATTAAGGCCGCGCACACCGCGATAAACATGAGCAGAGGCAGAAGCTCACTCATGGTCGTGCCTATAGGTCAGGGCGATCAGTTGGCGGGCCAGCTCTGCCAGTCCTTGCAGGCCGAGCAGTAGTCCATTGACGGGGATCAGAGTCTTGAGCAAAAACACCGCCGGGATACCGCCGGCGTCGCTGGAGCCTTCGCGAATCGCCCAGGCGTTGGCGGCGTAGGCCCAACTGATGCCAATGATAAACAGTGAAAAGGGCAAGAGCAGCAGTACCGCACCCAAAGCATTTAGCCAAGCTTTTTGCACCGCGCAATAGCGGCGGTAAAAAATGTCCACACGGACGTGGCCGTCACACCTTAAGGTGTAGGCCGCCGCACCCATCAACACTAGCGCGTGCATATAGGTTACGGAATCTTGCAGCGCGATAGAGCCGCTGTTGAATAGCGCGCGTTGGATAACAATGGCGGTGGTGGTCAAAGCCATGAGTGCGGTGAGCCAAGCGACCCCTTTGCCGATGGCGCTGGACAAACCGCTACAGCACCGGTCGATGGTCTGGCACAGACGGAATAGAAGAGGCATGGTTGATTGTCTTTATCGGCAGTTCGCGGCGGCGTGCATTATAGCGGGCCAGGTTTAAATGTCTGCAGCACCCGTCGCGGCGCGGAAAAGCCGCTGTTGTCGCTGTCGCCAAACTTTCTTTGTTCTGCAATATAACTGTCACAAACCTTCTCTAGGATGGCGGGCAATGAAAACCGATCTTGGTCAAACCCATCCCCTGGAGGTTTCTGTGAAAAAATTAATACTCGCTCTCGCCTGTGCGGCGGGTACTCTGGCCGCGAGTACAGCCTTGGCCAACAACCGCGATCACATCATGATTGTCGGCTCGTCCACGGTATTTCCCTTTTCAAAAGTGGTATCCGAACGCTTTAGCCTGACCACCGGTATGAAAGCGCCTAAAGTGGAGCCCACGGGTACCGGCGGCGGCTTTAAAGAATTCTGTAGAGGCATAGGTGTGAGCACGCCGGATATTGCCAACGCCTCGCGCCGCATTAAAGATTCGGAATTGAAGGATTGTGAGAACAACGGTGTTAAGGACGTTGTGGAAGTGTTTATTGGCTACGACGGCATTGTCCTGGCCCGCAATAAAGATGCGCCGGTAATGGATCTCTCGCGCCGCGACATTTTCCTCGCCCTGGCCAAAGTCGTGCCCGACCCCAAAGGCGGCGAGAACTTGGTGGACAACCCCTACAAAACCTGGAAAGACGTCAACCCGGCGCTGCCCGCCACGCCGATTTCCGTTATGGGACCACCGCCCACTTCCGGCACACGGGACGCCTTTGTCGAAATGGCGATGGAAGGCGGCTGCAAAACGGTTCCGTGGATCGCCGCTTTGGCGAAGTCCGACAGCGGCCGCTATAAAGCGATTTGTCACGGCGTGCGCGAAGATGGGGCGTTTATTGAGGCGGGCGAAAACGACAACTTGATCGTGCGCAAGCTCTCCGAAAATAGCGAACTCTTGGGCATCTTTGGTTTTAGCTTTCTGGATCAGAATGCCGACGTGGTAAACGCCGCGCGCATCGATGGACAGGCGCCGGCTTTTGACTCCATCTCTGACGGCAGCTATCCGGTTTCTCGCCCGCTGTATTTTTACGTGAAAAAAGCCCACGTGGGCATGATTCCGGGAATCGAGCAATTCCTGGCCGAATTTACCAGTGAGCGCGCCTGGGGCGACGAAGGTTATCTGGTGGATAAAGGCATGATCCCCATGGAGCGAGAGCGCCGCAAAACCATGGCGACGAGCGTGAAAAATCTGGAACCCATGAAGCTTTGAACAAGGTCGTCACGGCGCTAACGAGAGGTTTAACCCCGTGACCAAAACAGCCCGGTTTAGCGCCGGGCTTTTGTCGTCGAATTAACCACGAGAAGAAGCGGGATTATGCAATCCTCGGTTTTATTTTTAACACTCGCGCTGCTTTGCGGTTTCGCCTTTATGGCGGGGCGGTCGCGTTCGCTGGCATTAGCGGGTGTCGGCGGTATGCGCCTCCTCAATTCCCTGCCGTTTTACTACGGCGTGCTTACCGCTTTTTGGTGTGCCTTACCCAGTTTGGCGGTCATTTTGATCTGGTCGATTTTCGACGGTGTCATTATCGAGCGGGTTGTCCACGGATTGCTGCCGCCCGCAGCGCTGGCAGAGGCGGGCGGCAATATGGGCTTGGTGATGAACCAAGTGCGCAATTTGGCCGCCGGCAGCATCGCGGCGGAGTCGGTGGACCCGGCAATCGTCGCTGCCGCAGAGCGGTTGGCGGGCCTGGAAGCCATTAATCGCTGGGCCTTAACCGGAGCGGCTTTGAGCTTTGCGGTGATGGGGGCGCTGGTGGTGTGGTTCAAAATTCAACCTCAACTTAAAGCGCGCGCGCGGGTGGAAGATGTTTTCCGCTGGGTGTTATTGGGCTGCGCCTCATTGGCGATCCTGACCACCGTCGGCATTGTCATGTCGGTACTGTTTGAGTCGCTGCGCTTTTTCAGCATAGTGCCCATAAGCGAATTTTTATTCGGCTTAGAGTGGAGTCCGCAAACCGCGATTCGCGCCGATCAGCAAGGCAGCTCCGGCAGTTTTGGCGCTGTGCCTTTATTTGCCGGCACTTTGTTAATTGCGGGCATTGCGCTCTTGGTTGCGGTGCCCACCGGTCTGATGGTGGCGATTTATCTCACCGAATATGCCAGCCCGCGGATGCGCAGCATTATCAAACCCGTGCTGGAAATTCTCGCCGGCATTCCCACTGTGGTTTACGGCTTTTTTGCCGCGCTCACTGTGGCGCCCTTGATCCGCGATTTGGGTCTCAATATCGGCCTCGACCAGTGGCTGATCATCACCTCGGAAAGCGCCCTGGCGGCGGGGCTGGTCATGGGGGTGATGATTATTCCGTTTATCTCCTCGCTGTCCGACGACGTGATCACCGCAGTGCCGCGCAGCCTTAAAGATGGCGCACTCGGCCTAGGCTCCACTCGCTCAGAGGTGGTCAAGCTGGTGGTGATTCCCGCCGCTCTACCCGGCATTGTCGGCAGCGTACTGCTGGCCGCCTCCCGCGCGATCGGCGAGACCATGATTGTGGTAATGGCCGCCGGCCTCGCCGCCAATCTCACCGCGAATCCCTTCGATTCCGTAACCACCGTTACCGTACAGATAGTGACGCTGTTGGTCGGCGACCAGGAGTTCGATAGCGCGAAAACCCTAGCGGCTTTCGCCCTGGGTTTGGTGCTGTTTGTGGTGACCTTGGGGCTCAACTATCTGGCGCTCTACATAGTGAGAAAGTACCGTGAGCAATACGAATAAATCCCCTTCTCCGCCGCGCACCATGGATGTGGTGGAACGCGGCTTGGCCAAGCGTTACCGCGCGGAAAAACGCTTTCGCGGGTACGGCTTGATTTCGGTGGTGATCGGCGTTTGCGCCCTCTTGGCGCTGTTTTGGGAAATATTCAGTTCGGGCTTGGGCGGCTTCCAGCAAACTCATATTCGTTTGCCGGTGACCTTTGATGCGCAGTTGCTGGAAATCACCGACGCTCGCGACCCGGATCAAGTTCGGCTGGGTAATTACGAAGGCATAGTGCGCGCCGCTTTGGCGGAGCGTTTTCCGCAAGTGCGTGAGCGCCGTGCGAAGCGCGATCTCAACGGCATTATGAGCATAGGCGCGGCTTATGACCTGCGCGCGGAGTTGGCCGATGACCCGGCGCTGCTGGGGCAAACGCAAACCTATTGGCTGCTCGCCGACGACGATGTGGACACCTATTACAAAAGTTTGCGAAGCGGCCAGGCGTTTACCGCGCGCACCAGCGAAGAGCGGCAGCAGTGGTTGCAGGAATTAATCGACAGCGGCGAATTGCGCACTCAGTTCAATACCCGTCTGTTCACCTCTGGGGATTCCAGTGAGCCGGAAATGGCCGGAATTCTCGGCGCGGTGGTGGGCAGTTTACTGACCTTATTGGTGACCTTTTCGCTGTCATTTCCCATAGGGGTGGCGGCGGCGATTTATTTGGAAGAGTACGCGCCGCGCAATCGCTTTACCGATTTTATCGAGGTCAATATCAGCAACCTCGCCGCCGTGCCTTCGATTATTTTTGGCCTTCTCGGCTTGGCAATTTTTATCGGCCTGTTCGGCATGCCGCGCTCCATTCCTCTGGTGGGCGGATTGGTGCTCACCCTCATGACCTTGCCCACTATCATTATCTCCAGCCGCAACGCCATCAAAGCGGTGCCGCCCAGTATTCGCGAGGCGGCTCTCGGTATAGGCGCATCGAAAATGCAGATGATCCTTCACCATGTGTTGCCACTGGCCATGCCCGGCATGCTCACTGGCGCGATTATCGGTATGGCGCAGGCCCTGGGGGAAACCGCGCCTTTGCTGATGATCGGCATGGTGGCTTTCATTATGGATGTGCCTAACGGCATTACCGATCCGGCGACGGTCTTGCCGGTGCAAATTTTTCTCTGGTCCGACAGCCCCGAGCGGGCGTTTGTTGAACGGACCTCCGCTGCTATCATGGTGCTGCTCGCGTTCCTCGTTTGTATGAACACGCTGGCAGTCTGGCTGCGCAAACGTCTGGAGCGCCGCTGGTAGTCGGCGCCGGCAACGAGGTATTTATTATGCAATCAACACTCGAGCATCAACCCACGGCTTCACCCAAGGTTAGTGTCCCTCCTATGGCCCCCACACCTCCTATACCGGAACCTCAGCAAATGCCGCTCGCCGAGGATAGCCACACCGTTGGCGCTCCGTTTTGCGACAGTGCCAAATTCTCGATCCGCGATGCCAGTGTCTTTTACGGGGACAAGCAAGCGGTGTTCGATGTAAGCCTGGATATCGGCGAAAACCAAGTGATCGCCATGATCGGTCCTTCTGGCTGTGGTAAATCCACCTTCTTGCGCTGCCTTAATCGCATGAACGACACCATCGACATCTGCCGGGTGACTGGCAGTATCCAACTCGATGGCGAAGATATTTATTCCAGCAAAATGGATGTAGTGCCGCTGCGCGCTCGGGTGGGGATGGTGTTTCAAAAGCCCAATCCCTTCCCCAAGTCGATTTACGAGAACGTCGCTTACGGTCCTAAAATTCACGGTTTGGCCAGCCGCCGCGTCGAACTTGATGAAATTGTCGAAACCAGTTTGCGCCGCGCCGGTTTATGGGAGGAAGTGAAAGATCGCCTGGATGCACCGGGCACGGGTCTGTCGGGCGGTCAGCAGCAGCGGCTGTGTATCGCCCGCACCATTGCGGTGAGTCCCGAAGTCATTTTGATGGATGAGCCCTGTTCGGCTCTCGACCCGATTGCCACCGCCAAAATCGAGGAGTTGATCGCCGAACTCAGCCAGAATTACACCATCGCAATCGTGACCCACTCCATGCAGCAGGCGGCGCGGGTTTCCCACCGCACGGCCTATTTCCACCTGGGCAAGCTGATAGAGGTGAACGAGACCCAGAAAGTCTTTACCACGCCTGATCACGCCCTTACGGAATCCTATATCACCGGCCGTTTCGGCTGAATTGACCAACTGAAAGCGTTTGAGGTTTTGTGACATGGACAATTTGCTCGGCCAACATATTTCCCATCAATTCAACGCCGACCTGGAACATCTGCGTACGCGATTTTTGGAAATGGGTGGATTGGTGGAAGAACAGGTTACGGATGCGGTACGCGCCATAGAGACAGCGGACGGCGCCCTGGCGGAAAAAGTGCGGCGCACCGAAAGCGAAATTGACCGGCGCGAGCTGGAACTCGACCGCGAGTGTATGCTGGTGTTGGCACGGCGCCAACCGGCCGCTTCGGATTTGCGCTTAGTGTTGATGATTACCCGGGCCACGGCCGACTTAGAGCGCATCGGCGACGAGGCCAATAAAATCGCCAAAATGGCACTGGCCTTGAATGAAGGGGGTGCGTCGCCGCGCGGCTATGTGGAGTTGCGCCATATCGCCAGCGGTGTGCTGAAGTTGGTGAATCTCGCTCTGGATGCCTTTGCCCGCTTCGATGTCGATTCGGCCAAAGTCGTGGTGCGCGACGATTCGGTGGTGGATCAGGAGTACCGCACCGCCATTCGCGAACTGATTACCTACATGATGGAAGACCCGCGCTCGATTTCGCGGGTGATGAATATTCTTTGGGCGCTGCGGGCACTGGAGCGCATTGGCGACCATGCCGGCAATATCGCCGAACACGTGATTTATTTGGTTCACGGTATGGACGTGCGCCATATGCCTTTTGATGAACTCGAAGAGAAAATCGAGAAGAAGACCAGCAAAAAATAACCCTCGAAGTAGCGGAGCTGGCGCCGATATTGGCGCTATTCGCCTTTTCTGACTAGGCTTTCAACTGTGCCACAAGTGGCTGCTTCTCAACGCAGCCCCTGCCGCCTCCGAAGTACCGAGGCAGAAACCTTCCGCTGATCTATTCGACTGGTTTGTGAGTATCGATGAAACGAGCCCTCTGTATTATTGCGACTGTTTTATTGCTCGGCGCTTGTGAAGGCAATTCCAAAATGCGCCAGATGAGCAATGGCGAACTCGCCAGCAAGCGCGACGAATGCCTGCGCATCAACCCCACCTCTCCCGGTAAAGTCACCGCTTGCGAAAATATCCGCAAAGAGTGCGAGCGCCGCAGGGGCGAGGGGAATTACGCCTGCTGAGGGTCGCAAGATTATCTGCGTACCCAGGCAGCTGAGCTGTTGAATAACCACCACTTCCAAAATTTTTTACCGGGAATGGTTGCCGAAGCGGGCGGTGCCAGAATCGTAGAAACTGCTTTGTCGATCATGGCTCGGTGAATCGTGTTGGGGTGGGGCTGGATCAGCCCGCCTCTCGCAAGACGATTGCGGGTGGGGTATTGATCACCGCACGACAACTCACCACTCCCAGCCCACCAATCAATCCTGCACTCAGCAGAGGCCCGGCGAACCAGAACAGCACATGGGGTTTGATGGGGGTTTCCAGCACCCAGCGCTGGAGACTGGCCAGCAGCAGCTCCGCGCCGAGCACCGCAATAATCCCCGCCAGCAAACCCAGTAGCGAAAACTCCAGCCACACGCTGCCCAACATCAGCCGCCGCGGGCTGCCCAGGGCGCGCAATAACCCCACTTCCTGTTTGCGTGCTTCGATGCTGCTGGTGACGGCGGCGAGCAACACCAAGCAGCCGCCGGCCAGCGTCAACCACAACACCAATTGCACACCTTTGCTCACTTGATTGACGATGGTGCGGATTTGCTCGACAACTCGATCCAGTTCGATCACCAGCACCGTGGGGTGCGCGCGCAGCAGCTCATTGATAAAGGCTTTGTCCGCCGCCGGCAAATGCAGACTGGTGATGTAAGTGGGGGAGTAGGCGTCCAGGCTGCCGGGGGCAAAAATAAAGAAAAAGTTCGGCCGCAAGGAGCGCCAATCCAAAGTCCGCAGGCTGGCAATTTCGGCGTCGAGCGATAAACCGCCGAGTGAAAACGTCAGGCGATCACCCGGCTGGAGTCCGGCCCGCGCGGCCATTTCCGCTTCTACGGATATTCCCGGCAAACCGTGCTGGCTCTGCCACTGGGGCCACCAGTGCCCCGCCGTTATTTGATTGTCGTCGGCGAGGGTGTCGGTCCAGGTCAGGTTGGCCTCGCGGTTAAACACGCCTTCGCGGGCGACGTTGGTCTGGTCCAGTGGCACGCCATTAATGTGAGTAAGGCGCCCGCGCACCATGGGATAAAGCGGCTGGTGTTGGTAGTGGCGCTCGTCGATGAGCTGGCCTATGGCCTCCACCTCGTGGGCGGGAATATTGACCAGAAAGTGATTGGGCGCATCGTCCGGTAGCTGCGCCTGCCAGTCGTCCAGCAGCGAGGTGCGAATAATGGTGAGGCTGAGCAGCAGCATTATGGCGGTGGCGAAGACCACGATTTGTACCAGGGTCTGTTCGCGGCGGCGCTGCAGGTTGGCGATCGCCAAGCGCCAGATGCTGCCCGCGCCACCGGCGAGGCGGCGGCTCAAGTGCAGCAGGCCGAAGGCGAGCAGACCTGTGAGGGCGAAAATGCCCGTCAGCGCGCCTATTACGCTGAGTGCGAGGGTTAGATCCTGGCTGAACAGGAGTACCAAAACCAGCACCGCCACAAATGCTAAAACAACCTGCAGCCAGAGTTGCAGGCCGCTTACCACCAGCTCGCGGCGAAGAATTTTCATTGGGGGGACATGGGGCAAAAACCACAGCGCCGGAAGTGCAAAAAACAGCAGGCAGATAATGCCGCTGGCAAAGCTGATCAGATAGGGATACAGGGTCGCGGCGCCCAAGCGCACTTGGTAGGTTTGCCACAGGCTCGCCGCCACCGAGCGCTGGAGGATTTCACCCACGCATAAGCCCGCCAAAGATGCCATTAACGCCAGCGCCAGCAACTGGAATAAGTAAAGCCGGCGGATATGTCCGCTGCTGGTGCCCAGGCTTTTTAACAGGGCGACTTGGTCGATATGGCGATCGGCAAACTGCCGCGCAGCCAGGGCGAGCGCCACGCCGGCCAGGAGCACTCCGATCACTGCGGCGAGCAGCAAAAAGCGTCGTCCGGTCTCCAAGGTGCGGCCCAAGCCGCGCTGGTTATCGCTGACGCTGGTCAGCTTTTGGTGAGGGTCGAGACGCGGCTCCAGCCAGGTGCTGAAGTTGTCGACGGCGGAGGCGCTACCGGCCAAAAGCCACTGATATTGGACCCGGCTGCCCGGTTGCACCACTTGGGTTTTCGGCAGGTCTGCCCGGTTCATCAATAGACGCGCGCCCATAAAGCTGAAGGGGTTGCCGCTGTCCGGCTCGCGGATCAACACCCGGGTAAGGCGCAGCTCGTGCTCTCCCACCGCCACTGTGTCGCCCAATTGCAGGTGTAGCAGCGGCAGCAGCCGCGAGTCTGCCCAGGCTTCGCCGGGAGCGGGAATCGCATCGGCGATTTCAATCTGCGCGGCTTGAGTGGCAAACGGCGTGGTGCTGACTTCCAGTCGGCCGCGCAGGGGATAGTCCTCACCCACGGCTTTCACGGCCGCCAGATGCATATGGTCGCCGGCGTACACCATGGAGGCAAAATGAATGGCGGTGGTGTGGCGCAAACCGGCGGCTTGAGCGCGCGCCTCCCAGGTGGAATCGTGGGGGTGAGGGCCCTGCACCACGTTGTCCGCCCCCAAAAGCGCATTGCTCTCCTGCACCAGGGTGTGCTGTAGGCGGTCGGTGAAAATGGCAATGCCGCTCACCACCGCCACCGCCAATAGCAAAGCGGCGGCGAGCAGCTTGACCTCGCCGCTGCGCCAGTTGCGCCACAGCAGGCGCATAGCCAGCATTAGCGGGGCTCCGGTGCGGAGACTAAACGCCCCGCCGCTAATTCGATGCGACCCTGGCAGCGCTGCGCCAAGCGCGCCTCGTGGGTGACCAGCACCAAGGTGGTGCCCTGTTCTCGGTTTAACTCAAACAGCAGCTCAATAATGCGCGCGCCGGTGGTGCTGTCCAGGTTGCCGGTAGGTTCATCGGCGAATAACACTTTGGGATTGCTGGCGAAGGCGCGTGCGATGGCCACTCGCTGCTGTTCGCCGCCGGATAACTGCTGCGGGTAGTGGCGCAAGCGCTGGGCGAGTCCCACCCGCTCGAGAAAATCGGCCGCCGCCGTGCGGGCGTTGCGCGCGCCGTGCAATTCCAATGGCAGCAGCACATTTTCCAGCGCCGTGAGCCCCGGCAGCAGTTGAAAGGACTGGAAAATAAACCCCACATTAGCCGCCCGCACCCGCGCCCGCTCTTCTTCGTCGAGTTCGGTGAGGTTGTGGTCGTTGAGCCATACGGCGCCGCTGGTGGGTAGGTCGAGCCCCGCCAGTATGCCCAGCAAAGTGGATTTACCCGAGCCGGAAGCTCCGACAATTGCCAAGCTTTCGCCGCGGTCGACTTCCAGGGATAGGTCTTGCAGGATGGTCAGGGCACCTTCATAAGTGCTGACGGTCTTAACGAGGTCGCTGGCCGCGACCATAGGGGTTGAAGACATGAGGCTCCTAAATGCAAAAATTTAAGGTTCCAAAACCGTGGCTGGCCTATATGTTGAGCTGACGCCAGTGATGGGCGTCTAACTGCCTTCCACCCTATTGAGTTAAACCCATGAAACGACTTTTTTCCCCCCGCCGTTTCGTTATTTGGTTGAGCTTTTGCCTTATAGCGCCCCTATCTGCTGCCGATGCTCCCCGCCTTCTGGTGTTGGGCGACAGCCTCAGCGCCGCTTATGGCATCGAGGTTCAGCAGGGCTGGGTGAGCCTGTTAGAACAGCGCTTAGCGGCAAATTATCCCCACCAGGTGATCAACGCGAGCGTCAGTGGTGAGACCACCGGCGGTGGCCTGGCGCGCCTGCCGGCACTGCTGCAACAGCATCAGCCAGAGCTGATCATAGTAGAGCTGGGCGGCAATGATGGTCTGCGCGGCCACCCACTGAATGTGATGAAGCGGCAGCTGGCACAGATCGTCGAAACCAGTCGCGCGGCGGGAGCGCAGGTATTGCTGGTGGGTATGCAGATTCCGCCAAACTATGGCCCCCGCTACACCCGGCAGTTCCATGCCACCTACCGGGAGCTGGCCGAACAATACCAATTGCCGCTGGTGGAGTTCCTTTTGGAAGGCGTGGCTTTAACGCCGAAATTGATGCAAAAAGATGGTATTCATCCCACCGCACAAGCTCAGGAAAAAATACTCGATAATGTTTGGCCGATCTTGCAGCCGCTATTGATGAGTGAAAAGCG
>CAYZVN010000039.1:0-14273 GCA_964482025.1 uncultured Saccharophagus sp. | reverse complement strand
GAGAGGGGGCCGTTAGCGGCCCCCTGCTTGTTTATGGCAATAGCAGAATTTCATCCTTCAGCGGATCAAAATCCTCCACTGTGTAATTCACCTCTTGGTTAACGAGATAAATTTGATTTTGTCCGCTGCCGGTATAAAAACCGTAAGGGAAATCGCGGTGAATTTCGATAACGTCATTTCCGCCTTTGAGGTCGATCAGGTAATTCTCGAATGTCGAGCTAATATCCACATCGGCAAATTCACCTATGGTCAGGCGATTATCTCCGTCGGTTCCTTCAGCGCCGAGATAGGAGTATGTGCCGCCGAGGTCAATTTTTCCGTTGATCGTCAGCGACTCACGGAAATAGTTGTAGAGCAGGCCGATACCGCCGAAGCTGATACTGGCCGTACCCTGCGCACCCAGGTCGATATTGGCCGCATGAATGGTCAGGTCACTGTCGCCGCCCTGCAAGTGGGTGTCGTCGGCCTGGCGAACGGTGCCATCTGCACTTAGGGAGCGCAGCGTCACCGTGGTGTCCGTCATATCCCAGTTGCCCAAGAGCAGGTCATTGGCATTGGTTACATCGATGGCAGAGGCGTGGCCGGATTCAATCGCGAGCCGGTTGACGTCATTTTCCGGGTGGTCCAGTAGCACTTCGCCGCCGACTGGGGTGCGCAGCAGCAACTCGCCACTCACCCTCATTTTTCCGCTCTGCACAATCCGGTTGAAGGTGAACAGCTCGGCGTTTTCGGCGTCGAGAAAATCGATCAGCAGCTCGCCGTTATGGCCGTTAAGATTGACCCGGGCGTGCAGTGGCGTGCTCTGCTCCAGTTGTAACTCGTTAGCCGTTACCTCGGTATTCTGGCCGTTTACGATTATGGTGGAAAAATCGAATTCGCCGCCGGTTTGCAGGGCGTCGACGACATCTATGGCGTCACTAAACTCAAGCTCCAGCAGGCTGTTGAACAGCTTGGCGCCACTATCCTCGGCGAGTTTGCCGAGGGTGATGCTGGCGCCCGTGAGCCTAAGAGCGCTGTCGGCAAGTGTGATCGCACCATCGCTGTCCTGGAGTAGGTCACCGCCGGTGCGGATGCGGACGTTAGAGTCGGCGAGGTCGAGGTTGCCGAGGATCAAATCGTTCGCGTCGTAAAGGTCCACATTGCTGGTGTAGGCGGTAGTGGCGCTGACTTTGGCGAAGTCGTTGGCGCTGTGCTCCAGCTTGATGTCGGCTTCTGAGATGAGGTTGAGGGAGAGTTCGCCACTCAGGGTTATGGCGCCGCTCTGGCGTACGCGCCCGATGGAGGTTAAGTGTGCATCCGTTGCCGCCAGCTGATGAATATTAAATTGCACATCGTTGGCACTGACATTGAGGGCGAAGTTGCCGCGTCCCTGGGCCTCCAGGCGCGTTGCGCCGGAATCGCCACGGCTAAAAAAGGGCACAAATTCGGGTAGCTCCGCCGGGCTCGTGCTGGTACCAAAAATCCGCGCGCCGCGGGTGTAGTTGGCGTACAGATCGCTGAAGCTGTGCAGGCGCAGTTGAGTGTTGGCCTTGTCGCCCAGGTATATCCGCGCGGCGTTCACCTCCAGGGTACTGTCGTAAAGGTCGATGTGGCTCATGGCCAGTTGCGAGATCATGGCGTTGCTGCCGAGACTCGTCAAAACGACGCGGGAGTCGAGAATATTGAGGTTGCCAATCAGCAGGTCGTTGGCGTCGGTCAGCTCCACCACGCTGGTGTGACCGAGGTCGAGGTTAACACTGCGAATGTCGTTGTCTTGGTGTTTGAGCAGCGCACTGCCGCCGGCACCCATGTTGATATTGAGCGCGCCACTGAGGCGAATGGCACCGGTCTGCTGAATGTTCCCGATGGTGGTGAGCGACGCGGTGGCGGCAGTGAGACCGCCGAGGTTAATGCCGGAGAACTCGGGATCCAGGGTCGCCGCCAAGGCGAAGTCGCCCTGGCTGCGCGCCACCAGCAGATCTACGCCATTTGAGCCTCTGGCGGTGATTAGGCTGTTGTTGAAGGTTCCCGGGGTGCGGACCGCGTCGAGGGCGTGAATGGCCTCGCTAAACTGGAGATCCAGCCAGCCGTTGTAGAGGCTGATACCGCTGGCTTCGCTCTGTTGCCCCAGCTCAATTTGCGCAGCTGTGAGATGTAGCTCGCTACCGTCGAGCAGCACGGCGGTGCCCTCAGCTTGGCGAATCGTACCC
Source organism: uncultured Saccharophagus sp. (assembly GCA_964482025.1). Taxonomy (GTDB): domain Bacteria; phylum Pseudomonadota; class Gammaproteobacteria; order Pseudomonadales; family Cellvibrionaceae; genus UBA5868. The sequence continues at coordinate 12,084 of CAYZVN010000039.1, read as the reverse complement.
TGCGCTGTCAGGCGCACGGTGGAATCCAGCAGGTCTAGGGTGCCGAGCTCGAGATCATTGGCGTCGCGCAAGCTGACCAAGCTGGTGTGCCCGGTATCCATGGTCACCCGATGAAAATCGTTGGCGTTATTGTCGAGGCGCACATCGGCATCGGCGGTCAGCACAAAGTGGGCGGTGTCGGCGACGGCCAGCGCACCGGTTTGACGCACGGTGCCGACGCTTTTAACGGTCAGATTCTGACTGCTCAGAGTTGGCGCTTTGAGTTGCAGGTGTGCGGTGAGCGTGGTGTCACCCGTGGTGTGGATGCTGGTGTCGGAATTGCCGAGCACTTGATCCGCTTTCAAGACTACCGCACCGCTGGTGGCGGCGCCCTGAGCACGCAAAGTTGCACCGTGGGTCAAGCGGACGGCATTGTCGGCTTCCAAATGAATACCGCCGGCTTCACCGCCAGCGGTGTGATCTGCCTCTACAAGGCCGCGCTGGTTGACATTGCGGCCAACCGCGATGATATCGCCGGCGATGCCAGTATCGGTGCTGGTGCTTAAGGTTCCAGTGTTAAGAACATCGACACCTGCGCCAAGGGTGAAGCTGCCGTCGTCGTGAATTACCGCCTGAGTGCCGCCGCTCAGATTGCCCGCGTTGACCGCACGCGCAAAGAGATCTTCGCTGACGCTGCCGGTCAACAGGATTTTGCCGCCGGCCGCGCCGATGGTACCGCTGTTGGTTACCCCTGGGCCCATTCCCAGTTCCGCTTGCAGAGACGCTTCGTCAACGCGTATGCCCAGCAAACCCTGGTCGTCGAAGGTGACCACCGCGTGGCGACCAGCGGCCAAAGCGACATGGCCCAAATTGGCGCTAATCACACCGGTATTGGTCACTTGTTTGCCGATAAGCGCAACATTGCCGCCGGTCGCGGCATTGATCAAGCCGCGGTTGATGACGGTGCCCGCCGTCCCGTCCAATGCGGTAAGCAGTAGATCGCCGTTGAGAAAGTCGCTGGTATCGATGGCCAGTCCGCTGGCAACTAGGCCCCCCACATTCACGCTGGCGCCTTCACCGAAGAAGACACCGTTGGGGTTCATCAGGATCACCTGGCCGTTGGCGTCGATCCGACCGAGTATCCGGCTGCCGCTCGCATCGAGGATGCGGTTGAGGGCAATGGCGTTCTGGTCGGGCTGCACAAAGGCTACGCGCTCGTCCGCCGCGATATTGAAAGACGCCCAGTCAACTGCCAGGCGATCGGAATTCTGCGTAATGGTGGTGTCCAATCCCGTCTGTTCAATCGTTCCTGTTCCGCCAACAACCACGCCACCGGCGGGGGCTGCCGTGGCGCCACTGGCGAGCAGAAGTTGGCCGGCAATAGCCGCAAAAAGGGGTGTCAGCTTAAAAAAGGTGGCACAGGCGGAGCGCGGACGGTTGGTCATGTCAGGATCCTTGATTGCAAACATTGAAGGTCGGCGACGCAGATCACAGCAATACCGCTGGGTCCGTCGAGCGCGGAGCAGATTGTTATTGTTAGGCCCGCTGCGCAGCGTCGCTGAATATTGCACCCGCCATCTTGGCTGGGCTGTGTAATTTAGCTAACACATTACCGATTGGTCGTTAGCAATTTATATACCTTCCGCAATCATCAGACAATAAAGTTATATGGAAAGACACGGTCAATGGACGCTACAAGAGCCGTAAAAAGGCGGAAAATCAGCATGGGAGCGCCGATTTAAGCGGTAAAACGCGCGATATCGAGTTGTTCGCGAAGGAGCGGAGTCGGGGGCAGCGACTAGGTATTAAGGAGAAAAGATTCAAGCGTCGGCAGCAAAAGGCAGGCGACGCTTGATGTGTGTAAACAAACCCGACAGCTCTATCAATTGAGATGCATTTGGTTCTTCAGGCGGATATCCCTAGAGGAGCTGCCCACCAAAATTTCGAAATCGCCGGGTTCCACCAACCAGTTGTTTATGGCGGTCGACCAATAGGCGAACGCCGAGCAGGGCAACTCGAACTGTACCGTGACCTGTTCGCCCGGCTGCAGATGGACTTTGCGGAAACCCTTTAATTCTTTATAAGGGCGCGGCTCGCTGCTGTGCAGGTCGCGCACGTAGAGCTGAGCGATTTCCTGGCCGGCTACCTGGCCGGTGTTGCTAATGCGGAAGCGCACCTCCACATGATTAGCGCCGCTCTTCGCCTGGCTGACCACCAGATCGGAATAGCTGAACTGGGTGTAAGACAAGCCGAAGCCGAAAGGATATAGGGGTTCGATATTGTGGCTGTCGTACCAGCGGTAGCCGACGAAAACGCCCTCTTTATACTCCACGTCATAAACCGGGTGGATTTTTTCCCATTCGTCGTTGGCGCCGTTATAGAGCACCTCACCTGCCGGTACATAATCCGCGCCCGGGCCGTCGGAAAATTCCCGCTCAATGGTAAATGGCAGCTTGCCCGAAGGGTTGACGTCGCCAGTGAGAATTTCCGCCACGGCGGTATGGCCGTTCTGACCGTTGTAAAAGCAGTAGAGAATCGCTGCGGCCTGCTGATACCAGTCGGTCATGCGAATACCGGAACCGGAATTCACCAGCACAATGACGTTGGGGTTCAAGCGCGTAATGTGCCTTGTGTAGAGTTCCTCCTGGGGATCGAGCTGGAACGGTCGGTCCCAGCTTTCCGCGTCCTGGGTTCCCACTGCGAGAATAATGCGCTTGGCCGAGCGGATCATGTCATCCGTGGGCGAAGCGTCGTAGCGGATGCGCTCGCCAAGAATTTTATGCAGTGCCTGATACAGGGTGACTTGATCGTAACCTTTGACTTCCGATGAGCCGCCACCCACCGCTTTTTTGTGGATGTAAGGACCGAGCAGCAGAATCTCGTCCGGGCTGGATTTATCCAGGGGCAAAATCTGGTTTTGATTGCGCAGCATCACCACGCCTTCGCGGGCGGTTTGCAGTGCGATTTTTTCGTGTTCCGGGTATTTATGAACCAATTCGGGCTGCGGCTTTTTGTCGTACAGCGCCATCGCCTTGAGCGTGGTGAGAATACTTTTCACCATGCGGTCGAGATCGCTTTCCTTCACTTCACCGCGCTGAATTTTCTCCGCCAGGCCGAGCGTGGCGAGATTGCCTGGCATTTCCAGATCCTGGCCGGACTCCACCACTTTGGCGCCGTCGTATACCGACCACCAATCGGTCATCACCAGCCAGCGGAAGCCGAGGGTTGTGCGCAGCAGATCGTGGATCACCGCTTTGCTCTGCCCGGTCCACTCACCATTTAACAGGTTATAGGATGTCATAACCGCCAGCGCGCCGGCATCAATGCCCGCTTTAAAGGCCGGCAGATACATTTCGTGCAAGGTGCGCTCGTCGACGATCGAATTACTTTTGCGGCGAAAGTAATCGGTATTGTTGGCGACAAAATGTTTGAGCGTAGCGATGGTGCCGGTGTTCTGCACGCCGATAACGTAGCGCTCGACCATACGGGAAATCAAGAAAGGATCTTCACCGAAATATTCAAAATTCCGTCCGCATTGGGAGACGCGATACAAATTAAAACCGGGGCCGAGCAATATGCCGATGCCGTTGGCATTGCACTCTTCGCCGACGGCGGTGGCAAAGGCCTCGGCCAGATCGGTATTCCAGGTGGCGGCCAACATAATGGGCGCGGGAAAGGCGACGGAGGTCGGCACCGGATATTGAAAGGTCACCTCGTTGAAACGCTCGCGCAGGGTGATGCCGGCGGTGGCGTCCGAACACAAGATACGCGGCAGTCCCAGGCGCTCGATTCCTTTAATAAAAAAAACATCCACACCGCCGATGTAGTCGCATTTTTCCTGCAGCGTCATTTGCGCAACTATGGTGTCCGCCCAAGCGGCGGCTTGTTCGTAAGGTATTTTGGGAAACATGGAAGCTCCGTGTGATGGAGGGGTATCAGCCTGAGAAGGTCTTTGCTGTCAGCGTGTTCTTATAGAGTTTTTATTGTCTGTCGCGATGGTAGCGGCGGCTATTGTAAAGGATCGGCGGCAGAATAAAAAACGGCCTCTTGCGAGGCCGGGAAAGAAGATTCAAACCTTGAGGAGAAGGGCATTAATGCGACTCAGACATAAGCATCGCGGTACCTTTGGGTTGGTGCTGCCACCGCCCCGAGCCCACCGACCACGCCCGGAATCGGAAAGCTCAAAACTGGTCGTCAAGTGAGGTGGGTACAGAACCAACAGCAGAGGCGAACACAACATCAGTACCACATAACCTGAAAGATCGCTTCTTGGTTCAGCACTCACCTCGGCTTGGTTCGTGCAAAGCAAGGTGAAGGGTTAAACGCGACTGCTAAGACTACTGCTTTATGCCTTACGCGCTGACCGTTATTCGCCGTTGCTGATTTTATTGTAGGTGGGTTTTTATAACTTTGGAGGATCAATTTTGCCTAATCTCCGCGTTTTCTCTAACCGAATGTAATAACGAAGTGGAATGCAGCCGCGCAAGGCCGCCCATCCGGAGAACCGCTCGCCGGTCACCCGATTTTTGACAGCGCCTGCGTTGGTTATTTGGTTAGGCAAAATTCATTGAATAAAACCGCAGAAAAAAGCCCCCAGAAAGGGGGCGACAGGGGTTATGTATTGATTGGCGGGGTTATGTATTTATTGGCATTGTACGCCAGCTTTATCGCCCATGCCTGGTACTAAGCGCACGTTGGCCACTTGCAGCTCTAATGAGCCGCTGCTTTCCAGAGCGAAAGCGCGGGTGACAACTTCGAACTGGATACCTTTCTCGGCGAAGCAGTTCAGATCCACCGACAGCTCGTTCCAATCGTTGCGCGGCGAAGCATTAATTAAGGTGGTGATGTCGATGTCCGCGCTGCAGTCGGCGCCGAGGCAGGCCATTTGTAAATTGACCGGTGCGCTGGCGGCGTTGATTAAGCGGATATCGAAGACCAGTGCGCCCTTTTGCTCCAATACTTCGGTGAGGTTGCGCATGGCATTGGGATTATTGATCTGCAGTGCAGCGGTGCTGCGACCGTCCCAGGTGGCGTGAATGGCGTCACCCTGAGTATTTTTATCCCCCTCGGTCAGGGTCAAGCTGCCGTTTTTGGCGATACCGGACAGGTAGCGCACCGGAACCGCATCGCCGGATACTGCATAGACCTGCCAAGGCGCTTGCGCGGTGCCGACAAACAGCTCTTCATCGGCCCCACCTTGGACGTTTTCGAAGCTCTCTTCGATAGGCAGAACATCCACATGCGTTCTGTCGGCATAGTTCAAGCCGTAATCGAAGGCGAATAGCGGGTCATAGTCGGCGTCACCCACATTGACCTCTGTCTGGTCGAGGGTCTTAGGCCAAGAGAAGGGCAATTTGCCCTTGAAGTCGAACCGCACATTGCCTTGGGCATCGGTAAAAAGGACATCGGCAATCCCGCCCCCCTCACTGCCCGGCAACCAGGCGGCGACGAAGGCGTCGGATGCATTGAGGGCCCGATTCACCCACAGGGGCCGACCGGAGATAAAGACGGACACGGTTTTGATGCCATCGGCCTTAAGCGCTTCCAACAGCTTGGCATCCTGGTGATGGCCGGTCTGATAGCCCATATGGCGGATATCGCCTTGCCACTCCGCATAAGGCGCTTCCCCGTAGACCACTATGGCGACATCGGGCTTCTCTTGATAGCGGCCATCGGCACTCAGCTCCACCTTGCCGCCGGCTGCTTCTACGGCTTCACGAATGCCCTGGTAGATGCTCGTGCCGTTGGGGAAGTCGTCGTTGGTGAGGTCGGTTGCTTGCCAGGAGATTGTCCAGCCACCGCTTTGCTGAGCGAGGTTATGAGCGCCCTTGCCCGCCACCAACACCTTCATCTTGGGCTTGAGCGGTAGGGTTTGTTGATTGTTTTTCAGCAGCACCAGCGATTCGCGCACTGCCTGACGGGCGACGGCCTTGAATTCTGGAGATGCCAGTAGTTCTGGCTTATTGGCGTGCAGGCGCTCGGATGGTTTGAGACCGTCCATCAGGCCGGCGCGGAACTTGGCGCGCAGAATCCGGCGCACGGCGTCATCCAGTCGCGCCATGGAGATATGGCCGGCTTTGACGTCCTCAATGGTATTTTCGATAAACTCTTGCCAGTCAAAGGGCACCATCAGCATATCCACACCGGCGTTGAACGCCTGCGGGCAGCGGGTGTTGGTACAGCCTTCAACCAAGCCGTGGGAGTTCCAGTCTCCCACCACAAAGCCGTCGAAGCCCAAGCGGTTTTTCAGTATGTCAGTGAGCAGATACTTCTCGCCGTGCAGTCGGGTGCCGTGCCAGCTACTGTGCGACGCCATAACACTTAGCGCTCCGGCTTCGATCGCATCGAAGTAAGGGTAGGCGTGCAGCTCGATCAGCTCTTGTTCCGAGGAGAAGTTATCACCCCGGTCGATGCCGTCCACGGTGCCGCCATCGGCCAAGAAGTGCTTAGCTGTGGCCATAATGTGGTTAGGTCCCATGCGACCGGTCTGGCTCAGGTCGCCTTGATAGCCGAGGATAATCTGCCGACCCATCTCGGAGACCAGTTTGGGCTCTTCCGAGAAGCCTTCGTAAGCGCGCCCCCAGCGGTCGTTGCGCACCACGGAGAGCGAGGGGGAAAAGGTCCAATCCATGCCGCTGGCGCGTACTTGGATGGCGGTGATTTCGCCAATGCGCTTCACCAGCTCGCCGTTGCGGGTGGCACCTAAGCCGATGTTGTGGGGGAAAATGGTCGCGCCGTAAATTTTATTGTGACCGTGAACGGCATCGGTGCCCCAGGTGATTGGAATTGGCAGGCCGCCGTCGGAGGTCTCCATAGAAGCTTCGTAGTAGGCATCCAGGGCTTTCACCCAGTCTTGAAGCGACGCCTGCTTGTTGCCGTCGAGGAAGCCGCCGCCACCGTTGAGCACCGAGCCCAGGTGATAGCGTTTGACGTCTTCGGGAGTGGTGCGGCTGATTTCCGCTTGGGTGATCTGCCCGACTTTCTGTTCCAGGGTCATCTGCGCCAGAAGCTCTTCCACTTTAGCGTTGATGGCCGCCGTCTCCTTCGCCGGAAATGGACTTTTCAGCTTCGGCCAGATCTCGGGTTGGCGCTTCTGCTCCATGCGTTTTTCAGTGGGTTGAGTGATGTCTGGCGTGGAGCACGCGGTCAGCGCCAGGGCCAAGCCAGCCGCCAATAGGCCGCTACAGCCCAGTGTCTTATGGATCGCAATCACGAATGGAACCTCATTATTAGAATTAGAGTCGCCAACCTCCGGCCACAAGTGGTCGGACAGCGTATAAGTCGATTCATTCTAGCCGGATTGACAAGTCTGTGCGACCGCAGGAACACACTTCAGCAGGGACGCCAAACAGCGTGTTTTACCGCTTTCTGTCGCCTGTAAAGAAGTGTAGCCCCACTGGTTTCGTGGCGGACCATGCCGCTAGAATGCCTCATATCCAATACCGAAGCTGTCCGTGCGACAAGGCTCCATAATCGTGATTTCTAAGTTTTCGTCAAATTTGCTCCCCCTAGTGCGCTATCTGCGGCGCGAGTTCTGGTGGGGGTTGTTTGCACTGGGTTGCGCGGTGCCGTCGCTGGGGGTGGCGCAGGAGTGTGTCGACGACTGCGTAGAAGTGGGTGCTTGGCGTCTTAACCTGGGCGTGGGCGCGGGGCTGCGCAGCAATCCGCTGCACAGTGGCGACGATATTCCTTTAGTGCTGCTGCCGGAGGTGAGTTATTACGGTGAGCGGCTTTTCGTGGAAAATCTGGAGATGGGGTTCACGCTGTTGGAAGACAGCCGGCATCAGCTCAACGCGCTGGTCACCCCAGGTTACGACCAGATGTACTTCAACCGCTGGGACCCTTTTAATTTCTCCGGTGCCGGTGGCTTTACCGCTGGCAGTGGCTATAGCGCTCCCCTCGCCGCGCGTCCTTACCAAGTCGATATTTCCGGCGCGGCGTTCGCCGGCGGCGAGTCTTCATCTCCCGCGCCCGAGCCGACCATTGACGCCAACGGCGTGTATGTCGCCAGCGCGCGCTCCGTTGCGATTAATGATCGGCCCATCGAACTGGTCGAGGGTACTCACTATCTGCTCGGCGCCGATGGCAATCCGATTGCCGTGCAGATTGGCGCCGACCGAATCAGCATCATGGGCGTCGTTCAGGGGGACCGCATCGAGCTTGCCGGTGTAGAGGTCAAACGGGAGGAAGATCTGGAAAGCCGAGGTAACGCTTTGGTGGAATTTTCCGGCTCCAGTAACAGCGCGGAGAGTTTGCGCATAGATCCAGAAGAAGGTGGCCGCTATCGCGTGACGGCCAACGCCGTATCGGAGCCCGCCAGCGCACAAAACATTACCGCCGACCAAGTGGCGAAACGGCGAATGGCAGGATTGGCGGGCCTGGAGTATTCCTATCGACTGCCTTACGCCAGCTTCCATCTGCAAGCGCTGTCGGATTTCACCAGTGTTCACGGCGGCCACGAAGTGCGCGCGGCGATTATTGTCCCATGGCACATTGGCGAACAAAAATGGGCGCTGACGGTGGGCGGCAACTATAAAAGTCATCACATCCTCGATTACTACTACGGCGTCAGCGCACGGGATACCGATCTGAGCGCCCTGCGTTTTTCGCCGACCGCCGCCGGCATTGAAACTATGGTGCGCCTGGATTGGCAGCTGCCGCTGAGCGATAAGTGGTCGCTGCGCGCAATGCTGCAATATTCCGAGCTGCCCAGCAGCATCGCCAACAGCCCATTGGTATCCGAGCGCGGTGTAGGTTCTGCATTTTTCGGAGGTATCTATCATTTCTAGCGGCAGGGGCATCCGCTGGTTGGGGGGATGGCTGACATTTGTCTGGTTACCTTATGCTGCTCAAGCGGCAGAATTGCCCGCGCTCCAGTTTTCGCTAAAACCCCGCCTTTGTGTGCTCACCGAAGCCGAAGACACCTGCTACGATCAATTAGAGGTGCGCTGGAGCGCCCAGCAAAAGATGAGTCTCTGCCTCTATCAAAGCGATATTGATAAACCCTTGCAGTGCTGGGAAAACGCCAGCGAAGGGCAACACAAATTTATTCTGTCGGCGACTCGCAATGTGACCTTTCAGTTGCGGGAAAATAACCATACGACTTTGGTTAGCGAAGCCTTTGAAGTGATTCACGACCAGAAAAAATACCGGCGCCAGCGCCGCAACCCGTGGAGTTTTTTCTAATGGTGCATCGCATTTTATTAGCCGAGGATGATGTGCGCCTGGCATCCCTGGTTAAAGATTATCTCGAATCCACAGGCGATTACGCCGTCACCGTGGAAACCAACGGTGGAAAAGTTCAGCGCACGGTCACCGATGTCCTGCCGGATCTTTTAATTTTAGATGTGATGCTGCCAAACAAAGATGGTTTGAGCATCTGTCGCGAGTTGCGCCCCAGCTTTCCAGGGCCGATTTTGATGCTCACCGCGCGCAATGATGATGCCGACCAAATTTTGGGTTTAGAATGCGGCGCGGACGACTACGTGATTAAACCGGCCGAGCCGCGTGTTCTGCTCGCTCGCATTCGCGCGCTGCTGCGTCGCTACTCGCTCGAAGAAAAAGCCGATAAAGAAAACCTCCAGTTTGACGACCTGAATATTTGCTGCCTTTCGCGCACGGTTACCTTTGCCGGCGAGCCTGTCGATCTCTCCAGTCATGAGTTTGATTTGTTGTTGACCTTTGCCCGTCAGCCGGGACAAATCATGAGTCGAGAATTTTTATTTAATACCATTTATGCGCGCCCATACGACGGCTTGGATCGCACCATCGATGTGCGAATTTCTCAGCTGCGCAAAAAACTTGGTGATAATGCCGAAAAACCGTTTCGCATTAAAACCATTTGGGGGCGGGGATATATGTTTGTTGAAGATGCGTGGAAGGCAGGTTTATAGCGCCTATGCGCCGCGCTTTTTTCTCCCTCTATATCTTAATCGTGGTCGCGGTTATTGCGGTGGGCTGGGGCCTCGACAAGATATGGCAGAGCCACGCGCCGCGCGAAACTGTGTCGGCCAGTGAACGGCAATTGATTGACTTAATCGACTCTCTCCTCCAGCAAGCTTCCACAGATCGGCAAAGTGAATTAATAGAGGCTATCCGCCGCGACAGCAACCTAGAGTTGTTTCTCCACAATGCGGAGGATTTTGCCAATACTAAACTATTCGAAAAAATGCTGGCCGGCGAAACGGTGGTGGTGGATACCGGCGGCGCTCGCTTACTGTACCGAAAGTTAAATCACTCAAATCACATTATCGGTATTCGCCAGCTGGTGGATGATCAAGCCAACCCTACAATTTACAACCTTCTTCTCCTCACCTTTTACCTCGCGATAGCACTGGTGATTTTCATTTGGATATGGCCATTGTCGCGCGACTTGAATAAATTGGAAAAGCAAACAAAATTACTCGGCTCTGACGTCATCCCCGACGATTTGCGCATAGCGCCTACCTCGGCGGTATATGATCTGGCCAGTGCCTTTAATCGCATGTCGCGCCGGGTGCGGGATTTATTGGCCTCGCATAAAGAAATGACCTATGCGGTTTCCCACGAGCTGCGCACTCCGCTGGCACGCATGAAATTCGGGCTGGAAATGGCGAAGGATCTCACCGACCTTGAGAAAATTAAAAAGCAGTTAGCCGGTGTGCGCGAAGATGTGACCGAAATGGACGCCCTGGTCAACCAATTGTTCGCCTACGCCGGATTTGAAAATAGCGAGCAGCAATTGGATTGGCAGCCCGGCGATATGGGCGCTCTGATTCAGCAACTTATTCTGCGAGTACAAGCCAATCCCGCTTACGCGCAACTGACTTATGAATTTTACAGCGATCTCACCGGCGAAACCGTCGTTTGCGAATGGTATTTAATGGAGCGAGCCATTTTAAATCTCCTTCATAACGCGCAACGCTACGCGAAAAGCCGCATTAACGTTCGCTTAGGTAAAGCGAATGACCGCTTTCAGATTATTGTCGACGACGACGGCGCTGGAATTCCCGCACCCGAGCGCGAACGTATTTTCCAATCCTTCATCCGCCTGACCGACCACACCAACGCGCAGAGCCGCGGCTTGGGCCTCGGCTTGGCGATTGTGAGCAAAATTATGCAGTGGCATGGCGGCAGAGCATTCGCCGACGCCTCGCCGAGTGGCGGCGCGCGCGTGGTGTTGGAGTGGCCTCACAACTGAGTCACAAAGGGTCGCGGTCACGCTCAAAAGCCATACAGACTGCAAGCGTATTTGATCGCCGCTATAGGTCTCAGATGTGGAGAGTGAGCGCCAAAAATCAATTGTCTGTGGAAGCTTTCAACCGAGGGTAAAGCCCAGATTTGCCGAGGCGGGGTCTACGATCGGTGAAGCGTTAAACGTTTAAAAAAAGCCATCTGACGACCGGCATTAGTGCACCACCTATTGCGTCTCATTAACGGCTTCTAAAATGCCTCGGACCAATTCAGGGCTGGTGACCACGTCGATAATGCCATTCACAACAAACTGCACACCGACACACAAAATCAAAAAGCCCATAATTTTGGTCATGGCACTCAGTCCCGTTACTCCCAGCAAGCGCACCAAGCGCGTGGAGACGCGCAAGGTAATAAAAACCATAAGCGCCACAAGTAAAATGCCACTGGCAATTGCCAAAAAATCCCACCAGTGGGTTGCTAAAGAGGCTAAACCAATGGTCACAGAAATAGCGCCGGGGCCGGCCAAGCTCGGCATGGCTAAAGGTGTAAACGACACATCCGGTTTATACCGGGATTCCAGCCGCTCTGCGTTGCTCTGCCCGCCATCGGCTTTCGGGTAGAGCATCCGCCAACCGACTCCGGCCACCAAAATACCGCCGGCGATACGCAAGCCCGGTAACGACAGCCCAAAAATCTGCATGATAAGCGTCCCGCCCACCAAAAATGACAGCAGGATGCAGACCATGTAAATAACACCTTTGCGCGCCTGCTCCCGTCGCTCGGCCTCGGTATCGCCTTCGGTAATCGCGAGAAACAAAGGTGCCGTGCTAAAAGGGTTAATAATGGGCAACAAAGCAATGACAGTTGCAATAGCAATTTCCATAGCGCTCGCTGAATTGCAGAGAAATTGACGACCGATATTAACAGCTT
>CAYZVN010000038.1:20842-30979 GCA_964482025.1 uncultured Saccharophagus sp. | reverse complement strand
CGCCGGCCTCTATGCGCTCGTAAAAAATCAGTAGGGTGTTGTCCAGCGGTGTGTCACTTTTATCGATGTGCAATTGCAAGTGGGAGGCGATTTTCTGCGCGAGGCTGAGGAAGCTTATGCGCTCTTCCAGCCATTCGCGCACCCATGCCGACAGCGGATAGCTGGCGGTATCTTCGTTAAAGACGCCGTAGTGTTTACCGCCTTTGCGGATGTAGGTGTTCTTTAGTTCCCGACACAGTTCTTCGCTCTTGCCGTCGCGGCGAATTTCCTCCGCGCGCAAGTGAACTTCGCAGGGGGCGGTGGGTGCGGGCTTGTGGATGCGGTGGGCAATCAGGTGCTGCAGCGCCATGGTTCTCTCAATGCCGGGGGTTGGGGGCGGGCATTATAGACCCCTGTCCCTGGCACACCAAACCGACGCAGCTGCAGTGTGGCCAGCAGGCGCCTTATTTCATCAGCCGGCTAATGAGTAGCGCCGCAATTGCAATGACAGCGGCAGCTGCGCCGAGCTTGAGCAACAGGCCCCACAGTGTGAACCAGGCCAACAGGCCCAACAGGGTGAGCACCACCAAGAGCGCGGTGACGCTGATCAACAGCAGCAGAATCAGCTTCACTACACCGAACGGGGTAACGCCAGAGGTCGGCTTATTATCGTCTGTCAAAATAGCGTCTCCTAGTTGCATTGACGTGGATGTGGTAATGGTACTCTCGCCAGCTCATCAAGAGCTAAACTAATGCGATTGAGAATGCACAAAATGACCCTGATACCGACTCTCAAGTTTGCGAACACGCGAGGAAGATGGATGTGAACCATAAAGCTGAAGTGGTGTGGGTGGGACATAGGGGCTATCCGGAACTCTACCCCGAGAACAGCCTGCTCGGCATCGAAAAAGCGTTGCAACTGGGGGCGCGCGCAATTGAAATCGACCTGCAAGCGAGCTTGGAAGGTGAGCCGGTATTGGTTCACGATGAAGAACTTTTTCGCACCTCGGGCAATGTCGGCGCCGTAAGTGACTATTCGCTGGAAAAACTCCGCAGCTTCAGCGCACACGAGCCACAGCGGCTCGGCAAACAATTTTTCCCCTGTCCTATCGCCCACTTGGCGGAGGTGGTGGAGCTGCTGCGCGAGTATCCCGGCGTGCGCCTGTTCGTTGAACTAAAAGCCGAGGTTTTTAATCGACTGCCGCGCCACATTTTCCTCAATCGGGTCTGGCAGATACTGCAGCCTATCCACCGCGACTGTGTGCTGATTTCCTTTGATCTCTATGTGCTGCGCTTGGCGCAAGATCACTTTCACTGTCCGGTGGGTTGGGTCCTGACCCGCTACGATCGGCAGTCTCACGCCCGAGTTGAGTCTCGCCCGGTGGAGTACTTGATCTGCAATGTCCGCAAGTTGCCGCCAGTGGCGGAACCGCTTTGGTCCGGTCCCTGGGAATGGTTTGTCTACGATGTGGTGGACGAGGCCTTGGCGAAAACGTGCGCGGGCCGAGGGATTCGCTGGATCGAAACTTGGAATATCGGTGCTATGTTGCCGCTCACCCTGACCTTGATCTGAGCCAGTCTATGGATGAATACGATCTTGCGGTAGTCGGGGCGGGCATTCACGGCGCCGGTGTGGCTCAGGCCGCTGCGGCGCGAGGACTATCGGTACTGGTGGTCGAGCGGCGCGAAGCGGCGGGAATGGAAACCTCTCGCGCCAGCTCCAAGCTGATTCACGGCGGCTTGCGCTATCTGGAAACCTTGCAGTTTCGTTTGGTGTACGAATGTCTGCGCGAGCAGGGCCACCTGCTGCGTAACGCGCCGCACTTGGTGCGACGCAGTGACTTTTATATTCCCGTCTATAAAAACAGTCGCCGCTCCGCATGGTGGATTTACCTTGGCTTGTGCTGTTATCAATTGCTTGCCGGCCGGCCCCTCAAGGGCATTGAGCGAGTGCCGGCCGCGCGCTGGGACAGTCTCGGTTTGCAGCAGCGGGATCTCACGGCGGTCTTTCGCTATCAGGATGCCCAAACCGACGATCAGGCACTGACTCGCGCGGTGCTGGAGTCGGCCGTGTCTATGGGGGCTAAGGTGCACTTCGGCTCGGCGCTAAATAAGATCCAATACACCTCACACTATACCCTGACCTTTGGCGATGGCAGCTCGGTCCGCTGCCGAGCATTGGTGAATGCTGCTGGTCCCTGGGCCAACGAAGTCGCGGCACTGGGCGGTCTGCCCCAGCAGGAGCTCGATTGGGTACAGGGCATCCATATAGTGCTGCGCCGGCCGGCGATGGCCGGGTGTTTTTATGTGGAGGCGCCGCAGGATGGTCGAGCCGTGTTTGTTCTGCCCTGGCGCGGCCTCACCATGGTGGGCACCACGGAGCGGGTGTTGGCCGAGCCTAAGGCCGAGGCGAGCCAGGCCGAAATCGATTACCTGCTGGCCATTTACAACCACTATTTTCCCGACTTTCGCTGTGATCTAACGGATGTGGATGAGACTTTCGCGGGAGTGCGGGTGTTGCCAAGAAGTCATCGCCACGCTAACAAGCGCTCGCGGGAAACCCTCTACAGTCGCGCGAAAGGCGGTACTTACGTGGGAATCTATGGCGGCAAGCTTACGTCCTATCGCGCCACGGCTGACAAGGTATTGCAGATGCTCACCCCGGTGCTGCAAGGCGCAATGAGTGAGAGCACTTCCACCGCAGATATTGCTCTGCCGTGAGTGCTTTACACCTGCGCCGACACATCCTCGAGCTTGAGAAACAGGTTTTTGGGCAGGGTGAAATCGGTGAGCAGAAACTGCAGGCTTTCCGTCTTATCTCGCGGCGTTACGGCATAGGCTTCGCAGGTTAAATTGGCCTGATAAAGCAGCTGCCCCAAGGCGCTGACGTGTTTGCCGGGGCCTATGTCCACCTGCTCCTGCAGCGCTTGGCAGATCTCCTCTGGCAGCTGCCAATCTTTTGCGATAGCTGCGCTCAGTTGGGCTGCCTGGGCTTGCAAAGGTGGAACGAATGCTTGCATGCCCGGCGCGGGCGCACCGCTCAACTTGTACTGGCGGCACAACTCGCTGAATAAGGTGATCTTGCCAACATCGTGGACCAAGCCCAAAAGGTAGGCCTTAAAACGTTCGAGGCGGCGGGCATGGCCAATGATTTCGCAGGCCACTGCAGTGTTGAGCGAGTGAGCCCATAGCCGCCGGCCGGTTTGTGAAAAATAGGGGGAGTCGCGCTGGATGATGGGTTGCATTACTGCCGCAGAGAGCACTGAGCGCAGCCCGTCGATACCCAGTTTGATCGTGGCGCGCTCGATATCACCGATATGCGCACCTGCGGGATTGAAATACACACTATTAGCCAGCTTCAGCACCGCCGCGCTCATCACCGGGTCTTTATTGACGATGGCGACATAATCGCGGGCGGAGCTGTCGGGGTCGCGTAGGCTGCGTAAGAGCTTGGGCACCACCAGCGGTAGGCGCGGCACCGCATTGGCGCGCTGCTCCTTTTTCGCTAACTTATCCTTAACCGAGTTGATCACCAGTTTTTGTTGCGAGGATAAAGGCTCATCGTGGCTGCCGGTAAACAGCATCTGGTAAAAGCGCATCTCGCACGCCTTGGCGCTCAACTGGCTCGGTTCGCGCACAGGAAGGCCAGTGACGGTGGCGCTTGCGGAGGGCGCGTCAGTGGAGGAGCTACGGTTGTTTTTGCCAAACACCGAACGGAAAAAGGACGACACTGTCATGAAGGTTCCTGCCGGCCGCCAAGTGAGCGACGCGGGTATAGGTTGTCGTACAGCGAGACGATACCTTCAACTATAGTACGGAATCGACAGAAAGGCGGGATGTGACGCTACGTCAGGCGAGCTGCGTGTTTGGCGCGGATGAACTCACCGTGACCGAGATGAATCAGGTCGGCAACCTTGCGGATGATGTATTCCTCATACTTATCCAAATCGCCATCGGCATAGGCAATGCGCCACATATGCGCAATCAAATCGAACTTCTCTTCAAAGCTGCAGTGCTGGTTGACCAACTGGGTAAAGCCGTACATGGACGTGGATTCAGAACACTCATGTTGCGCCATGGCAACCAATTCATCCAACTCTTCCTCGGGCAACTCAAACTCGCGATGCAAAATCGCTTTCACTGAGGCCAGTTCCTGGCTGTCGAACTCGTTGTCGATGACAGCGACTTCAATGAGCAGCGCGGCACAGGCAAGGCGCTTTTGCTGTTCGCTCAAGGGATGAGAGTTGGCATCCTGCAATTGCGTTTGAAAAAAATCGCGAAAGCGGGCGAGCATGGTGACCTCTGGCTTATGTTGATCCGGTACGCGGGCCCTACGCGGCCCGCGTACCGGATCGGCGTGAATTAACCCTTGAAAGTGCTGAGATACTTTTCCAGGCCGATCTGGTCGGCGACGAAGCCGCGAATACCTTGCGCAAGTTTTTCGGTTGCCATGGCGTCATCATTTAGGCCGAGGCGGAACTGCGCTTCGTTTTCCTGGAGCTTAGCAATGGCATCCCCGGTATTGTTGGGGCTTAGCACGCGCTCCAGCTTGCCCTGGTCGGCTTCCAGCTCGCCCAACAACTGGGGGCTGATGGTCAAGCGATCACAGCCTGCCAGCGCTTCGATTTCGCCCGTGTTGCGGAAGCTTGCACCCATAACCACGGTGGCGTAGTTGTGCTGCTTATAGTAGTTGTAGATCTGGGTCACCGAGATAACGCCCGGATCTTCAAAAGGCGCATATTCTTTCTTGTCGGTGTTGGCCTTGTACCAGTCGAGAATGCGACCGACAAACGGTGAAATCAGGAATACGCCCGCGTCGGCACAAGCGGCGGCTTGGTTGAAGCTGAACAGCAGAGTCAGGTTGCAGTTGATCCCTTCTTTTTCCAGTTGCTCCGCTGCGCGTATGCCTTCCCAGGTGGCAGCAACTTTGATGAGCACGCGATCCTTGCTAATACCGGCGGCCTCATAGAGCTCGATCAAGCGATGGGCTTTGGCGATAGAACCTTGTGTATCGAACGACAGGCGCGCGTCCACTTCGGTGGAAACTTTGCCGGGGACAATTTTCAGGATTTCACAGCCGATGGCGACCGCGAGTTTATCGCTCGCCTCTGCAATGGAAGAGGTGCTGCC
Source organism: uncultured Saccharophagus sp. (assembly GCA_964482025.1). Lineage (GTDB taxonomy): Bacteria > Pseudomonadota > Gammaproteobacteria > Pseudomonadales > Cellvibrionaceae > UBA5868. The sequence goes on along the minus strand of CAYZVN010000038.1, from coordinate 25,870 downwards.
CAGAGCGTCTTTCACCAGAGCGGCGTATTGTGGCATCTGTGCGGCTTTGAACAGTAGAGAGGGGTTGGTTGTGGCATCCAGCGGCTTGTAGCGGCGGATTGCCTCAATATCGCCAGTGTCGGCGACAACGTCGGAATAGGTTTTCAATTGTTCAAGTTTGTTGCTCATAGAACCCCCTGTTGAAAAGTCGTTCATTATCCGCCTGGGTCCGCACTCTAGACAAGTCGGCTTCCGGCAGAGTTCATGTGATTTTTTGCCTCGCGCAGCAGTTCTGCTTGGGCTCCCGCGCGATGGCCGTTTTCGCTAATAAACCGGCGGAAGTATTTACCGCCTGGCTGGCCGGCATAGAGCCCCAGAATATGCCGAGCAATATGATTCAGTCGCGCACCCCGCGCAATCTGGCTTTCGCAGTAAGGAATAAATGCCTCTAGCACGTCATCCCGGCTCAGTGGTGCGGTGCTGTCACCATAGACCGTTCGGTCTACCTCGGCGAGCACAAAGGGGTTGTGGTAGGCCTCGCGCCCCATCATTACGCCGTCAACCTGCTGGAGCATCTCTTGAGTGGTGGCGATGCTGGTAATGCCACCGTTAATGACAATCGTTAACTGAGGGAACTGCTGTTTGAGGGCAAACACCCGTTGGTAAAGCAGGGGTGGAATCTCGCGGTTCTCTTTTGGGCTCAAGCCCTGTAGCCAAGCTTTACGTGCATGCACTATAAAAACGTGGCAACCCGTTTCGGCGACGGTGGCAACAAAGTGGTGCAGGTGCGCTTCGCTGTCCAGTTCATCTATGCCGATGCGGTGTTTAATGGTGACCGGAATGCTCACTGCGTCGCGCATGGCGGCCACGCACTCGGCCACTAAGTTAGGCTCTGCCATAAGGCAAGCGCCGATACGGCCGACTTGCACGCGATCACTTGGACAGCCGCAATTGAGATTGATTTCATCGTAACCGTAGTCTTCGGCAATGCGCGCGCACTCGGCAAGTGCTCGCGGATCGCTGCCGCCCAATTGCAGCGCCAGCGGCTGCTCCTCCGGGTTAAAGCGCAAAAAGCGGTCGCGGTCACCGTAAAGTATGGCACCCGTGGTGACCATCTCCGTGTAGAGCCTTGCCCGCCGTGTGAGCAAACGCCAAAAGTAGCGGCAGTGCCGGTCGCTCCAGTCCATCATGGGGGCGAGACAAAAACGCCAGTCGCGCTCGTGCATGGTCAACCTCGGTTAAATTTCGGCCGCATAGCTTAATCGGATGCGTGGGTAAGCGAAAGCTGAGGCCCATATCCTCCCGGACAGCTCAGCCCTTGCCTATGTATAATGCCGCACTATTTTTTCATTGCGGGAGTGAAGTATGAGAACGGCGGGGATCTTATGGAAAGCGACCTTCCTGGCGCTGGTCGCAGTTTTAGCAGCCTGTGCGTCAAACCCGCAAAAGGCGGACCGTTTTGATGCCACTCAAGTCCCAGAAAAAGACCCTTGGGAAGGCTTCAATCGCAAAGTCTTTGTATTCAACGATACGCTCGACCGCTTTTTCCTCAAGCCAGTGGCCAAAAGCTATAGATTTGTCACTCCCGACTTTATGGAAACAGGCATCAGCAACTTTTTTGGCAATGTGGCAGAAGTGCCCAATACGCTCAATAACGTGCTGCAGTGGAAGTGGAACAAGGTCGGCCACAGCTCTGGCCGCTTGTTGATCAATACCACTTTAGGCATTGGCGGCGTCTTCGACGTAGCGCGCCACGCGGGCCTGCCCAAGCAGGAGTCCGAGTCCTTCGGTCAAACCCTGTCGTACTGGGGTGTTTCCTCGGGGCCTTATGTCGTCTTGCCGTTTCTCGGCTCTGCCACCATGACGGATACGGTCGCGATGCCGGTGGACTGGTTTATGGATCCGTTCAGCTATGCCGACAATACCAAGGTGCGTTACGGCGTCAAAGCGGTGAATGTCGTCGATACCCGCGCTTCGTTATTGGATGCCGAAAAGCTGATCTCGGGGGATAAATATGTGTTTATCCGGGAGGTCTATTTACAGCGTCGGGAATATCTCGTTCACGATGGTCAGGTCGAAGATGACTTCGGCAGTGACTTAGAAGACTTCGACGATTTCGACGACTTCTAATCGCGGTTTCCGCCCCGTGCAGTGAGTGCGACGGCTCACTCGAGGAGAGCGAGAACTTCCAACCCCAGGCGACACTCCTGCGGCGTCAGGGTCTGCATCCGGCAAACTTTGGTCAGTGCTCTCAATATGGGGCTGTGACCGTAGTGCGAGCGAATGGTCACCTCCAATTCGTCGCCCAAGGATACCGGTTGCGGAACTGAGATCAGCATCCCGCCACCGCTGAGGTTGTAGCATCTGCCCGCCCACGGATGCTGTTGGCCCAGGCGGACTTCGGCGGGAGTGTTAATCGTCATGCGGATGAAATTGCGCTTTTCCTGATAACTGCGATTGGCCAGATTCATGAGCATTCACCTGTCTTATCTTTATTGGGTTGGTGATGACTACCGTGTCGCGCCTTGCGCGCCGGTGGGCGCTGCCAGGGCGGCTTGAAAGCGATGCTGCGCGCCTGGCGCGGCGGGTTGCGCGGCACCCATATACAGGTTAGTGTACTTTCGCGTTTGCGAGGCCGCTTTTCGAATTTCCATCGCCACGCCCTATGTCCATAACCGAACCGAAAAAATCGGGTGCCGAATGACCGAGCCGGGCCGCCAGCTGCTGGTAATTGATGATGATATTTTGGTTCGTCAAAGTATCGTGACCTATCTTGAAGATAGTGGCTTTCGGATACATGGCGAGGCCAGCGGCTCCGCTGGTATAGCGTGGTTTTGCGAACATAAGCCCGATCTGGTGCTCACCGATCTGCGCATGCCCGACCCGGACGGTTTGGCGCTCTTGCGCATGATTAAGGAAGTGGATCCGGATATTCCCGTCATTGTCATCTCCGGCATGGGGATGGTGGCGGATGTCGCGGAAGCCCTGCGGCTCGGGGCCGCCGACTATCTGACCAAGCCGTTGGTTGACATGGAAGTGTTGACCCATTCCATTAATAAAGCGCTTGCCGTGCTGGACCTTCAGCGCGAGAACAAGCGCTACCGGCGCAAGCTGGAAAAAGCCAATCGCGAGTTGCGCGAGTATGTACGGGTTTTGGAGCGCGATCAGCAGGCAGGCCGCCAGGTGCAAATCAATCTCCTGCCGCCGACGCCGGTTCGCTACGGCGAGATTACCGTGGCGCACAAGATTGTCCCTTCCCTTTATCTCAGCGGCGACTTCATCGATTACGGCCTTATCAACAACCGCTATCTCTCGTTTTACCTCACCGACATCTCCGGTCACGGCGCATCCTCTGCTTTTGTCACTGTTTGGCTAAAGCAATTGGTCCGGCGTATCATCCGCGAGCGGCGGATTTTCCATCAGCAAGAGGCATTTCAAATCGACGCCGCCGAGTGGATGTCGATGATTAACCAGGAGTTATTGCACTCCAAGTTTGGTTGTCATTTAACCTGTTTCGTCGGCATTCTCGACACCCATACGCGGCAAATGCGCTATGTCTTGGGGGGCCACTTGCCGCTGCCGGTGTTGGTGGCAAACGGCAAAGCTCAATTTTTGGAAGGCAAAGGTAAACCCGTGGGAATTTTCAAGGACGCTAGCTGGGAGGTTTATCACGCGACTCTGCCGGATGCGTTTTCCTTGACAGTGTTTTCCGATGGCATTCTCGAAGTATTGCCCCCGCCGGATCTCATCGGCAAAGAAGAGTGCCTGCTAGACTTGATGAAAGATGGGGCAGGGGATGTGAGCGCTCTCTGGGCTCGCTTGGGGCTCGATAAGCTTAAAGATATGCCCGACGATATTGCAGTTCTCACGTTAAATTCTGTTGGCAAAGGGGCGAATTCCCCAGGTGTAAATGGTGGTAGGTCATGAGTTCCGGCCATATTTTTGTAGCGGAACACGATGGGACTTATGTCATCCAGCTGGTTGGTGATGTGCGTCTCACCCTTTGTATTTCCTTCGATCAGTTTATCGCCACCATGTTTGGTGCCGACAACTTCAAAACCGTAATTTTCGACCTCCGCGAAGCGGAAGGTATCGATAGCACGACCCTTGGCTTAATGGCAAAAATTTCCATAGGTGCGCGCGAACTCGGCCACGACAACCCGGTGGTGGTCACCTCCAGCCCAAGTATTCAACGGCTGCTGGTGTCCATGGGGTTCGAAGACATTTTCGAGTTGGTTTCCAACGCCCGTCTGCCGTTCAGTGGCACCGAGCCGCTGGCGGAAAATTTGGGGGATGAATCGGCGATAAAAGCTCGGGTGTTGGAGGCCCATCAAATTTTGATGGAGCTAAATCAATCCAACAAAGTCAAATTCCACGAGTTGGTCGAGACCCTGCAAGGCAAAGATTAGGTGGCGTTTATGGGTGTAACAGGTGTTGCGATTATGAAACGGTTTCGCTCCGGTAGTCTGTACATAGGGCTGCTTATGCTGGCAGCGATGCTTGCCGGTTGCAGCAGCGTTGTGAGTACTCAAGTGAGCGCCTTCAGCAATCCGGCGGAGCTGCACAATCGAGGATCGGTGGTAGTGCAAGCCATGTATCCGGAACTGAACCGCTCTCTCGAGTTCGGGTGGTATCGCACGCAAGTGGAGACGGCGCTGGCCGCGCTGGGTTACCAAGTTGCGAAATCCACCGAGACCGCCGACTACCGAGCCCTGCTGGATTATGGCGTGGAGCCGACCAAGGCGGATCGTTCTAGCCCCTTTGTCACTACCGGCGTCGGCTGGGGACGCTCGCGCTACTTTGGCACTAACTTAGTCATTGTCGATAACGACCGCCGCCAGGAATTCATTCGCCGCACGCATCTGATGATCGAGCGCAACGAGCCAGACGGTGAGCGCGTCTACGAGGTCTCTGGGGTCAGCCAAGGGCGCTGCGGTGTTATGTCGGTGGTCTTCGATGAGATGTTGACCGCGATGCTGCAGGGCTTTCCGCTGGAGAACGCCAGCGTCAAGACCATTCGCGTAAAAGGCGATGCCCGCTGTTGATGCC
>CAYZVN010000038.1:0-20742 GCA_964482025.1 uncultured Saccharophagus sp. | reverse complement strand
CCGCTGTTGACACCCCGGTGGCGCGCCAGGGGTTGGCGGTTGTAATAGATGACAGACGATCATAGAGTGGCGGTCGAATTTCAACTGGACCCAACTGCGTGCGTCGTCTGACCTGGTTCTTATTTCATCTCTTTAGTTTGCGTACCTTGCTGCTGTTGGCGGCCGTTTGGTTGCTGGTACGTGGGCCGCTACCGGATTCCGTCCTCCAGTGGCGCGAGAACATTCAGACCCACTTGTTTCGTCTCGGCTTGCACTTAAGCCGTCTGCCGCTGCCGCAAACCCATATCACGGTGGTTCATGTCCCCGATATTGAATACCAACGCTGGCTCGTCGATTTGCCCGGCGCCGGTACGCTTGAGCAGCTGTTTGCGCATACCAGTGAGACTGCCTTGGTCGGCGTTATTCTCGAGCAACCTCTGGTTCTGGTGCGACCTCATGCAGAGGGGCTGCTGCAGGAGATTCATCAGGGCCGCCGGCAGCGCGATCATCTCTTTACGGAAACCCAAACCCTCTTAGCGCGTCGCGACCACTTGGTGGCGTCACTGACATCGCCTAAATCCGTCTTGGGCCTGAGCGATCAAAGTTCGCATTTTTACCGGCGTATCCCAGTGCAGGAAAGCTTTGAAGAGTATCCCCAAGTGTTGCGGGACTGGCTTTGGCCATGGCCAAAGCCCTCGCCTGCGCCAGTGGTGACACCCGCTCTACAGTACTTTCCCATCGACACTATGCCCAGCCCACAAAGGCGCTTGGCGTCGCTGGAAGGGGATATGCTGATCCCCATGTTCCCGCTGCAATTCTGGGCGCTAAGCCAGGGATATGACCCAGCCGCCGCCGGTCCCCAAGCGCTGCACTGGCGGCGCGGACGGGGCTTTGTTCTGGGTGCGGAACACATTCCCACCTCCGTAACAGCGGAGATCGTTCCTTTGTATGGGGCCTTCTCTGGTATTCGCGCGTCCATGCGGCAAATCACGCTGGGTGCAGCGCTCGCAGGGGACGAACTGTCCGGCTGGATTTTGCTTGGGCGCGACAGCAGTCAGACTCTGGAGCAATCCGCTCAAGTTATCGCCTCCCTCGGCGACCGCGCTTTTCTGTTCGAACCGGCTTGGTGGGCCTTAGTACAGAAGGTGGTGTTGATAAGCGCGGCACTATGCCTCTTGATTCTGCTGCCGCTATTGAGTTTGCGCCGCGGTTTGGTGCTGGCAGCAACCGGCGTGGTGGGACTGGCCGGTGGACAGATTGCGGGGCAGGCCTTGTTTGGCTGGTGGTTGCCGGTGGGCGAGTTGCTGTTATTCAGTGTGGCGGGATTGGTCATCATGCTGCTCGCGCGCTGGCAGCGCAGCGTGTGGCAAGGTCAACTCAAGCGGGCCGATTCCGCCTGTCACGCCTTGGCGGATGCGGCGATGGAGGCAGGGCATCTGGCGGAGGCTTGGCGCTATCTGCGCGCCTGTCAGGCAACTCCCGAGACACTTGAACGCCTTTATCGGATCGCCGAGCTTTATGAATTGCGCGGCGACTTTACCCAGGCGCTGGCTGTGCTGCGCGCTTTGCGTCGCCGTCGCCTTCGCTATAGGGATGTGGCCCAGCGGATCAAACGCCTGCGCGCATGCATCATCTATCAACGCGACCACGCGCTGGAGGATTATGCCGCGGCCGAGGAGACCGAAAGCCGCCTAGGCGCTGATCAATAAGGGTCCTTGAGCAGCACTGACTTTTCCTTTCCCCAACTTCTCTGCTGGCGGTGGTAGATCTGAAACGAGCCATCGTCATCCCAAACGGTTGCCGCTATGCCGTGTGCGTGCACCTGGGCGACGTGAGCGCTGAGGTAGTTCAGACGCGCCTGCGGATCGCAGACATTCTGCGGCTGCCGGTAGTCGTAATGCGCCGCGCCTAAGGCGTTTGTCATGATGGGAACTCCGGTCTGTTTCGTCCAATTGGCCGCGCGCTGGTAGATTGCCGCGAGCTGGGCATGGTCCTCGGCAGAGCCCCATGAACGGGTGCACTCACCGGCAAATGACCAGGGCTCGTAACTGTGAAAGCTGCCGATCATGTAGGGGTCATCCGGGACTGCGGCGGCGGCCAGGCTGTCCATGGAGGACCCCCCGGTACCGGAAAATACCACCAGGCGGGTAGGGTTGCTCTCTCGCAGAATGGCGAGAATGCTGCTGTTTAATTCATCGACCTCTGCCGCGCTCATGCCTCGGGGCTCGTCGAGAATTTCGAAGATCAAGCGCGCCGGCTTTTGCTGCATATGAGTCGCCACTTGCCGCCAGATAGCGGCAAAGCGGGCGCGCGCTTCGGCGTCACCGTAGTGTTCTTTCAGCCAGGTTTCGTGGTGCGCGTTAAGGATAACGTACACCCCTTGGGCCAGAGCCCAGTCCACCACTTGCTCAACTCGCTCGAGAAACGCGGGGTCGACGATGTAGGGCTGGGCGCTGGAGACATGGTGGTCCCAGGTCACGGGAATGCGCACATGGCCAAAACCGGCTTCGGCAAAGTCTTCGAAGAAGTGCCGTTGCGCCGCCGGCGCCCATTTCCCCTCTTCTGGTGCGTCCAGCGTATTGCCAAGATTAATACCAACGCCCATTCTCGCCACCGCTTCTGTTGGGCTTTGGTCGGTTTCGGCGTAGCGCCATTCGAGATAATCCAGCTCTAAGTCACCTTGGAGAATATCGAGCTGCAACTGCTGCAAGCCTTCATTGAAATAGGTGAGAGGCAGAATGACATCGCCCCAGGTCGCCTCTTTTTGAGCGCTTAGATTAATTCTTGTAGGCGGCAAATCCCGGCCATTGGCGACGAGGGTAATAAGACCGTCCATCGCCTCGATGGGTGACGGCGGTCGCACTCGTAAGGTCAAGTCGTAGAAGCCGGCTTTAGGCACGGTAATGGTGTAACTGAGGCGCTGCCCTGCGTGGAGATTGCCAATCCAGTAGCCGCCGGCTGCAAAGGGAAATATCGCCGCATCGGCCAAACTCTCGGCCCCCTCCTGGGCCAGCCCGCAATTGTCATAATGCTCCAGCTCCAGGCGCGCTTGCTTGGTGGTGTTGCTGGAGGGGGAAAAGGGGGTCGCTTGATAGGCGCAGATTACGGACGCCACCGCTGCCTTCTCGATGAGCGGTAGCGGCTCTTGAACCTCGCGGCTGGCGCAGGCGGTGAGGCCGATCAAAAGAGCGATTGATAAAGTGGCGGACAGGCGGGTGAGCAACATGCAAGTCTCCGTGGGAACGCTCGGAGTATGGGTGAATGGGGGCGATTCTTCGCCCCGCTAGACGCACGCCACGCAAAGTGGCACCAAATTTAGCTTTCTCGTCCCTGTCGTTGACTGACACTGTGGAGCTTGACGGGTTCACGCTTTTTGCGCATGCGGATGTTGAGCATCTCCACGCCGAGGGAAAACGCCATGGCGAAGTAGATATAGCCTTTCGGCACGTGCACATCGAAGCCCTCGACCATCAAGGTGAGGCCCACTACAACGAGAAACGACAGGGCGAGAATCTTAATCGTGGGGTGTGCATCGACAAAATCGCCGATGGATTTAGCGGCAAACAGCATGACGCCTACGGCAATAATAATGGCGATGGCCATGACCGAGACATGGTCGGCAAGACCCACTGCGGTAATAACCGAGTCCAGGGAAAAGACGATGTCTAAAATGGCGATCTGCACCAGAATCATCATCAAGTTGGGTGCGACTGCCACACCGCGCTCCTGCTCTTCCACCCCTTCTAAACTGTTGTGAATTTCGTGGGTGGCTTTGGCTAGGAGGAACAGGCCACCACCGATCAGGATAATGTCGCGACCGGAAATCGCTTCGCCCAGGACGCTGAAGAGCGGCTCTGTTAATCCCATAATCCACGCCAGTGAAAACAGCAGGGCCAGGCGGGTAATCATGGCCAGCGCAAGACCGACTCGGCGGGCAAAATCGCGCTGCTTGGGCGGTAGCCGGCCTACCAGAATCGAAATAAAAATAATGTTGTCGATGCCCAGAACAATTTCCAGTGCCGTCAGGGTAGCCAGTGCCACCCAGGCTTCGGGACTTGCCAGCCAGTCAAACACGCGTCCTCCAATTGTTGCGATTGTGAAAGCCACCCGCGAGTGCGGGTGGAGTGAGAGCGGACTGCGAATATTACGGCATTTGTTCAAGCTCTTGGCGAAGTTGCTCGGTATCCGGACGCAATTGTGTCAGGCCCTGGCGCAGGCGCCGTTCGCCGAGCCACAGAACGATGGGGGCGGCGATAAAAATGGATGAGCTGGTGCCCACGACTATGCCGAACAACATGGGCAGTGCGAAGCTGGCGACAGCGTCTCCGCCAGCGATCGCCATGGGCAAGATGGCGAGGAAAGTGGTTACCGAGGTGAACACCGTGCGCGTGAGGGTCGAAGTGATGCTCCGATTCAGCAGCTCCGTCAGAGGTGTATCGGGAGTTTGGCGGAGGTATTCGCGCATTCGGTCAAACACCACAACCTTGTCATTGACGGAGTAGCCGATCAGCGCCAGCAGCGCGGCCACTGCCGTGAGGTTGAACTCCACGCCGGCGAGGACAAAAAAGCCGATGGTTTTGGTGAGATCGAGCGCCAGAGTAATGGTCGCCCCTATGGCGAAATGCGACTCAAAGCGAATCCATAAATACAGCAACATACCGGCGCCCGCCAGCAGTATGGCGATGATGGTCGCGTCGCTGAAATTTCCGCTGACCTTAGGGCCGACCATTTCAACCCGAGGAAACTCGGCGTCCGCCGCAACAGACTGCACGGCCGCCTTTAGAGCCTCCACCGGGGCGCCACTGGCGACTTGTTCGGCGCTCTGGCTGGGCAGACGGATCAGGTAACTGCCCCGCTCACCAAACTCCTGGATGGCGGCGTGGCTGAAGTCCTGTCGATGCAAGCCTTCGCGCAGTTGTTCGACAGAGGTTTGCGGCGCTCGTACCTCCACCACGCTGCCACCACTGAAATCAATGCCGTACTCCATGCCGGGTGTGAAAAACAGCACCACAGACGCCACCGAAAGAACGATGGAAACCAAAGGCCCCGCTAAGCGGCCGCGCATAAAGTTGATGGGCCGATTACTGATGCGGTCGAGTAGCTTGATCCCCGAAATCCGCAGCGGTTGATCGCGCAGCTTGCGTACCCGCCATTCCATCAGCACCCGGGTTACAGATATTGCCGTGAACAGCGAGATCAACAAACCCACTGCCATAGTGATAGCAAATCCGCGTACCGGGCCGCTGCCAAAGAGGAAGAGCAAGCTAATGGCGATGAGCGAGGTGATATTGGAGTCGAGTATGGTGCTGTAGGCGCGCTTAAAGCCGGCGTCCAGCGCACCGTAGGCACTTTGGCCCGCGTTACTCTCCTCGCGGATACGCTCGTTGATCAAAATATTGGCGTCCACTGCCATGCCAATGCTCAGAATAAAACCGGCAATACCCGGCAGCGTAAGCGTTGCGCCAAACAGGCTCAAAACACCAAAGACCAAGCCTATATTGATGGCGAGCCCGGTGCAGGCAATGAGTCCCCAGCGCCCGTAGATACCGATCATAAAGACAAACACGAAAGCAGCACCGAGGATACCGGTGCTGACGCCCATGGCGATGGAATCGCTGCCCAGATCCGGCCCCACAGTGCGTTCTTCAATGACGTTCAGTGGCGCTGGCAGTGCACCCGCGCGCAACAGCAGCGCGAGGTCATTGGCACTGGCGGAGGTGAAGTTGCCACTGATTTCACCGCTGCCGCCGGTAATGGGGCTGCGGATCACCGGCGCGGTGATGACTTTGTCGTCCAATACGATCGCAAACGGCCGGCCGACATTGCGCGTGGTGATATCGGCAAAGCGCCGCGCGCCTTCATTGTCGAGTTTGAAGTTCACCACCGGCTCATTGGTGTTGGGGTGGAAGCCCAGTTGCGCATCGCTGATGTGCTGGCCTTCCAGCGCCACCCGCGCTTCGAGCTGATAGCGCTCGTTGGGATTTTCTCCAGGAAGCGTAATGATTCTGCTCAGGCCGCTGGAATGACCATCCGCGACCAGATGAAACGTCATTTTGGCCGTAGTACCTAAGAGTTGGCGGATATAGCCGGGGTCGTCGACGCCGGGCAATTGCACCAGTACACCATCACTACCCTGACGGGTGATGGTGGGGTCGACAAGGCCGGTCTCGTTGAGGCGTCGGCGCACGACTTCCAGGCTGCGTTCCACAGCGTCCTTTTGCAGTCCCTGAGTAAACTCCTTGGTGGGCTCCGCTCGGAGAGAGGTGCCGACGACATCGACGTTGTAGCCTCTGCCGCCGCGACTGGTATTTTCCAGTAGCGGCTTCAAGAGTTCGCGGACACGGACGATATCCGCCGGATTGGTAATCGTCACCTGAAAATGGTCGGCCGTCACTTCAGGCCGACTGTGAAAGATGCGAGCTTCCCGCATTTTGCTGACGAGCTGATCCGCTAGATTCTGGTTTTTTTCCAATACCAAACTGCCGGTATCCACCTCCAGCAGCAGATGTGAGCCGCCGCGTAGGTCGAGACCGAGAGTGATGGTATTGGTGGAATACCAGGAAGGCAGTTGCCGCAAAACCGAGTCGGGTAACACATTGGGCAGGGCGCTGAGCAGCCCCAATAAAATGAATAGGCTGTAAACCACAGCCCGGGCAAACAGTGAGTGCATGGGTAATCCTCAGGAATAACAGGGCGCGTGACGATTGGCACTCCGGAATCCGGGGGCACAAATCGCGGTTGCGGTGATTAGGTGAGCGAGGAATTACGCCAGCGGTGGCGCACGGGGAGCTTGGGGACGGTGGCCAGAGAGGGCAGTGCGCACGCTGGGCATCACCCCGGCCACCATGCCCGCCGCAGAGATCGCCGGCAGGGCATAAGGGTAGCTACTCAGGGTGCCGGGCGGATCCAGGTGATCGGTATCTTCGTTGGTTAACCGCCCGTTGCGCAGACCATCCCTGGGATAGCCAATGACATCAATTAGTGGCGCTTTACTAAGATTGCCGTACCAAAACCCCCCGGTCGCTATCGTGGGTTTGGATAGTCCGCTTGGCAACGCCGCCGCACACACGATAAATAGCAACGCGAGCACGCTGCTAAGCAGACGAGCCTCGGGAGCTAATGCGGTGGATTGCCGGGAGCGGATCATAGGGAGCGCCAGAATTTAGATGTAGCTAAGTTTGAGGCAGTGGGGGCAAGAGTCAATACAAGCGGCAAATTAAATCGACAGATGTGACCTGCCCCTAAACCCCTTGCAGGCAAGTGGTGGTTTATTTTTCCAATTGGTTTAACAGCGCCAAAAACTGCTTGCGCAGCTTCAGCCGCACGGTGTTTCCCGCTTCCAGCTGGCGCAGGGTTTCCTGCTCTATAGCGCTGAAGGAGGCAATATGGCTGGCACCCAGGCCGCGGGCGCGGGCAATATCCTGCACCTGGCCAAAATTGCTGCTCACCAGCCGCCGTGTTTTCTTGGTCGACTCTTCCAACATCTTGTCGACCTCGTAAGAGGTTTGTTTGATGGTGCTGATGGTATTGTCCAGCGCCTTGAAGTGACTCTTAACCTTTTGAATCGCCGCCGCGTGACCGATGATCCGATCGGCAATTTTGATGATTTCCACTATGTGAGTTTGATCATCGCTGTCGAGCTCTTCGCCCAGCGTCGGGCGCACCAAGCCTGCGATATTGAGAAAGCGAAACGCCAGCTGGCCGCCGCGACCGGGGTTGATCTCGTTGAACTGCATGCTATTGATCAGTACCTTGTCGCGAGTCGAGACCGCGTTTTGCTGGTCCACTTCGATATAGCGCTCCGGCGCTTTCACGATCAGGCTGGGCAGATAATTCAAACTGGTAATGTTTTCGTAAATCAGCAGTGCAATCTCCTCCACTGAAGACGCATTTAGCGCTTCCCGCACGAACTCGATAATGGCCTCGCCGCGATGGTTTTGGTCCAGGGCTTTTTCCAAGTCCGCTTTAATAGTATTGAGCTCATCGCCGAGCTGGCCTACCTCCGCCAGACTGAGGCCCGCTTCCTCCCGGTTGTGGCGCAGGGCGTCCAGGTCTTTTTTCAGTTCGTCCAGCTCCTGCTCCAGCATGCTGATGCACATTTCCGATTCCTGGATGCAGCGTTGCAATTTTACAATCTCAAAATGGTGATCCGAGCTTTCCGAATGGCTCATCTGCTGCAGGCTCTCTAGACTTCCTTCCATTTCTATTATGGAGCGACGCTGGTTGGAGATAACGCCGCGCAGGCGATCGATTTCTCTTTCATTTGCCGAGACAATCTCATCAGAGATGGAGAACATGTCCACCTCGTCCTCTTTTTTCTTCTTTTTCGAACGCTGCTCGATAAATAGGCTCGGGGTGTCGCGGCTGCCCATCCGCTCTTGAAACTTACGCAGCTCCTTTTTTAACTGATCCACGTGCAAATTCAGTTTGCCATTTTCATCCTTAAACCGCTTCAGTTCATCCTCCATTCCCTTAGTTGAAGGTGTACCTTTCAAGGCGTTTTCCAAAGAGCGAATATTACTCTCATTAATTAAGTGGTTATCCTGGAGTTTATTCAGGTGTTTTTGACTGCTTTTTAAGTAGGCTTTCTGGCGCCGTTCTTGGGTGTATTGGCGGCGCAATTCAGGGTTTTCGAAGAGCGCCACTAAATCTTCAATTTTTTTGACCTGCTGCTTCAACCGTTTGCGATCCCCGGCGGCGTGTACATGCTGGTGAGAAAAACTATCCAGCATGGCGATAATCCGCTCCTTTTTCGCCTTCACCTTCGCGTCTCCGTCTTTGTCCGGTATCAGTCGAATTTTGTCTTTTAAAAGCGTGACTTTATTTTGCAGTTCTTTGACTTCTGGATCTTTATGCAGCAATTGTGGTACGGCCGATTTAACAACGTTTTGCAGCTGCTCGTTGAGGTAGGACCAGTAAGGTTCCGTGCCTATTTGGTAAGCGATGGCGTTGTCTTCGATTTTCAGGTAAGCCGTGCGCAGATAAATCACGTCTTTGTCGAGAGTGGTTTGCTTATTCGGTCGGCGACTGTGGGTTCGTGTCTCTCGGTGCTGTTGCTCAAGAAATTCGTGAATGATGCGTTCGTCATCCTTTTTTTGGCGGGCCAACTTGCGGTTGAGGCGGCGTTCTTCGAAGATTTTGTTGATCAAAAACAAATTGATGATCACGTTGACCACAAAAAAAGCCACTATGCCGACAACCGATCCGCTGGGATCTAAGGATAGCGACTCCAGCCCAAACATGTCAGTCACGCCTCGAAAAAAGACGATTACAGGGCATGGTCGACCTCCAGATAAAAGACCATTCCTGTTACTTTTTGCTCGGCATCGAGCAGCGGCTCACCCTCTAAAATAGCCTCGATAAATTGGCCGGTTTTGAGCTTATAGCGCAGCTGCGCGTAAAATTTGCTCTTGTCGCTTCGGCTCTGCGAGACGCCGTGGCGAATGCGCGGCAGATCGTCTTTGTGAATACGGTCGGTAATTTCCATATGGCTGTAAATATTGAATTCCATCGCTGACTGGAAGCCCAGCTTGCGCAACGCGTTTTCCGACCACACTGTATGTCCGTCGTCAAAATTCAAGGTGATCACCGCCTGTCGGTCGGCGGCAATTTGCTCACGGCTGTCATCCACCGCACCGCTGGAGACCTTTTTGCGCAGTGCGCGAATTTCCAGATCCTGCTCAAACAGCCGCACTATGGTTTCCATATAGCCGCCAAAGCCAAAAAAGCTGGAGGCGGGTGTCGATGCTGCAGTGGCCCCATAGGTGGTCAAAAAGCCCCAGGTTTTTGCTTTCAGATGGATCGGAATATGGAGAATAAAATCGTATTTGGGGTGCAGCAATTGGCGCACGGAGGCGGGCGGGAATTTTTCTTCACGACACAGGCTCGTGCTGTCGGACAAGTCGGTTTTAACCGCGCCTTCTGTAAGAAACGCTTTGGTTTGCTTAATCCAGGCGTCTTGGTTGTGATCGACAAAGCGGCGCGACAAAAAAACCATTCCCATAAAGCGCGCAAAAAGCGGGGCAATACTCATCATTTGCTCCAAATTGGAGCCGACAACTTCCCGCGGCCACTCATGCATATTCGCCAGCAGTGCCTTCAGATAATTTGCATTACGCAGTTCCGGCAGATCCACACAGGTGGCGAGAAAGCGGAAATCCGCATCCTTATCTTGATCTAGGTAGGTCAGTTTAGGCTCTACTTGAATAAGGTGAGCGGTCTCCTGTCCGAGCTGTTGTGTTTCCAGCGCATTGATTGCACGGTACGCGATTAAATTAAGATTTTGATCGACGCTGGCCAGCTCAGGGGTGAAGACGGGGATCAGTGACATTGCATCAAAACACACCCCTTGGAGGCGCTCACAAAGTTCCGGTCGGGCGCGCTGGAGGTGCTGAAGAAAGCCAATGCCGGTTAAGCCTGCACCAAAAATAATGCCCGTTGCGTCGCAGCGATTGTCGATGAATTGCTGGGCGGCCTGGTGGCCACCATTAAATTGCGCGTCCTTGACACTGAACAAGTAGTGGTCGTTGAGAGGCAGCTGATACTGGTCGTGGGCTTCGCAATAGTATTCGTAGCGCTTGCGCAGGTCGTAGAGGCCGAGGTCGCCGATAAAGGCAATTTTTTTATGCCCCTCCTTCAATAGGTGGTCCATCGCTAAGCTTATGCCGAACTGGTCATCGGAAGACACCACCGGGATATTGAGCGGAAAATAATCGTAGGCGATGGCGACGCAGGGTTTGCCGCTGCTGAGCAAGGTTTCGGCAAATTCTGTGGATACCGAATTGCGAATAAAGATCGCACAGTCGATCTGCTCTAATTGCAACGCGCACTGAAACTTTCCATAGCCGCCAGTGCGAATCACTACTAAACGGTAACCTTTGATAAAGCACAGCTGGCGGATTTGATTAACCAGTTCGCCAATGTAAAACCCCTGCAGGTAGGGCGTATAGACAGCTACGACCAGCGGGCCGGGGGTGCGCGTCGATAAAGCATCGGGCTCCATAAGAGCAAACTCAAAAGTGAGTGACTCCTTAAGCGTAGTTCCTTATGGCAGCAAGCTCAAAAGCCCCTGTGGGGTGCATTGAGTGTTAAAGCGCCAACAATCAAGCACTAGTGACAACTTCCTCATCGTAAAAAATGCCGCGCAAACGGGCGGTGCCTATGGTAAAAGGCCGGAGTCCCTATTTTTATGGAGTTGGATTGGATAAATGAGTCGTCTCATCGCTGTTTTTTGTGGTGATCCCGCCGTGCAGCCAGCCGCCGAAAACTGTGCCGCACATCTGCAGGTAGCGCTGAATCAAACCACCTCCGAGGCGCGTTACCATCTGCATTTCACCGCTGCGGGGGTTTATCTGGAGGCGGCCGATCAAAAAAAGCACGGCCGTATTGAGGTGGATTTTTGTGCGGGAGGGGCGTCGCACCGGCGTTTATATGGCGGCGGTAAAGGCCAAATGATCGCCAAAGCCGTGGGTTTGGCAGCGGGGGTTAAGCCGCGAGTGTTTGATGCCACTGCTGGTCTGGGCGGAGATGCCTTTGTGCTCGCGTGTCTCGGTTGCGAGCTGATCATGATGGAGCGTTCGCCGGTCGCCTATGCGCTGTTACAGGACGGTTTGACGCGCGCGCGGGTGTTCACGGCGGAAGCCGACGAGGAGTTGGCGGACATAATCGCGCGTATGCAGTTGCGACCGGGCGATAGCATCGCCTATTTGCAGGCACAGACGGATGTGGTGGCCGAGGTGATTTATCTCGATCCTATGTTTCCCGAGCGGCAGAAATCCGCCGCCGTCAAAAAAGAAATGCAGGCGTTCCATCAGGTGATCGGCCAAGATTTGGATGACGAGGCGCTGCTGGCGGCGGCGCTGCCGCGGGCGAGTCACCGGGTGGTGGTAAAACGCCCGCGCCACGCCCCGGCCATAGGGGAGGTCAAGCCGAGTTACACCCTGGAAGGAAAGTCGTCGCGCTTTGATATCTACGTCCACAAGTCGTTCTCGCGCTCCTAATACCTGCTGTCCACGTGGCTGGCTTTCCACTTCAACCACTGGGGCGGCGTAAGGCGTTGCACCAAATCGTCCACGAGTTCGTAGAGCACGGGGATCACCAGCAGGCTCAGCAGTGTGGAGGTGATCAGGCCGCCGATCACCACAATCGCCATAGGTGCGCGAAAGCTCGGGTCAGCTCCTAAGCCCAAAGCGATTGGCAGCATGCCAGCGCCCATGGCCAAAGTGGTCATCACTATGGGGCGGGCCCGCTTGTGGCAGGCGTCGAGTAGGGCCTCCAGCCGGGGCATGCCGTGACGGCGCTGTGCCACTATGGCGTACTCGACCAAGAGAATGGAGTTCTTAGTGGCGATGCCCATCAGCATAACGATGCCGATCATCGCCGGCATGCTGAGATTGGTCCCCGTGATAAACAAGGCCAAAATTGCGCCCGGAATGGAAAGCAGCAGCGCGCCGAGAATGGTCACCGGTTGCACCCATGCGTGAAACAGCAATACCAGAACAATGTAAATACAGGCCACGCCCAAGCCCATGGAGAGCAGGAAGCTATGCCCTAGCTCGTTGGACGTTTCAGCCTCCCCTATATCATTCTTGACCAAGCCGGGTGGCAAATGCGTGAGGCTGGGGAGCGCTGCGGCACGCTGTTGCACATCCCCCATGGCTTGGCCGTTGAGTTCAATTTCGAAGTTCACATTGCGCAAGCGGTCCAGGCGGCTGATTTGCGCCGGGCCGCTGGTCATGTCAATTTCCGCCACATCGCGTAGCGGTACTGGGCCGCGAGCGCCGGGCACGGTGAGCTGGCGCAGCAGCTCCAGGTCGCCTGCCGCCCGCTCGGGTAGACGCACCACAATCGGCACTTGGCGCTGGCTGAGATTGAGTTTTGGCAGAAACTGCTCGTAGTCACCCAGGGTCGCTACCCGCACCGTCTCGGCAATCGCGTCGGTTGTCACCCCCAGGTCGGCGGCCCGCGCTGTGTCGGGGCGCACGATCAGCTCGGGACGCTGCAAACTGGCGCTGCTGCTTACCTGGCCTATGCCCGTTAGGCTGCGCAGCTCCTGTTCTACTTTGGCGGCATGCTGCGCCAGGAGGTCACTGTCCTCCCCGGAAACTACCAGGGTGTACACCTCGCTAGCGGCTACCTTGATGCGAGCACCGGCTATGTCCTGCAGATGGCTGCGCAGCTCGCGTTCAATCTCCTGCTGACTGACGCCCCGGCGCGCTTTGCGCGGGGTGAGCTGTAAGGTCAGCGTGGCCAAATGGGGCTCACCTGCGCTGCGCACCATGCTGTCACCGCTGTCGCCACTGCCAATAGCGGTGTAAACCCGAAGCACGTGAGGATGTCCGGCTACCGCAGCGCGTACTTCTTCAGCAAGGTTACGGGTCTGCTCATAGGTGCTGCCGGGCGGGAGCTCCACCTGGATACGCGTCTGACTCAAGTCGCTCGGCGGCATAAAGTCGCCCTTGATGGCCCCGGTGAAGAGCGGCATGCAGCTGGCGAAGCCGAAAGCGGCCAGAATTGCCAAAGTCGCGCCCTTGTTGGTAAAGGCCCAGCGCGCGACTTTTAAATAGCTGTGCATCCAAAAGGGATCGCCGTGGGGGCGGGCGGGTTTTTTCAGGAGGTAGGCCGCCATCAGCGGTGTCAGCATGCGCGCCACCACTAAGGAGAAAAAGACCGCGATGGAGGCTGTCCAGCCAAACTGCACCAAAAATTTGCCGGCCATTCCCTCCATAAAGGCGGTGGGCAGAAAGACCGCAATTAAGGTGAACGTGGTGGCAATCACCGCCAAACCTATCTCGTCCGCCGCGTCGCGGGCGGCGGCCAAAGGCTCTTTGCCTTGGGCCAAGTGCCGCATAATGTTTTCGATTTCGACTATGGCGTCGTCCACCAGAATGCCGACCACCAGCGACAAGGAGAGCAGGGTGATGAGGTTCAAGGTAAACCCCAGCCACTGCATCGCGAGAAAGGTCGGAATAATGGCCAGGGGCAGGGCGACAGCGGCAATAAAAGTTGCGCGCAAATCGCGCAGAAAAAGCCCAACCACCAGCACCGCGAGCAAGGCTCCTTCAACCAGCAGCGCCATGCTGCCGCGAAAGTTCTCCCTCACGGGGTCGACCGAATTGAATGCCTCGGTCAGCACGATGCCCGGCTGTTCCGTTGCGAGGGCCGCGAGCGCCTGACGCACACCACTGGCGACCTCCAGATCGCTGGCCCCGGTGGTGCGCAACACCTCAAAGCCGACCACCGGCTCGCCGTCGAGAAAAGCGCCGCTGCGACGCTCCGCCAGGGTGTCGGTCACAGTGGCCACTCGATCCAAGCGCACCACATGACCATCCGCCAAGGGAATTTCCAGAGCGGCCAGAGCGGTAGCGGAGGGCGCTGTGATGACCGTGCGCACGGTCTGCTCGCGGCCGCCGAGTTTGGCGCGTCCACCGGGCATTTCCCGCTGCATCTGCGCGAGTAGACGAGAAACGTCCGCAGCGCTTAGGCGCAACGCGAGTAATCGGTGCGGATCCAGCTCCACGCGCACTTCGCGATTGACGCCGCCGACGCGAGTAACCGCACCCACGCCGGGGACGGCAAGCAGCCGGCGAGTAATGCGCTCGTCGACGAAGCGCGACAGGGCTTCGTCATCCAGATGGGGCGACGCCAGGGTATACGTCAGGATAGGCTCGTTCTTGAAGTCGATCTTGTCGACGATCAGATCGCGCATCGCGGCGGGCAGGTCGGCTCGCACCCGTGCTACCGCAGCGCGAGTGTCGTCCAATGCCTGCTGTGGTGGCGTCTCCAAATGGAACTCTGCCGCGACCAGCGCGGCGCCTTCCTGCACGGTTGTGTACAGGTGCCGAATGCCTTTTAAAGGCGCAATCGCATTTTCTAATTTGCGAGCGACTTCGGCTTCCATTTGCTCTGGAGCGGAGCCCGGTAGGCTCGCCATCACCGTAATCAACGGTAGATCCACATCGGGGAAGTGTTGGATTTTGGCGGTGCGGAAGGCGAATAGCCCCATCACCGACAAGAGCGCGAAAAGCAGAATGACGGGAACCGGATTGCGGATGGACCAGGAGGAAATGCTCATCATGCCCTCCTCAGAAGTGGGTGGTTTGGGAAAGCGCCGAAGCGGCAACGCGGACAGTTACACCGTTGGTGAGAAAGCCCACGCCCGACTCGACGACCGCTAAATCGGCGCTCATACCTTCACGAATCTCTACTCGGTCCCCGTAGCGTGCGCCTAGGGCCACCTTCTGCTGCCAAACTTGGTCATCCTCAATGCGAAATACATAATTAAAGCCGTCGCGCAGCAACACGGCCGTTTCCGGCAGCGTCAGTACCTCGCGCTGCTCCAGCAGAATTTCCCCTCGGGCGAACTGACCAGCGCGTATTTGGGTGGCGGGTTCTAAATCAACATACACAAGGCCGGTGCGTGTTTGCGGATCGACTTGGGGGGCGATGGTACGTACGCGACCTTCGACGAATTGAGACTCACTCAGCGAGATACGCACGGCTTGGCCCGGCCGTACATGCGCGAGTTCGGACCCCGGCATTTCCGCCTGCCACTCCAATCTGCCTTGTCGCTGAAGCCGCATAATTTCTGCGCCTTGGGGCAGAAGCGCGCCCTCGACGGCAACGCGGGCACTGATCACCCCGTCGTCAGGTGCACGCACTTGGGTATAAGCCAGACGCAAACGGTCGGCCTGTACCCGCGCGCGGGCTGCGGCCAAGCGTGCTTGCGCCGCTTCGTTAGCGGTCAGCGCTTGCTCGATGGTTTGCGCCGATAACATCTTGCTGGCTTGCAGAGCCTGGGCGCGGTTCGCGGCGCGCAAGGCTTCCGCTGCGTTGATTTCCGCCTCCTGCAACAACGCTTGGCTCGCATCGAGTTCTGCCTCAAGTGTGCCGGCGCTCAGCTGTGCCAATAGCTGTCCCTGTTGCACGAAGTCGCCTATGTCGACGAACAACTGCGCCAACCGCTGACCACCGATCTCGGCACCAATCACCACCTCCTGCCACGCCACTATATTGCCCATCGCATGCAAGCCCTGTGGCCACTGCTGAATGCGGGCGAACGTGGGTTTCACCGTCAGTGCTGGGATGGAAGATGTAGGGGGGATAGGCGAGGCAGGACTTCGCTCGGCCAAAACGAGAGCGCCTATAGCGGATAGGCCAAGCAAAGCGGCGAGAAAATAAACGATATGACGGGTTTTAACAGGACCTCGGGTGGAGTCGAGGTCTTTCAGAGGTACTTGATGAGCTAAGGCGAGGATGGGGATTTTCATAAGCAGTTCCTCTGCGGCGAGTGCAATTGGTTCGTAATGCGATCTAATATTGATGCGCAATACGAACCATGTCAAGATCGCGCTCCTATGAATAACGAAAAAATCATGAATCAATCACCGTCTCCCAGCGCAGGTTTAGCGGACGCGTTGGTGACCACATCTTTTGCCACTATGGCGGTAATCAATAAGCTCGCCGCCGAGAACGATTTATCGCTCTCGATGATCCGCGTCTTGGGAATTCTCTGGGACAGGCGCCCGCGCATGACCGAACTTGCCGACTACCTCGGCTTGGAGAAGCAGACCATGTCCGGTTTGATTGCGCGAGCGGAGAAGCGGGGGCTAGTGATGCGGGCTCCCAATGAGCAGGACGGAAGGGCGACGGATGTTTTTCTAACGAGTGACGGTATCCGCTTGGTTAAACAGATCCACAGTCAAGGTAAGCAGGCGCTGGCTCCCCTGATGGCGGGGCTCAGCCCCGAAGAACAGCAGCAGCTTCAGCAATTGTTGCAGCGCTTGCTCGCCACGCGGCAAACCTAATACGGTTACCGGTGCTTAAGGTGGAGGTAAGGGGGCTGAAGGCTGAAGGTGGAAGATGGGGGCTGAAGGTGGAAAAGGGGGGCTTAAGGTGGAAGCACCCTGGCAACACGGAGGTCCATCTCGTGTTGCCAGGTAAAGACAATCGTCTGGTGACAGAGGTGAGCCGATTAAATGCTGCTGTAGACGGTGGATTGGTGCTCGGCGGCGTGCTGTTCAAGGGTAGCCTGTTCAAGTGTGATATCCACGCGGCGCTCCTGTTGATAAGCCTCGTCGTCACCCTTGGGTGCGCTGGAGAACTGGTTGCCGTGCCCTTGGTAGTGAATACGCTCAGCCGCAATCCCCATCTCTTCTAACGCCTGCTTAACTGCTTTTGCCCGCTCCTGGGAGAGCACATTGTTGTATTCATCGGTGCCGCGTGGGTCTGCGTGACCGTCCAGCCGTACCACCAGCTCCGGGTGCTCGTGCAAGTGGTCGGCGAGTGCCTTGATGCGCTGGCGATCCAACTCATTGAGAGTGTCATTACCGGTGGCGAACAACACCTGAAAGGTGATGCGCTCCAGCGCTAAGGCTTCCAGCTGTGCCACTTCTCCGGCTTTTTCGCTCAGTTGCTTGTGCAAATGTGTACGCTCCTCGCTCGCCTGGCTCAGCGCCAGCTCCGCATTGTTGGCTTGGCGGCTTTGGTCCGCCAGAAAAGCGCCGCCTAAGGCGCCCACGATAAACCCGATAGGGCCGGCTGCCACAGTGCCGGCCACGGCGAGGCCCGCAAAGGTGGTGCCTTCCAGAGCGGCTTGTTGATTAGGTGTGCGCGCCGCGTAGCTGTTGGTGCTGATGGCAGTGGCGAGAACAAGGCTGGAAAAAACAAAGGCAGTTTTCATATAAGGTCTCCGCGAATCAAATCTGGGGCCCGCAGGTTGGGCCGACGTTTAGCGGCCGCTGGCTATCTCCGCGTCCGTTGAGACTATTTAACGCCCTGAAGAAGGCCCAGAAATGGATGGAAAGGGGCAGGAAACCGAAGAATTCGGGCGAAATCGGGCACCGGCGGCGCCGGCGCACGTTTTCGTAGGAGGGATCGATACAAGTCCGTGGCCGGTGGAGAACGGGAAGGACTCAGAGCCAAGTGTGCCGTTAGCGGGCTGTCGCAAATAAAGCCGTCACCAGCACCACTAAGGCGACCACGGTAATTGCGATGGAGTAGCGGCGCATGCGCAAGCCGTCGAAGGCGGATTTATCGATGCGCGGGTAACCCGACTCAAGGTTCTCATCCGTTTTGAATACCAGTTCGGTACGGCCTATTTGGATCTTGTCGTTGTGATTGAGGAATGCGCGACCTTTGGCAAAGCCGTTCACCAAAATGCCATTCTTCGCATGGGTCGCCGTGAGCTGATAACCGTCGGCGGTTTTCGCTAAACGCGCATGATCGTTGGAAATGGTTTTATCGTTGATGCAGATCTCTGCATTGGGATCGCGTCCGATTTGCCAGTTGGTGCCATCGGGGGCATCGGTGAGCTCAAACAGTTTGCCGCGCAAAGGTGCGGTCATCACAATCAGGCGCGGGCCACTGCCGACGTTCAAATCCTGATCCAAACGGCCGCGCTCCACCAAGCGGTCGAGCTGCGCGGTGGAGAGAAACTGAGTGCGTTCTCCATCCATCTCATCATTGGTATCAGGGACTGGCTCGGGCGTTGGGGTTTTTGGAGCTTCCTTAGCGACCGGGCGCGGTTGCGCGGGCTCGGCTAAGCGTTCCAGTGGACTGATCGAGTTGAGTAGCTCATCCACCCGGCTCAGGTCGGGGGTGTAATCGGGGCGGCTGGATACCAGAGACGGGCGGATTGGTTTGGGAGGGGTGAATGGCCGGCCTCCTCTAGCGGGGACTTGCGTCTCGCTTTCGCGGTGGCGTCGTGGCGACAGTGCAGTATCGGCGGCAAAACCCGGCGCATTGGAGGCTAGGCGAAAGGCGATATCGTCAAAGGCAACATCATCGCCGACATTCAAGCGAATGCGGCCTTTAATTCTCTGTCCGTTAACGAAAGTGCCGTTGGTCGATTGCAGATCTTCGATATAGACGCCATTTGGCGAAACATTGATTTTGGCGTGGTAGCGGGAGATATGTCCCGAATCCAGAGTAATGGAGCATTCGATTTCGCGACCCACCAGCATCTCGCCTTGGAGAGGAAATTCCTCACCGCTTGCCAGTGCGCGCAGGATAAAAGCTTGATTCCTTCGCTTGATCAGCGTTGCATCTTCCATAGCCATAATCTCAAGTGTTCCTTATTCGTTATCTGCAAATGAATAGGCGTTTACCGATTAGAGTGTCAATGGAACCCAATTGTTGCCGATGCCTTGCACCATGCTTTGTAAAACTGTCCGACGCGCTGCAATATTCTCTGCGGTTCTGATGGGCGTCATTGTACTGCATATGCACAGAGTAGGTTAAAAACTTGCCGCTTCGGCGGTGCATTCTAGCTCTGACGTCAGCTGGCATATTAGCAGCAAGATTCGGGCCCGCCATTATACAATTTTGATTTGGCGGGCCAGCGTTTCAGAATGAAGGCGTAGGTTTATTTAAGAATGGCCCTGGATAGGGCCATCGTCAAACCGGCGGGTCAAAACAGGCGGGTCACAGCTGTTGCGCGTCTTGCTCATCTTCTGGTGGCTCATCCACCACGAGGCTTAATTCACCAAAACTGGTTTTTGCGCTGGCTTCATCGCTTTGCGCGACTGCGGGTGCCTCACCTTGGGCGAGCTTAATGCGCAGGCGCAGGTTGTTGGGAGAATCCGCATTGGCAATCGCATCCTCATAGCCCACCTTGCCGGCCATAAATAGCTTAAACAGCGCGCCGTCAAAGGTTTGCATCCCCAGGTTTTCCGATTTCTCCATAATTTCCTTAATTTCCGTCAGACGATTTTTCAGCACTAACTCCTGAATGGTTTTGGTGCCCAGCAGTACCTCAACGGCGGCGCAACGCTTGCCGTCCACCGTGGGAACCAAACGCTGCGAGACAAAACCGCGCAAATTCTGCGACAGCCCCATCAACAACTGTGGGCGCTTTTCATCTGGGAACAGGTTAATAATGCGCTCCAGTGCCTGGTTGGCGTTATTGGCGTGCAGCGTCGAAATAGCCAAGTGACCGGTCTCGGCAAACTCCAGAGCGTGTTCCATGGTTTCGCGGTCGCGAATCTCGCCAATAAGAATCACATCCGGCGCCTGTCGCAGGGTGTTTTTCAGCGCATTTCTAAAAGAGCGGGTATCCACCCCCACTTCCCGTTGGTTGATGATGCTCTTCTTATGCTTATGAACATATTCCACCGGATCTTCGATGGTAATGATATGGCCGCCGGTGGTGCTGTTGCGGTGGTCGATCAAGGCGGCGAGGGACGTTGATTTACCCGAGCCTGTGCCACCGACGAATAGAATCAACCCGCGTTTGTGCATCACCAGCTCTTTCAGCACTTCGGGCAGGCCCAGGTTTTCGAATTTGGGAATCTCAGTATTGATGTTGCGCGCTACTATGGCCACGTCATTGCGCTGCTTAAAGATATTGATGCGAAAGCGCCCAACACTGGGGATGGAAATGGCGAGATTCATCTCCAGCTCCTTGGCAAAAATCTCACGCTGCTCGGAATCCATAATCTGATTGGCAATCTGCTCGATCTGACCCGCTTGGTAAGCCTCCTGCGCCAGCGGCCTCAGCACGCCTTGAAACTTAGCGCAGGGTGGCGCGCCAGTGCTGAGGTAAAGGTCGGAGCCGTCTTTCTTGGCGAGAATATTCAAATATTGGTCGATGGGTGTACCCATGGCATCTTCATCCTTCTACTGCGGCGGCAAGCCAGAATGGTTTGCAGGGATAGGGGCGGACCGATCCCGAACAGTTTTGAGTATAGAAGGGGATTTTTGATATGCCGGGTATGGTAAGTGGCGCTGACGGATGGCGCGGTCAAGTGGCTGCGAGGTCCTAGG
>CAYZVN010000037.1:0-31089 GCA_964482025.1 uncultured Saccharophagus sp. | reverse complement strand
AGCGCCCGAGGCGACTGCGCACCGCATTAACGCCACCGGCGCTCACCGGCCACTCGACAACGTAACCGGCATTGGCGTAGTCGCGGTAGAGAGAGAAAAATGCATCTGGGTCTGTGGGCGCGGACTCGGAAGGCGTCTGCGCGTGCGCCAATACACTCAGCAAGGCTAAGCAACAGATACCTAGGGTGCGGGCAGAGGTTTTTATTATCAAAAGCTTATTCATAGACCAGCCCATCACCACTAGAACGAAATAACATTGGAAAAATCGACGGTGTCTAAATGGCAGGTATTGCACTCCAACATACCGGTCTCCCGGTGGCCAACAAATTGTCCCGTGGCGGTTATACCGTCGTGGCAAGAGCGACAGGTGCCCTCGACCCAGTCATGGTTTACCACCGGGACTGACGGCCATACCTGGGTACTGATATGACAGGCACTGCACGGTGCATTCGATTTGATATTGATATGCGTCACCGGCTTGTCCTCTGCGTGACAGCTCTGGCACTCACCGATAACGGATTGGTGATCGACTTGGTTCACCGGAGAGAACACGTTGGTGCTGTGGCAGCTGCCACATTCCATGGTGGTGCGAATATGGTCCACGTGCTGGCCCACGGCGTTAATGCCGTTATGGCAGGAGACGCAGTTTTCTCCCACGTTGCTATGACTGAAATGCGCCGGCTGCCAACTGAGGGTTGAATGGCAATCGATGCATTCACTGTGCGTGGGGATGTGGTGTGCGGGTTTGCCCGGCACAACAACATTGTTATGACAGTTCTCGCAGCGGCCAAAGACCTCGTGGTGATCGACCATAGGGACCGCTTGCCAGGCCACGGTGCTGTGGCAGGCGTCGCAGCGCTCGCTGGTAAAAATATGCTCTACCGGTTTAGGCGTAGCATTGATTAGACCATTGATACTGTGACAGGCGACGCACTCTCGCGGCGTACCGGCAAATTGACCACCCACGTGACAACTCTCACACGGGACAAAATTGTGCCCGCCGGTCAGATCGAAACCAGTTGCCGAGTGATCGAAGGACTTCCCCTGCGCCTGCACGAGCCCGCTGAGGCCAGCCATCAGCGCGACTAGGCCCAGAACCCGCAAATACCACTGCACTTTTTTCATCATGGGCCTAGTCCTGCAATATCAGCTGGAAAAACTTGTTTTGACTGTGGCAGCGACCGCAGTCCAGGCCGAAACCACCGTTGTGAATATCCTGACGCTCATGACATTTACCACAGACGGCGGGCGTCTTGTGGGGATCCGTGCCTGGAGCATGACAGGCATCACAGGCGAGCCCTTCGTGGGAACCCTGGAGGGCATAGCCGGTAAATTCTTCGTGATTGAACTGCCAGAGATTCCAGCCGTTGGGAGAGTGGCAGCTGTGACAGGTTTCACCGAGCGCGCCTTGGTGATGGTCATCCTGTTTGTGGCAGCTCACACAATTGGTGTCGGTTCCCGCAAATTGATTGCCGATATGGCAACTCTGGCAAGGCACCACATTGTGAAAACCGACCAAGGGGAAGTTGGTGAAGTGGTGGTCGAAGCGATTGATGATCTTCCAATCGTCCGTGACATGGCAGGTGGCACACATCTGCATGTCTGGGTTCTTGTGGATGTCACGGGCGGCGTGGCAGGAGGCACAGTCGCGCGGCAAATCATCCTGCAGAGCACCGGCGTGGCAGTTGGTGCAGGCGAGCGTCTGGTGATGGCCGGTTAACGGAAAACCGGTCTTGGCGGCGTGGTCAAATTGTGTTTGTTTCCAGCCAACCGTGGTGTGGCAGGTTTCACACTGCTTGCCGTTGCGCCCTAAATGAATGTCGCTATTGGCGTGACAGCTGTGGCAGTTCGTCGGCAGATTTTTTTCCACCACACCATTGGTGTGACAGGCGCGGCAGGGTAATTCCGCATGGTGATGCCGCAGCGGAAAGTCGGTGGTGTTGTGATTGAAAATCCGCTTGTCCCATCCCTCCACCGAGTGGCAAGTGTCACACTGCTGACCATTTTTCCCGGCGTGCACATCTGCCGCCTTATGGCAGCTAACGCAAGTCGTCTCTTCAAATTGGTAGCGCTGGCCGGCGTGGCAGCCGCTGCAGGCCACCTCAGTATGGCGGCCGTGCAAATTAAAGCCGGTGGTGGAGTGATCAAACTCTTGACGCTTCTGCCAACCGTGGGGCGTATGGCAGGTTCCACACTCGGTGCCAAGCGCGCCTTTATGGAAGTCGTCCTCCTGGTGACAGCTGGCGCACACCGGTTCGGCGTCACGAAACTTCGTACCTTCTGCGTGGCAGCTGGTACAGGCGAGGGTGGTGTGTTTGCCCTCCAGCGGGAAGCGAGTCCACTCGTGGCTGAAGGCGTCGATGGCGATCGCGATGATATCGGCATCGCGGCCCAAGTGATCGGTATGACATGTGTTACAAGACTTGACGCTCGCCTGGGGCGACTGGCCGTGAAAACCGGTTTTACTGTTGCGGTCCGCGCGAATGTCGTCGTGGCAGTCCAAACACAAGTTGGTCATGGCGGATTTGTCGAAGGACGAGTGGCACTTATCGCACTGGGCTTCGAATTTCGCGTGGCCGGAGATCACATCCCCCGGCAACAATGCGCGCTGCTTGATGGACATTTCCTGCGCCCAGGCGGCCCCACTGATCCCGCAGAGGAGAAGGCAGAAAGCAAGCAACCAAGAGGTACGTTTCATCAGGGTATCCATCACTACATATAAACAGTAATCATCGGCAACCGATGCTTAAACCGACGCGACTAAAGACGCAGCCCTGCCATTCGGTACAAATTAACAGCATAGAGCCGACGCAACTATGAATGTCCGCGCAGATTTTACTTAAGTTTCGTCGACTTATAGTCGAAAAGTCCTGCGCGCTTGACCTGTTACGGCTCAGCCGCAGCTTCCCCCGTGCAAACGCGCCGGAAGAATGTAGTCAAACAGGTGTTTAGCGGCAATCACTTTCGTATGTTATTTTGCGCACCACCGCTTAGTTTCAGGCCGACCATAAAACTAAACTCTGTCAAAGATCACTCGCTTGGCGTCGGTCACCGCCTCCGCCATTACAGAGCCAACTACGTTGAGAATAGACAGTTTTGTCCAGCAGGCGGGTAACATCTTGCAGCTTCTTATACTTTTTCGCCCCGGCGCTTATACTTTTTGGGCTAATGACCCACCGGGATCTTCATAAAACGATGAAAAAAGGCTTGGGATTATAGAGAACAATCGCTCGCCAGAATGAGCAGTGGATCTCAGTGTCCGCGATTCTTGAGGCAGGCGTTTGTATGCTAAACCGAATGAATTACACTAGCGCGCCGCGCCGTGGCTACCATGAGCGGATGCGCCCGAATAGTTGAGATCAGTTGTGGACTCCACACCCGCTAAGGCGATTATTGCCAGCTTACCTCTGCCACACTCCGTGGCGCGCCCCTTTACCCGCGCCCACCGTGCCCGTGCGACCTGGTTCGCGCGTCGCTTACGCACAGCTGAACTGGGCGACCGCGAGCGGATCCAAAATGCCTTAACCCCCGTGCGCCGCCACTATGATTTGTGTACGCGCGCCGGAGAACTTTGCCGACAATTCCCTGTGGCGCTGCGGCGGCTCGGGCAAATGGCCTTGCGCCATCCCGGTTCCGCTATAGCGCCACGCTTCCAGTGGAGACACCATTTGGCACCGCGTAAGTTCTGGATCGGCCTGACTGGGTCCTTCCTCGTTATCCTCAGCGCCAGCCTTGCCCATACAGTCTATGCAGACGATTTGGCCGAGGCCCGAAAGGCGGTTCGACAGCAGCAATTCAGCCAGGCCGCGCAGCTCTATCGCAATAGCGCTGAGGCGGGCAACAGCGAAGCGCAATTCCAACTGGGCAATTTCTATTTGCTCGGCCGCGGCGTGACCAAAGACGAACAACAGGCGGCACACTGGCTGGAGCAAGCGGCCGCACAAAATCATTCGGGGGCCCAATTTGCCCTGTCCCAGCTGCTGCAAAGTCGCGCCCCCGAGCGCGCTCGCCAGCTGCTACAGGCCTCGGCCGAACAGGGCTACACACCCGCCCGCAACGCCCTTAGTCGCGGGACATCAGAGACGCGGGTCAGCCAGGAAACCTCGATAGAGGCCCAGTGGTTTGGCGCAGCGCGCGCGGGGCAAACCGAGCTGCTGAACCGCCTGCTGCAACAACACAGCAATATCAATCTCACCGACAACGCCGGACGCACGGCGCTGTTTTACGCCGCCACTGCCGGCAATAGCGCCTCGGTCGATTGGCTCCTGAGCAACGGCATCGATGTCCGGCACCGCGACAATTTCGGCCTCACGGCGGTGCAGGCGGCGCTGGAGCGTAAACATCCCCAGTTGGTGGAAAAGCTGCTACAGGCGGGGGGCGATAAAGACCAGGCGTTCGCCAATGGCGACAACCTGTTGCTCTACGCCATACGCCTGAAGCAGTACGACCTTGTCGGCCCATTGACGCGCCTGGGCGTGGAGGTTAACCACCTCAACAAAGAGGGCTGGACGCCCTTAGACCTGGCCGAATATCAAGGCGCCAAGCAAACGGCGGCAGCGCTGCGCAAGCTGGGGGCCAGACACGGCAATGGCTGGCGCGCGGGCCGCCAAGCTCAGGATGTCAAAGTCGTCGCCCAGCAGCTCGATGATGGCGCGCTCCCGGCGGTCGCCAAAGCGGTCGTCAACGACAACCAACCGCTGTTGGAGCAGCTGCTGCGCAGCGATCCTGCAGCCGTCAATACCGTGCTCAACGACGGCTCCACATTGCTGATTCTCGCCATTAAACATCGCAAACCGCAGATGGTCGCCACGCTTATTAAACACAAGGCCGACATTAACCGCGTCGCCTATCGCGGCGTAACCGCATTGCACGTTGCCGTGCAAACCGATCAGGAAGATATGGTTAAGGTACTCGTGGCGGCGGGCGCCAACGCCGGACTGGTCGACGAAAGTGGCCGCGACGCACTGATTACCGCACTGGAGGAAGAGCGCTACAGCATGGCGGATCTACTGCTGGCAAAGCTGATGGGCGATTCATCCAACACCGCTGCCATTAAAGCGCAATTGACCGTCGCCCGAGCGCCAGTGGATCGCTACATACTGCTGGCCACTCAACATCGCGCCAAAAATGTGCTGGATAAACTGCTGCCATTTGCCAGTTCCGCAGCGGCGGTGGATGAGCAGCAGCGCAATGCACTTTGGTTTGCGGCGGCGGACGGCAATACTCAGCTGATCCCCCGGCTGCTGCAGATTGGCGTTTCCACGCGCCAGACCGACAGCGTCGGGCGCACACCCTTTCAGATCGCCGTGGACCGGAGCTGCCTGGAGTGCGCGCGCCTGCTGCTGCCGCACAGCGATATCAATCACCAAGCCAGCAGTGGCAATACCGCCTTGATGCTGGCGGCCGCCAATAAAGATGCCTTGCTAACTGCCTGGTTGCTACAGAACAAGGCACAGGTGGAGTTGCGCAACCAGCGCGGCGACACCGCACTGATGCTCGCGGTATCGGCCAACGCACCCGAGGTGGTGAAGCACTTGCTGAACGCCAACGCCAGCGTCACGCGCAAAAATCGCTTGGGCTTTTCGGCGCTTGATCTCTCCAAGCAAATCAGCCCGCAGATGCACGAGCTGGTGAAGAGCAAAGCGTTGCTGGGGGTTTTCTAGCGGCGCTAAAGCGCCGCTAGTGAAGCTCTAAGCGGTGGCCCAATTCGATCAGTTGGGCCAGGTTGTGCAGCTCCGCTTTGCGCATCATATTCTCTTTGTGTTTTTCCACGGTCCGCCGGGAAATATGCAAATTGGTGGCGATCTCCTCTGCGGTACGCCCCCGCAACAAGCAGCTCAGCACCTCCAACTCCCGCGAGGTAAAGTCGTACTCGACCTCCTCGATCTGCTGAGTAATCTCCGGCGATACCACTTTTTGTCCCTGCTCAATCTGCGCGAGCAATTGCAAAATTCGGTCGGCGCTATCGCGCTTGTGCAACACCCCGGCGGCGCTGCTGGCGACGATCTGCCGCAATACCGCAACCGACCCGGTGCCGGTGAGAAACACCACCGGCACCGCCGGCCACTGACGCTGTAGCCGCTCCAGTACTTGCCAGGTATTTTGTTCGGGTATGTGATAGTCCAGTAAAACCGCCTCCGGCGGCATCGCCTCCCAGCCAAAAAGCGGCTCAGCGGAAGCAAAGGTAGCCAAGATCTGGTGGCCGCCCTTCTGGGTTAACAGCAAAGCGAGGGATTGGCGAAAAATATCGTGATCGTCCACTATGACAAGGTTCATCTGCAGCTCCATTTTCCGCCTACGCGGATGGCTATCACCATAACATCGAGACTGTATCTTGTTGAAAACAGCGATTGGCATTCAAGCTGTATTTCTATTGGTCCTGCTGATGCTGTCGGCTGGCACAAAGGCGGCCGACGCCCCGCCCGAAGCGTATTATTTCGCCGACCGCACTGGCCGCTATTCGCTGGACACTTTGCAGCGTCATCCCCAGTGGTTTGTCCCACTGGCGGAGAAGCCCTGGCTGGGCCGGGTACACACCCATTGGTATCGCGTCCATCTGCACAACCCAATCGCCCACCCCATTAAGCGCGCCCACCCCGTCAAGCACATAGTAGTGTCGACCGGGGTTGCCAACCCTCCGCTTCTAAACGCGTATTGGCTGAGCGAACCCGATCAAGTCGTACCCCTAGAACCTGGCGAGGGTGTCACCGCCTCTCATTACGCCCGTCACACCAATGTGAGCTTGCCGCTCCAGCTGGCCCCCGGCGATAGCGGCACGCTCTTTATTCAGTACCGCAGCCTCGCCAACTTTCCCCTGTCTCTGCATGTCGTCGATGAAGCCACCTATCTGGAACGCAGTTACATTTTCACTCTGTTGAACGGCGTCAGTCTCGGCTTGGGATTGGTTCTGCTGTTATTTTTTATCGTACAGTTTTTACTGCGCCCCAACGCGGCCCTGGGTTTTTATAGCCTGTTTATCTTCTGCCTGCTGCTGTTTATGGTGCAGATCTTCGGCTACGGCTGGCGATTTTTCTTTCCTGGGCAAACCGCGATCGATATTCACATCACCGCCCTGGCGGCGGCGTTTATTTATGTCTTTTATTTTCTCTTTATCGCCAATATTTTTACTTTCCGCCAGCACAATCCGCTGCTCTACCGAGGCCTGATCAGCCTCAGTTTCACCATCGCAATCCTCGCTTTGACGAGTGCCTTCTGGCCCACCGAAGTGGCGCTCACTCTCTTGGTTGTCGTTGGACTACCGGTGTCGGTATTCGCCGCATTTCAGGCGCTGCGTCGGCGTGAGCCCGGCTCTGGTCTGCTCCTGCTGGGTTCCTGTCTGCACTGCTGCCTCGCCTATTTGCTATTGCTGGTGTGCCTGGGGATCGACTTCGGCTTCCGCGCTTTCGCCCTCACCACCGGCGGCCAGCTTATCGATGTCTTCTGTCTGTCCGCCGCCATCTTGCTGCAACAGCGCCATGTGCGCCGCATGCTGAACCAGCAGATGATTGAGCGCGAGCGCGATATGCAGGCATTAGCCGCCAGTGAGCAGGCTGCGGAAGAATTGCGCCACCAATCCAAAACGACCGTTCTGCAGTCCGCCACCGCTGCCCACGATTTGCTCCAGCTGCTGGCCGCCATGCGCCTGCAATTGGCCACGCAAGATGCGCAGGACCCGATTATCCACCAGTTGACCGACACCTTGAGCCACGCCGACGCTATGCTGCGCAACCGCCTGCACCTCAACCGCGATACCTATAGGCAACTGCAAGAAACCTTGAGCGGCGCGGTCTTACTGGCGGAAATTGCCGCGCCGCACAGGCCGGCGTTCGCCGCAAAAAATATGACCTTGCGGGTACGCGGCGCGAGGGTGGAAGTGACTTGCCAGCGCCTCTTGGTTCGGCGCATTCTCGATAACCTTCTGCACAATGCATTGCGCCACGCCGGGCACGGCCAAGTACTGCTGAGCGGGCGCCGGCGCACGGGTGGTTATTTGATTCAACTGTGGGACCAGGGGCCGGGGATTTCCGAGGCACGTCAGCGCCAACTCAACCGCCCTTTTATGACCTCCACCAACCCTGATGACGGCTTCGGCCTGGGCATTCATATCGTCCAGACCCTGAGTCGGGAAGCCGGCTATGAATTTAGCATCCGCAGCCAGCCGGGACGCGGCACTTGCTGCAGCTTGTGGTTGCCGTCCGCCGGGATCAGCGGCGCTCTATAGCGGCTTCTATAGCGATCAGAGCCTGCTCCACCACCGCCCATTGCGTGCCCAGGTTCATGCGCATAAAGCCGCTGCCCGGCTCGCCAAAGACGATGCCGGGACTCAACCCCAAGTTGCACTCCTGGATAAAGAAATTGCGCAGACCCGCGTCATCCAGGCCCAAGGCCCGGCAGTCGAGCCATAGCAAGTAGGTGCCCTCCGGGTTGGTGACACTAAGTTGTGGCAAGCGTTCGGCAATAAAGTCCATGGCGGTTTTGCGGTTGCCCTCGAGGTAGCCCAAGAGCGCATCCAACCAAGCCTCACCGCCGTTGTAGGCCGCTTCGAACGCCACCATGCTGAAGGGGTTGTTGTTGCTGATGTGCAACAGCTCAAGGGCTTTTAGAATCTTCCGCCGCTTCAGTGGATCCGGCACCACCAAGCTGGAAAGGCCAAGGCCGGGAATATTGAAGGTCTTACTGGGTGCTACCGCAGTGACCAGGTTGGTGTGGACAAAATCGCCGAACTCTTCGGTAAAGGTGCCCAGCATGGTGTGCTGGTGGCCCGGCAACACTATGTCGGCGTGAATATCGTCGGACAGCACAATCAGGTCGTGGCGCTGGGCAATGTCCAGCAGCTGCCGCAGCTCCTCCCGGCGCCATACCCGTCCCACCGGATTGTGAGGTGTGCACAACAGGAGAATTTTTGCCTCCGCTGCCTGAGCTTCCAGCTCGGCAAAATTGATGGTGTAGCCACCGGCCTCCGCCAGCAAAGGATTTAGCACCAAGCGCCGGTGGGTGTGCGTCACCGTGGTGAAAAACGGAAAGTACACCGGCGGCTGCACAATCACCCCATCGCCTTCTTCCGCCAGCGCTAGGCAACAGGCGTGCAGTGAAGGTACCACTCCGGGCATCATCAACAGCCATTCGCGCTCGATGGTCCAGTTGTGGCGGCGCTGAAACCAGTCGATCACCGATTGATAAAGACTTTCGGGGTAGAGGGTGTAGCCAAACACCGGGTGCGCAACGCGCTGAGCCAGCGCTTCGGTGACACAGGCGGGGACAGCGAAGTCCATATCCGCCACCCACATAGGAATGATGTCGGGCCGGCCAAAGTATTGCTGGCGGCCATCAAACTTCTGGGAATTCGTATCGGCGCGCTCGATGGGACGATCAAAATCGAAGAGTTCGGTCATAAAAGCTCACCATGTGATAGACCTCGCCTCCGGATGGGCGGCGAGCGGCAAAACGAAAGGGGAAAAGGGCCGCGCACAGAAGCGCCGGCCCCAAGGCGTTCGCTGCCCTAAGGTCAGAACAGTTTAGTGGCTGGCCGCCGCCTCCTGCTGCTCTTGGGCCTCCAAGTTATAACCGAACTGGCGACCCTCTTCGAGGAAATAAGCCGCCACCTCGCCGGAGCGCTCTATGGCAAAGCGGTCGAGGTAGTCGAACAAGCTTAAGCACTCTTCCTCTGGTCCCACCGGATTCTGGCGCGAGGTCAAATCCTGCAAACGCTGGAGCAAAACTTTTTCGATGGCCAGCTCCGCCGCCAATATGTGCTTGCGCACCAACTGCTCCTGAACGCGGGTGAAGCTGCTGCTGGCGATCAACTTCGTCCGCAGCTCGCGCAGACCGGAGAGCAACTCCTGATTGATGCCGCCCACAATGACCACAGCTTCATCTAGGACGGCGGGGGGTATATGCAGACGATTGGAG
The DNA here is from genome assembly GCA_964482025.1 of uncultured Saccharophagus sp. GTDB lineage: Bacteria > Pseudomonadota > Gammaproteobacteria > Pseudomonadales > Cellvibrionaceae > UBA5868. The sequence continues at coordinate 21,180 of CAYZVN010000037.1, read as the reverse complement.
TCGAGCCAGCAGAGCCACAGGATGGTGTTGACATTAGCGCCGTAAACATCCTGCAATTCCAGGCATTTCTGCTTGATGGGTTCCTGGGCGTAGAAGCCAACGGCGTAGGTGAGTAGATTGCTTTTGATCTCAAGGGTCATGACTTTCACTCCTCATTATTATGATTATTCCCGGCATTGGCCGGTGCCCGCGCTGCGGAGCCGTGCGTGAGTCAGTGCTTAAACGCGGCTACCTACACTACGCCCCCGGGGGTTTGACGTCCAGCCCTGCCCTTTCGCCACGCCGCGCGATTTTGCCGTTGTTCCGCGACCCGGTTCAAATTTTACGGAACAGCAAATCCCACACCCCGTGTCCCAAACGCTCACCCCGCGCTTCAAATTTGGTCTTGGGGCGAAACTCGGGGCGCGCGGCATAGTCCGCTGCGGTGTTTTCAAGCTGCGGCTCGGCGCTGAGCACTTCGAGCATATGTTCGGCATAGTTCTGCCAGTCGGTGGCCATATGCAGCAAACCGCCCCCGCGCAATTTGCGCGCGGCTAAGGCGATAAACTCCGGTTGCACTATGCGGCGCTTGTGGTGTTTTTTCTTGTGCCAGGGGTCGGGAAAATACAGCTGAAAGCGCGCCAGGCTGGCATCGGGTACGCAATCTTCCAGCACATCTTTGGCATCCGCCATATACACCTTAAGATTGCGCACGCCTTCCTTGCCCGCCGTGTTGATCAAGCGCCCCACTCCCGGCGGGTGCACCTCGATACCGACAAAATTCACCTCGGGCTCCGCCTGCGCCATCGCCAGCAGGGAGTCACCCATGCCGAAGCCGATCTCCAAAGCCACCGGGTTGGAGTTGCCAAATGCGGCTTCCGCATCGAGGGGACCGTCGAACAGGCTCAAGCCATAGGAGGGCCAATAGTCGGCGAAGGCACTGCGCTGACCGTCGGTCATACGGCCGGCGCGAATCACAAAACTGCGAATGGATTTGGGTTTGAATTGGGGTTTGATTTCCATGAAGAACACATTAAAGAAAAGAAATTACCAGGTCAGCAACGTCTGCTGCCTGAGCCAGTCCTTGTGACGGGTGTAGTCCGGCATAACACGGGCCACCAGTTGCCAAAATGCGGGCGAATGGTTGAAGTGCCGCAGGTGCGCCAGCTCGTGTACCACCACATAATCCACCACCTGGGGCGATGCCATCATCAACAACCAGTTGAATTGCAATTCTCCCCGGCGGTTGCAGCTGCCCCAGCGGCTCTTATAGAAACGCACGCTGAAACCGCGCGGTTGCACCCCCAGCAGCGGCGCCCAAGCCTGGATGCGCCCCGGTAGATACGCCTCGGCCTGTCCGGCGAGCCAGCGGGCAATATTGGTTTTATAAGATTTCACCTCGCCGCCAATCAGCAAGCGATCACCCTCGCGCACTACCCCCACACCTGCACCAGCGGCTGCTATTTGCAGGCTGTCGCCGAGAAACGGCAGGGTGCCGCCGGGGCTGAGTATCAAAGCGGATTGCTGAGCAATGGACTGGCGCTGCAGCTCCAGATGTTTGTTGATCCAGCGCGTTTTCTGCGTCACAAACGCGCGTATCTCCGCCACAGATACATTCGTCGGCGCGCTCACTGTCACCTCACCGCGATGCACTTTAATGCCAATCGAGCGCCGCCGCGCCGAGCGCTTAAGCTGTGCATGCAGATCTGTCGTTATAGGAATCAAGGTCATGGTGCGGGCCGTCGCAGATGCGCCAGCAGCTCCACATGGGGCGTCTGGGGGAAGAGATCTACCGGCTGCAGCTCTTCCAGTTGATAGCCGGCAGCGAGAAAATCCCGCAAATCACGGGAAAAAGTCGCTAAGTCGCAAGAAATATAAAAGACATCGCGCAGGCGGCTGCGCCGATCGAAAAGGCCAGTCCGGCACTTGAGGCCATCCCGCGGCGGATCCAAGACCAGAACCTCCGCCGTGCGCTGACGCTGGAGCAACTCGGCAAACGCCGCCTCGTCGAACAAATCGCAGGTCACCGCCGTCACCCCCGGCAATGCCCGGGTGGTAAGCGCGGCGACCGCCTCTGGCACGGCTTCTACGGCGGTAATCGAGGTAAAGCCGGCAGCGGCGATGACCTCGGTAAAGTTGCCCGAACCGGCGAACAGCTCCAGTACGGGCAGCTGGTGCGGCAGGTCCGCTAAGCGCGCTTGCAACCAAGTGCGCATAGCGCGATTTTGCTCGCGATTGGCTTGCTGAAACGGCAGCCGTTTGTTAACGCTCACCTCTTCTGCCGACACTGACTCGTCGATGTCGAGAGTCGTCCAATCTTGTGGTCGCTGCGGCTGCCAAGCCCACTTTGGCAGTTGCCGCCGCAGCGCGCGCAAGGTTGTGCGGTTGTGCTCACTCAGCACCAAACAATCGTCCACCGCGGCCAGCTGACGCTGAGCATTGGCGACAAAGCCCAGCTCGCGACCATCGGTTTTCAATTGTGCGCGCACCCGGTAACCCAAGGGTTCCGGCGCCGCCAAGATTGACCGAATCGGCGGTTCCGGTAGCAGCCGCTGAATCGCCTGCGCGACTCGCTCCTGCTTAGCCTGAAGTTGCGCCGCGTAGTCGACAAACATCCAAGGGCAGCCGCCGCATTGGCGGGCAGAAAAGCCATGGAAACCACATGGCGGATCAATCCGTGCCGGGCTCGCTTCTAGCACCTCAACCAACTCGGCGATGGCGTATTGGCTTTTTAATATTTTGACTTTGACGCGCACCCGCTCGCCCAGCCAGGCCCCGGGCACAAAGACGCGCCGCCCATCCGGGTGCTCTACCACGGCGTTGCCCGTTTCGGCCAAACCGATTACCTGGGCCTCAAAGGTTTGCCCTACACCCTGCACCTTAGCTGGGTGCGGACGGCGGCTGGTGATAAAGCGCGGGCCCGATCGTTTTTGTGCCACTAGCGGTTCACCTGCTTTGCCGGTTTCACTTTTTTGGGTGCTACCTTGGGCCGCCACTCCCGCGGATCTACTTGATAGTAAGCGAGCAGCTCGGTGAAGAGTTCGGGGTGCTCGTCCGACAACTGGTCGGGCTCTTCAAAGAAGCTCTCGGTGGCCACTGCGAAAAACTCGGCCGGATTGGTGGCACCGTAGGTATCGAGCACGGCCTCGGCGCCGAAGTACGCATGTTCACGCAGCGAGTTGAACTCGCGGGAAAGAATGGTCGCCCAGCTGCCATAGGCACCCCTGCTGCGCAGCAGGGGCGCACCGTTCATACTTCCGGATTCGGCATCGAGCTGATGGGCAAATTCATGCAGAACCACGTTGCGGCCGTCGTTGAAGTCGTAAACCCCTTTTTGGACATCATCCCAGGAGAGGATGACCCGGCCGTTGTTCCAGGCTTCGCCCGCGAGTACCCCGTCTTCCCGCGACACCACACCCGCCGCATCCCGCACCGTATGGCGCACAACAAACTCGGCCGGGTATAAATAAATCCAGCGTACTTTCTGGAAGCACAGGGTTGGGCGATTGAGCAATAGGAGCGACGCGCAAGCGGCGACGGTGATGCGCATGTCGTCGGTGACTTCCAGTCCGGCGCAGCCGATAAATTGCTTGCTGAACAAGAATTGTTTGATATGGGCCTGTAGCTGTTGCTGCAGGTCCCCTGGCATATGGTCATAAAACGGCAGGGCTTTGCGCACCTGTCGCAACCAACTGTCCGGAAAAGGGGCTTTGCGGAGCCGGTACCAGCGATAGCGTCGCCATCCCCACACGATCGCCCAGATGCCGACAAGACCGCCGACAATGACATAAAACAGGACGGGGTCGCGCATAAGGGTCAGAAGCTCAAGAGAAACCAAGGGGTCGAATTGTACAGCCTAGGACCACCGTATCAAACCGGACCCGCCGCCGGGCGGGTCACGAAATACACAATCAGAAGCTGTACACCAGGGTAACAGCCGTATGGCGATCTGAACTGACTCGATCTTCCGGCACTTCGGTATTGTGGGTGATGGTAAAGGATACCTTCATCGCCAGCGATTGGTTGAGGTTGGCGGTGAGGGCGGACTCTGCCTTGGTCTTGGTATTGGCCCCGGACTCAACCGCGAGGTCGCTGCTGAAGGTCTGAGTGAATTTGGCAGTCTCGCTGAAATCGTACTGATAGAGGGCCGACAGCCGCACCATGGCGGATTCTTCCGTAACATTATCCTCCAGCAAGGTACCGTCCGCTGCGCGGACTTCATCGGTACGGCTATACGACATACCGGGACCGACGCTGTAGTCAAAAAACGAGCTGGCACCTTGGAATAAGCGATCGGAATAACCTACGGCGATGGAGGCTTGATAATCGTAGCCGGAGAACTTGTCTTCCTCATAGGAGCCGAAAATGAATAAAGCGCGGTGTTGGCTGTCGAGTTTGTAGTCTGCCTGAGTCGAGGCAAAGTATTTTTCTGCGGTCACCTGGCTCTCGTTCCAAGTCTCCCCACCCTGCTCCATTTTGAGTTGATCTTCCTTGTAGAGCGCTTCGAGTACGTATTGATTGCGCCAACGCGTCAGATCATGCTTCAGCTTTAGCTTGGCCTTTAAGGCCGTCGAATCGGTATTGCCGGAGGTAGCGAGTAGCCCTAGCTCCGCATCCGCAGCAAAGGGCTTTTCCGGCGCCTGAGCCAATGCCTGACCAACCAGTGCCGAGGCAGCCAGGACAGCCACCGAAACGCTTCTTCTCATAACAGACTCCTAATGTGATGTGATTATTTTGATCGCAATAATGATTGAACCGATGGGAGATAGATCAGGGCAACTGGGCCAGAGCTATGGCACCCAAGGGCCCTGCCATGCTGCCCAATCCCGGCGCGGTAATGAAGGATTCTATCTCGCTTTGTTGGCCGCCCAGATAGCCGTTAATCTTCGCGAGATAGGCACGCCGCACCATCGGCAGAAGTGCCGCCTGCTCCATAACGCCACCGCCTAACACTATGCGCTGGGGCGAATAGACCAATGCCAAATTGACGCATAACACAGCCAGATAGTGCGCTTGCAGCTCCCAGGCAGGGTGATCCGCTGGCAGGGTTTGCGGGTTCTGCTGCCAGCGCTGCTGTAATGCCGGCCCCGAGGCGAGCCCCTCCAGACAGCTGCCGTGATAAGGACAGGCTCCGGCAAACGGATCGCTGGGGTGACGCGGTACCAGCATATGGCCGGCCTCCGCGTGCATAGCACCGTGTACCAGCTTGCCCTCTAACATCACCCCCGCGCCGACCCCTGTCCCTACGGTGACATAAACCGCACTGTGTAAACCCTGCGCTGCGCCCCAGCGCTGCTCCGCTAAGAGGGCGCCGCTGACGTCTGTGTCAAAGCGGATTGGCCGCCCCAAGGCGCGGCGAAAATAGCCGACCAGATCGGTGTCGGTCCAGTGCGGCTTAGGTGTGGAGGTGATAAAGCCGTAGGTCGGCGAGTTTTGCCGAAGATCCACCGGACCAAAACTCGCAATCCCCAGGGATTCAAAATCCCCGTGTTCGGCCTGGGCACTAAGGAAAAAGTGGCGGCAGGCATCCAGGGTCGCCTCGGGATAGGTGACCGGAATTTTGCTGTGGGCGAGCACTTGGTCCGGACCGCTGGCCACAATGCACTTGAACTCCGTACCGCCGGCATCTATGCCGGCGTAGATTGGCACGCTCATGAGGGTCCTTTTTGCCAGAGGATGGAGGACACACTGACGGCTTCCTGATCGACAAACCCGAGTTGCTCTTCTATCGCAGGAATCAGCACATAATCCGCATAGGGGCATTGGGTGCTGCCGGGATGATACTGTTTCTCCTTATCGCCGCCTGCTGCGGAGTGCCCGCGGCCCTGCTGCAATATATCGAGCATAGGCGCATAGCCGGGCTGCCACGCTTCCACCCCAGGAAATACCTGCTTGAGGGTGGCCAATATGGCCATGCCAGCAAAGTCCAAATCCCCCCAAAAAAAGCTTGGCATCTGCTTTTCGCCCAACCAAAACGCCGTAAATCGCTCGCGCTCCTCAGCGCTTACGGTATTGACGTAGCTAAACACCGCTTGCCCCGCCTCGCGCACTCGCAGCGCCGCGCCGCGAAAGCCGGCGAGGTAGATCAAGCCCGTCCGCGCCGGCGCCAGAGCGACCAACCCCAGATAGGTGTCCTGGTTTTCGACAAAAAGGATTTCTTCAAAATTGGCTGGTAAATACACCGACAACAGCAGGGGCCGATTGAGAATTCGCCCCGCAATACTGGGAAACGTTGCCACCAGCAGCAACTCTTTGCGATCGAGAAACTTTGACGCGCCCCAGAAGCAGCGGGCGGAGAGCTGGCGCAAGGTCATGGGCTGCTGTTGCAGGGCGGCTGGAATGGCGGCGAACGCCGCCGCGACCTGCTCATAGGTTCGTCCCGGAAACCGCAGGACCTCGCGACTCAGTGCCTCGCCGCCATCTTCAAAGACATGTAGGTGGCGGGCGAGCGCGCTATCCCACAGATGTTGTCGCGGGTCGAATGCCGGGCGCTCCAGCCACAGGCGCACCTGCTCCTCCGCCTCATACTTGAGCTGAATCAGTCCATCGTCATAATCGTTATAGCCCGGGCGCTGCCGAGCTTTGAGCTTGAGATCCAGCACGCCAATTTTCGCCAGCTGCTTCAGGTCGTCCCAGACGACCTCGACTTGGTTTTGATCGGTGAAATCGTAAAGCTCCGGTGTTTCGCGGGCGGAGCACTTTAGCTGCCAGCGCATACGCCCGGAATCCGCTTTATCCAGAAGGCGATGCAACAGTGCGTGGGTTTCTTCGGTCAACAGGGGGGCTTCGCTCATAAGCAGGTTCCGTGATGAATGGAGAGTCAAACCAAACGCGTAAACTCGCTTGCGCCGTCTTTAATATGAGTGAAAAAAAGCCTTCATGCAAAAACAAAAAAGCCGCTGACGCAGCGGCTTTGAGTTGATCAGCGGCAGACCGGGTCAAACCTCGATCATACCCCGTACTTTTTTCATGGCGTTTTTTTCCAGCTGGCGGATGCGCTCGGCGGAAACACCATATTCGGCGGCCAATTCATGCAAAGTGGCCTTTTCCTCATTCAGCCAACGTTTTTGCAAAATATCGCGGCTGCGATCGTCAAGTTTTTCCAGCGCGGCTTCAAGGCTGGCGACACTGTTGTCTTCCCAATCGGCTTTTTCCAACAGCATCGCCGGGTCAAAGCGGCGATCTTCCAGGTAATTTGCCGGAGCCTGGTAGGCGGTATCGTCATCGTCATCGACGCCCGCATCAAAGCCCGCGTCATAGGCGGCAAGGCGCCCTTCCATATCCTGAACGTGTTTGACATCCACATTGAGATCTTTCGCCACGGCCTCGGCTTCTGCCAGGCTCAGCCAGCCCAGATGTTTCTTCTGGCCGCGCAGATTGAAGAACAGTTTGCGCTGGGCCTTAGTCGTCGCGATTTTGACGATGCGCCAGTTGCGCAGAATAAATTCATGGATTTCCGCTTTAATCCAATGCACCGCAAACGAAATTAGCCGCACACCCTTTTCCGGGTTAAAGCGTTTTACCGCCTTCATCAGGCCTACGTTACCCTCCTGAATCAGGTCGCCCTGCGCCAGGCCGTAGCCGGAGTAAGATTTGGCGATATACACCACAAAGCGCAGGTGCGCCATAACCAGGCGGCGGGCCGCATCGAGATTGTTGCGGTAATACAGATCCTCCGCGAGAGCCTTTTCCTCTTCAGCAGAGAGGATCGAAAACCCGTTGACGACCTGAATATACGCCGTCAGATTCTGACCGGGTGCGAGAATGTCGACAGGTTGTAATTGGGTGCCCATTGAAGATCCTCCTAATGAATAGCCGGTGGAGTGTAGCACTGGTGAAGCAGCCTGACCACCGGCGCAATTTACGGGTTTTGTACCGTATTTCAAGTCCTTAGACGAAGGACAAGCGCGGGAGTTCGCGCCCTACCGCCGCCGGCTTGATCTGCGACAATTCCACACGCAAACCCGCTCAATGCGGCTCTATTGCACTTAAATGACGACCGACCGCCAGCCAGGCGCCGAACAGCCCGAGAATAACGCAGCTGACCACCAGCGCCGCACAGCCAACAAAGCCCAACCCCTGCAACACAAAGGTTTCGTGATAAGTGGCGGCGAGCGCGCGCACCGGGCCGCCGAGCGAGGCCACCCCCACACTGACCAGTAAACACGCCAGCAACCCACCGATCACCCCATACCAAAAGCCGGTATAGAGGAATGGGCGCCGGACAAAGCCGTTAGTGCCGCCCACTAATTTGATGACGACGATCTCTTCACGTCGACTCTCGATCTCCAGGCGAATGGTATTGCCGATCACCAGCAGCACACCCAAGCTCAGCAATACCGCCAGTCCCAACACCAACTGTTTGCCCAAGTTCATGATGGCGTTGAGGCGGCGCACCCATTCCATATCCAGGCTGACCTCATCCACCAGCGGATCCTCGGCGATCACCTGGCGCAGCGCTTCCAGCTGGTCGGGCGTCACCGCTGACGGCAATGGAGTCACCACTACCGTGGGTGGCAGCGGGTTGGTTTCCAGCGCCGCCAAGGCCTCGCTGAAGCCGGACTGCTCCTGAAACGACTGCAAGGCTTGCTGTGGAGAGATGTACTCTAACGCCTGCACCTCCGGCATTTGCTGGAGCCGATCTCGCAATCCCTCAATCGCAACTTCCCGGGCATCCAGGTGCAGAAACACCGTAAGTTTCGGATTCGAATCCCAGCGGTCGCCCAGCTTTTGCACATTGCCAAGAGCCAGCAGCAAGGTTGCTGGCAGCGCCAGGGCGATGGCCACCACCAGGGCGGTCATCAAAGTTTGGATGGGCGTGTCGGCCAAACGGCCAAAGCTATCCAAGGCCGACGCTCGGTGATGCTGGCGCCACGCCTGCCAGTGATCGGCAAGCCCGGTACGCGACTGGCGGGCGCCGCGAACAGCCGGATCGCGACTCATGTCAGCTCCTCACCGGGTACGAGCACACCGTCGTGAATCAGCTGCCCCTGCTCCAACGTGAGCACCCGCGCGCCCATGGAGCGAATCAGCGACCAGTCGTGGCTGGCGATCAATACCGTCACCCCCACCTGATTAAACTCGCGAAACAGCTTCATGATGTCGGACGACAGATCCGGGTCCAGGTTGCCCGTGGGCTCATCCGCCAGCAGCACCGGCGGCTTATTGACTACTGCCCGAGCGATGCCCACGCGCTGTTGCTCGCCGCCGGACAGGGTGATGGGGTTGACGCGCTCGCGCTCCAACAGCCCCACCTTATCCAGCGCCGCGCGCACCCGCCGGCCGATTTCCCGCGGATGCACGCCGGCGATCTGCAGTGGCAGCGCGACGTTGTCATACACCGTTCGATCGAACAACAACTGGTGATTTTGGAAAACCACCCCTACCTGGCGGCGGTGAAACGGAATCTGACCCGTACGCAGCCGGCTGAGGTTGCGTCCGCCAATCACCACATGCCCCAGGGAGGGCCGCTCAATCAGCATGATCAGCTTCATCAGAGTGCTCTTACCCGCGCCCGAGTGACCGGTCAAAAACACCATCTCACCTTCATCCACCTGCAGGGATACCCGCGTCAGCGCCTCGTAGCCGTTGGGATACCGCTTGCTGACGTTATGAAATTCGATCATGTGGTGGTGGACAGATCGCTGCGGCTAAACAGAGCGTCGACAAAGGGTTTGGCGGCAAACGGCTGGAGGTCATCTACGCCCTCCCCGACGCCGATAAAGCGAATGGGCAGCTGGTGCTTTTCGGTCAGGGCGAAAATCACGCCGCCCTTGGCCGTGCCATCTAACTTGGTGAGTGCGATGCCGGTAACCCCGGCACTTTCACGGAAGGTATCCGCCTGGCTTACCGCATTCTGACCGGTGCCCGCATCGAGAACCAGTAGCACCTCGTGGGGCGCGGCGCTATCGAGCTTGCCCATCACCCGGCGCACTTTGGCCAGCTCATCCATCAAGTGACTCTTGTTGTGCAGACGCCCTGCAGTGTCCGCGATCACCACATCAATACCGCGGGATTTGGCGGCGGCGATGGCATCGTAGATAACCGATGCACTGTCCGCACCCGAGTGCTGAGCCACTACCGGCACCTTGTTGCGCTCGCCCCAAATCTGCAGCTGCTCCACCGCAGCGGCACGGAACGTATCCCCCGCCGCCAGCAGCACCGATTTGCCTTCATTTTGCAGGCGCTTGGCCAGTTTGCCGATCGTGGTGGTTTTGCCGACGCCGTTGACGCCGACCACGAGAATGACGAAGGGTTTATTGGCAGAGTCAATGAGCAAGGGCTGCTCCACCGGCACCAGCAAATTCCTCAGCTCGCTCTGCAAGGATTCGTATAAGGCCTCGGAGTCTGCCAGCTGCTTGCGCGCGACCTTGGCCGTGAGCGTATCGACGAGTTTGGTGGTGGCCTCGACCCCGACATCGGCGATCAGCAGCTGGGTTTCAATTTCCTCCAGCAGCTCATCGTCAATGGCTTTTTTGCCCAGCAGCAAATTGCCTAGCCCTTCACTGAACTGGGTGCTGGTGCGCTTTAAACCTTGGGTAATACGGGCAAAAAAGCCCGGCTTCTTGGCCTCTTCAACGGCTTCTACCGGAGCCGGAGCTGGCTCTACAGGGGCAGGCTCGGCCACCACCGGCGGCGATTCCACCACCTCCGGCTCGGGAGGCTCCGGCGGGGGCGATTGTGTTGCCTCCGGCGCTGGGGTAGATTGCCCGCCGCTGTCTACGGCTGGCGTGGTTTCAGGAGAGACGGGTTGCTCCGACTCCCCTTTCTTTTTATTGCGTCTAAAAAAGAACATAAGCCTTCACATGCCTATAAAAATGGCGTAATCGTATCACTTGTCCCCAGGAAATAAGAGAACACCTTGCCTTTACCCCCGAAAAAGCCGGCCGCTAGAGGTCATCACAAACTGCGCATCATCGGCGGCCGCTGGCGCAGCCGCACGCTCAGCTTTCCCGTTGTCGAGGGCCTGCGCCCAACCGGTGACCGCATCCGCGAGACGCTGTTTAACTGGCTGGCGCCCATTCTCCCGGACAGTCGCTGCCTGGATCTGTTCGCCGGCTCCGGTATCCTCGGTTTTGAAGCGCTTTCTCGCGGTGCGGCTCACTGCAGCTTGATTGAACTCAACCCCGCTGCGACCCGCCAGCTGCGGGCCAATGCAGAGCAATTGCAAGCGCAAAAGGCGAGCATCCACCAAACCAGCGCCGTGGCGTTTCTCTCGCAGCCCATCGACGAGCCCTTTGATGTGGTATTTATCGACCCGCCCTTCGCCGACAATCTGTGGCAGCCCGTGATGACGCTGTTGGATTCCGGCTGGTTGCGAGAGGGCGCACTGATTTATGTCGAAGCTCCGCCCGAGTTGTCCTTGAGCCTCTCGCCGGCCTGGCAGATCCACCGGGAGAAGCGCGCCGGGCAAGTGTGTTATCGGCTGTACCGCTATGAGACAAATAGCGGTGCCCGCGTGTAAGATGCGCGTCTCAAGCGTTGTCCGTCGCTCCCCTCCCGTCTACCTAAACGGAGTCTGATATGTCTTCCGGCATCAGCAAACGCGTGGTTTACCCCGGTACCTTCGACCCTATCACGAACGGCCACATCGACTTGGTGCAGCGGGCAAGCCGCCTGTTCGATACGGTCATAGTCGCAGTAGCGGCGAGCCCCAAGAAACAGCCTTTGTTTAGCCTCGACGAGCGGGTGGAGCTGTGCCGCTCTGTGTTAACCCATCTCGACAATGTGGAAGTGTGTGGATTTGACTGCCTCTTGGCCCAACTCGTCCAGGAAAAAGGCGCCTATGGCGTGGTGCGCGGCCTGCGAGCGGTTTCGGACTTTGAATATGAATTCCAGCTGGCGAATATGAATCGCGCCTTGGCACCGGAGATGGAAAGCCTGTTCCTCACCCCCGCCGAACATCTCTCCTTTATTTCCTCGACCCTTGTGCGCGAAATCGCCTCTCTCGGCGGCAATGTGCACAAGTTTGTGCCGCCTGTAGTGGAGGCGGCGCTGAAGGGGAAGTATCGATCTTAGGAGTTAGTCTTGTCAGAGGGTGGTAGCGCCAGTTGCCGGATCAAGAAGATCTCAAATCACCATTACCCCATCCGCTTCAATCAAGGCTCCCCTCGGCAATTCTTTAACGCCGATCGCCGCGCGCGCCGGATAAGGCTGTTTGATAAAGCGACCCATGATGTCGTTAACGGTGGGGAAATGGCTCAGGTCGGTGAGGTAAATATTGAGCTTCACTATGTCCTGCAGATCACCGTCGGCTGCGCGGCACACCGCTTGAAGATTTTTAAACACCTGCTCCGCCTGTGCCGCAAAATCCCCCTCCACCATCTGCATGGTCTCTGGCACCAGAGGAATCTGTCCCGACAGGTAAACGGTGTTATTCACTTTAATGGCCTGGGAATAAGTGCCTATAGCCGCAGGTGCTTGCTCAGTGGAAATAATGGCTTTATTGGTCATGTAAATGCCCCTAGATCAACAAGTAGGAAGTAAGAAAAATGGCAGGTGTTAGTTCTTCGCTCGCGACACTTTAACGACCGAGCGCATGGTGCGCACCCGGCGCATGACATCCGCTAAATGCACCCGGTTGCGGACCGCGATGGTGAGGGTAATAACGCTGTTCTGCGCGTCGCGTTCCTTGACCTGAATCCCTTCGATACTGGTGCGGGTGTCGGCGATACGCGTGGCAATGGTGGCGATGATGCCGCGCTCGGATTCTACTTCCACGCGCAGCTCGGTGAGGAATTCGCCTTCAACCTTCACCGACCAATTCACATCGCTGATGTTTTCCCGCTTGCTGCGTAAATCCGCAACGTTTTTGCAGGTGTCTCTATGCACCACCAGGCCTTTGCCAGTGCTGATATGGCCGACGATGGGATCGCCGGGAATGGGGCGACAGCAGCGCGCAAAACTGATTAACAAGCCGTCGGATGACTCGATGGTAATGGGCGCAACTTTTAATTGCTGATCTTCGGCCTCCGGGCGTAAGGTCTTGGCCACCGAAATCGCGACCCGCTTGCCCATACCGATGCTCTCGTAAAGCTCTTCCAGCGAGTTTGCGTTATGCACCGCGAGCAGAAGGGCAATCTGCTCCTGGCTGATTTGGTCGAGAAATAAGTCCAAGTTCGCCATCGCCCGACTGAGCATCCGTTTACCCAATTCCACCGATTCCATATGGCGCTGATTCTTGAGGTAATGACGAATCGCCGAGCGCGCTTTGGCCGTCACCACAAAGTTGAGCCAGTTGGGGTTAGGTTGGGAGGATTCCGAGGTGATGATTTTAATTTTCTGACCGCTCTGCAATACCTGCGACAGAGGTGCCGGCCGATCGTTGATTCGGCAGGCGACGCAACTATTGCCCACCGCGGTATGCACCGCATAGGCAAAATCCACTGGCGAGGCTCCGGCCGGCAATTCAATAATTTCGCCTTTCGGCGTAAACAGATAAACCTCGTCGCGAAACAGATCGATTTTGACGTTTTCAATAAACTCCAGCGAACTTCCGGTGTGTTGCTGAATTTCTAAAATGCGTTTAATCCAGCGGTCGATGCGCGCTTGCGAAACATCGGTGGACTCCTCCGAATTCACCGACTTGTAGAGCCAGTGCGCGGCGACACCGCGCGACGCCAACTCATCCATTTCTTTGGTGCGAATCTGCACTTCAATCGGCACGCCGTGCATGCCGATCACCACCGTATGCAGCGACTGATAGCCGTTGATTTTGGGGATGGCGATATAATCCTTAAATTCTCCCGCCATGGGTTTGTAGAGATTGTGAATCGCCCCCAGGGTGCGGTAACAGGTGTCGACGCTCTCCACAATAATGCGGAACGCGTAAACGTCCATAATCTCGTTAAAGGATTTATTCTTGCTGCGCATCTTGTTGTAGATGCTGTAGAGGTGTTTTTCCCGACCGATCACCAACGCGCTGATGTCCTCGCGCGTCAAACGTGCCTCAATCGCCGACTGGATATTTTCTACTAAGGCTTTGCGATTGCCGCGCACCTGCTTCAAAGATGCCTGCAAGCGCGCAGCACGCAGTGGATACATAGCGGTGAAGCCGCGATCTTCAAATTCAATCCGCAAGTCGTTCATGCCCAAGCGATGGGCAATAGGGGCATAGATTTCCAGGGTTTCTTTGGCGATGCGGCGCTTTTTATCCGGCGGCATAGCACCCAAGGTGCGCATGTTGTGCAGGCGGTCGGCGAGTTTAACGACTATGACGCGGATGTCCTTGGCCATAGCCAGGGCCATTTTTTGGAAATTTTTTGCCTGCTTTTCCGCTTGCGATTCGTATTCAATTTTGGCGAGCTTGCTGACGCCATCCACCAGTTCGGCCACCACCTCGCCAAACTGCTCGCCTATCGCGTCTTTGCCGATCCCGGTATCTTCAATCACATCGTGCAGCATGGCGGCCATCAGACTCTGGTGGTCCATGTGCATAGAGGCGAGGATATTGGCAACTGCCAGGGGATGAGTGACGTAGGGTTCGCCACTGCGGCGGAACTGGCCGTAGTGCGCCTGTTCCGCATAGTAGTAGGCCCGTTTAACGCAGCTGATCTGCTCGGGCTCGAGGTAGGAGGAGAGCCTGTGACTAAGCGAGTCGATGGTTAACAAAGCGGCCCTCTCATAGAATCAATCCATCCCGGAAGAGTCTAGGGACTCCTGGTGATGGTTCTGAGGCGCGGGTGGACGCTCGTCCGGCTCGTCGAGAATGGCCGCCGTGACATAACCTTCCTCGATTTCACGCAGCGCCAACACAGTAGGCTTATCATTTTCTTCCGGCACATAGGGTGTCTTGCCCATAATGGCCAATTGGCGGGCACGCTTGCTGCCTACCATGACCAGTTCAAACCGGTTGTCGACGTGGTCGAGACAATCTTCAACAGTAATTCTTGCCATGTTTTATTCCACTTTAAATGTGCATGTACCGCTGGAGGCATTAGTTTAACCAACTTTTGCCGCGGTGCTAAAGAGCCAGGGCGGGCGCGGGAGTGTACGCAAATTGGCCAGTCAGGACAACAGGCTGCGCAATAGCGCTTCATGCCGGCGGGCCTGATGCTCCAGGCGCAACCGCTGCGCTTGAACGATCGCCTTAAACTCCATCAATGCCGTATCAAAGTCCTGGTTGACGATGAGATAGTCGCTTTCCACATAATGCGAAAGCTCATTTTTTGCTTCCGCCATACGCGCGGCAATAACCTGCTCCGAATCCTGACCGCGACCGGTCAGACGACTGTGCAGAGTTTCCCGCGATGGCGGCACTATAAAAACGCTCACCGCACCCGGAATCTGACGACGCACCTGCGCGGCACCTTGCCAGTCGATCTCCAGAATCACATCCACACCCTTTTGTAAGGTGGACTCCACCCAGCCTTTGGAAGTGCCGTAAAAATTATTGAAGACCTGAGCGTGCTCAAGAAATTCGGCCTCCGCCAACATGGCCGCAAAGGCTTCCTGGCTGACAAAATGGTAATTCACTCCATCGCGCTCTCCGGGACGCATCGGGCGCGTGGTATGCGAAATGGAAACCTGAATATCGGCCATGGACTCTACCAGGGCTTGCACCAGACTGGTTTTGCCAGCACCGGAAGGGGCGGAAACCGTGTAAAGAGTACCTGGGGATATCATGCGTGAGACCTGTTGTTGTTTTTTAACGTCAATAAACCGGCCCGCCGTTGAGCCAGCTTGCTTTAAGTGTAGTGGAAAGGGGTGAATTATACGGACTTGATCAAGTTTACTGAAACGCCGCTCTCAGGGCGGGTTCTCCCACAGACGGCGCAAGAAGGTGGCAAAAATCTCGCGGGAGTCTTGCAGATACACTCCCATATCGTGGCCGACGCCGTCCAGGATGATGCGCTGGTGGGCAACCCCGACCTGCTGAAATACGTCGGTCAGCGGCACAAAGGCATCGGGCCGGTCGTCACTGCCGTTCACTAAAAGAAACAGCGGATCAAGCTGCCGCAACTGCTCGCCGCGCGCCGCCACCGATTCGAACAAACTGGCATCCCGGAACCAAACACCCCCGCCCCAGCTCGCGGCGCCGCCGAATTGCTCGGGGTACTGCAGGGCGAGCCGCACTGCACCGCCGCCGCCCATGGAAAAACCGGCAACCAGGCGATGACGGCGCTCGGGGAGTATTCGGTAATGCTGCTCCAAATACGGCAATAACTCATCGACCAACATGGTCACCATAGCCCCGCGATAGCCGGTCAAGCCGCCGTTGGGGAATACCACCAGCGGCTCGGGTAAGCCTTCGTCG
The DNA here is from genome assembly GCA_964482025.1 of uncultured Saccharophagus sp. Lineage (GTDB taxonomy): Bacteria > Pseudomonadota > Gammaproteobacteria > Pseudomonadales > Cellvibrionaceae > UBA5868. Next base: position 4,946 of record CAYZVN010000037.1, on the reverse strand, counting down.
GCCATCACTTGGCGCACCAATTTCATAAAACTGTGCAGATCGGTGGTTTCGTTACCGCCGCGGCCGTGGAGAAAAATGATCAAGGGAGCCGGCTGGCGATGTGCGGGAGGCAATATGCTGACGCCTACCTTGTGGCCCATGGCGTCGCTGGGAAAGGCGATATGCTGCACGCGGGCGGGCGCCTTGCGCCATTTATTGACCCAAACAATCGACTCCGCCTGCGCCGATGCCAGCGGGCGCTTCCACGGCAAACGCACATCCATCACCCACATTAGGATGATGGTCACCAGCACCAGTAACGCGGCAAAGCTGCCGGCAATCATTAGGGTTCGTTTGGACATAGATACGGCCACGCAGACTAGTCGTCGGTCTCCGCGTTTTCCGCTGTCGCTTCCGGCTGGCGGCGGCGCTCGCGGATTGCGATAGCCTTTTCCATGGCTTTTACGAAAAGCTCGCCATACCAAGCGCCATTACTGAGATAAAAAACGCCCACCGGAATGTGCTTGGGATGCCAGCGATCAATCCAATTCACGCCGGTAACGAAACTCACACTGTCGATCACACCGAGTGCCGCGCTCTGCTCCACTAATTTATAGAGGACCAGATACCCCGGGCTCACGGCCGCGTAATCTTCGCGAAAGCCAATTTTTAACAGGAACAGTCGCCGCCCTACTCGCACGCCGAATTGGGCCGCTATAGGTGTGTCGTTGGAGTAGAGGATATTGATCTGACAGAGACCGAGGTCACCGTACTCTTTGAGCAACTGCCTATAGTAGGCAAGCTTGCGCGGTTGTTTCTTAATGCTGGTTCCGCGCTCGCCCTTCCAGCCAGAATCCTCGACGGCGAGGAAATCTTCAAAGGCTGTGAACAATTCGTCCGCAGTGGTCGCGCAGAGCAAGCGCAACTCACCTTGTTCTTCCGCCTTGCGCAATTTTTTCAGCAGCCCTTTGCGGAATTTGTTGCTGTAACTTTCCCAAAATGCCGTAAAGCCGTGACTGAAGTCGATAAATTTTGAAGCGTGGGTAACCCGCAGATCACGTCCCGCAGGCAATAGGCTCACCGCACAACCGTTCTCCAGTACGCACTGCCAGCGGACAAATAAGAAAAACGGCAACTCACGGCGCAATTGGGCGAGGATTGTCCGGCGATAGGGCGCGAGAGGCCGATCGGACAGTACGTCATTCACCCCCATTTCGTTGGGGTAAAACAACTGCAACACCGGCATCGCCAAGTGCCCCTTGCGCAGATAAGTTCGCTCGAAAGGCAGCACCGCAAATAGCTGGTCATCTTCGTAGAGTGCGACAAAAAAGATCTCCGCCGCATCACCTAAGGCTTGCAGCTCTGCGCTATACCACGAAGGGAAATGGAGGAAGTGATAGCCTCGCTTCGCTGCCAATTCTTGCCAGAATGGCAATAACGCCGCAAACCCCCGCTGGCCGGCAAATATTTTAGCCTCGGCGGCACCTGCCAGCTGTAGAGAATCCAGTTCAAGTACGTTGTTGTTCATATTCCCTAATCGCCTTGTATACATCCACCACGGCTTTTCCGGTCATCATATCGACGTGATCGGCCTCAACCTCGCGAATCTGCAAATTGCCGTGAATAAGGGTGTTGAGGTCGTAGTCTTTTTTGGCCTTAAAACCAAAACCAAAGTTGGTTCGGGTGGCCTTTATTAAGAGCGCGTCAAATTCGTAACGGTGATGCAACGCTTCATATTGGACGGCAGCGCGATCAAAGGCCTTTTCCCGCCCCTTCTGAACTTCTCGCATATCGGCCAGAGGCACAGCGCCGCCCATTTTGGTGAGTATTTTTTGCATCCCCCGCTGCGCACTGCGGCGCAGAGCGAGCATACCTTCGCGTTGAAAACGCCGCTGGAAATCGCTGATCAGTTTACGAATAGAACGATAACTGCTGGTGGATAAATAGGAATCCAGAAGAATGACGTTGCTCACCCTAACGCCCTGCTTCATCAGCCCATTCGCAACCTCAAGCGCCACCAGACCGCCGAACGACAAGCCCACCAACGTCAAAGACTCATGGCTGCCCTGGCGCTTGATCGCATCCAGATACGCCTGTACCAGCGCCTCAAACGAATAGTGCAATTGTTGCGAGGCTTCGATAATGGCAAATTCTTGTTCGGCAAAAACGCCAAAGACCGGGCGTTGATTGTCGAACTGCTGGGCAAAGTCGCGATAAATCTGCACGCCGCACAAACAAAAGACCGGTTCACCAGCGCCGGCGCTGTTGAGCTTCACCACACTGGCCGCGCGATTGGCGTGGTCGCCGAGGCTGTCGCGCAAAGCGCGCAAGGTCGGCGCCTCAAAAAACACCGTGGATGAGAAATCGAGGCCGGTTGCTTTGTGCATTTCACCAACCACCTGCAATGCCAACAGCGAGTGCCCACCCAGCTCAAAAAAATTGTCGTCGATACCGATACCGCTGATGCCCAGCACTTTTTCCCACACCGCAATCAAACTGCGGTCCAAGTCATCGCGCGCGCTGGCGTCCGGCTTTTTCTTCTGCTCGTTGACGCAATCTTTGCCCATGGCGGCCAAGGCTTTGCGGTCTACCTTGTAGTTGGCGGTCATGGGGAACTCGGCCAACCAGATAAAATGATGCGGCACCATATGCGCCGGTAGATTTCGCGTACAAAAGCCGTGCAGCTCTGATGTGGAGACTTCTTCGCCTAAATAAAACGCCAGCATGCGCCGGTCACCGGCCGCAAACTCCGGGGCCACAACGGCCGCTTGCTTGACCTTGGGGTGCTGCCCCAGCACATGCTCAATTTCCGAAGGCTCAATGCGAAAGCCGCGGATTTTTATTTGGTTATCGATGCGATTGACGTATTCCAGAACCCCGTCGGGGTGCCGAATAACGGCGTCACCCGTGCGGTAGACGCGCCCCTCCTCCAGTTGTGGATTGACAATAAATTTTTCCGCCGTAAGTTCGGGATTGCGGTAGTAACCTTCCGCCACACCCGCACCGCCGATTAAAAGCTCACCCGGGGTGCCATCGGCCACGGGATTGAGTTTTTCATCCACCACGTGAACCGTGGTTTTGCGAATCGGCTTGCCGACATAGATTTTGGTGTCCTCGGGACGGATCCGCTGGCAGGTTGACCAAACGGTGGTTTCTGTCGGCCCATACATATTCCACAGCTCGCTGGACACCTCGTGCATCAGCGGCCGCAAATCCTGGGGCAGAGCTTCGCCACCAACCAAAATTTTCAGCGCGCGACGCGGGCGCCAGCCTTTGCCTAGCACCATTCGCCAGGTGGCCGGGGTGGCCTGCAGCACCGCCACTGCGTGTTGGTCCACCAGTTGTTGCAGCGCTTCGGGCGTCACCGCTTCCTGCTTAGAGGCCACCACCATATGAGCGCCAACCAGCAGCGGCAGAAACAGCTCAAGAATGTGGATATCAAACGAAATGGTGGTAATCGCCAGCAGCGTATCTTCTGTCTTTAAGCCGGGCTCGACCGCCATGGAGAGCAGAAAGTTGATGAGATTGGCCTGGGTGATGGCCACACCCTTAGGATTGCCAGTGGAGCCGGAGGTATAAATCATGTAGGCCAAATCAGCCGGCTCATAGCAGGTGTCCACCAGCTGGCGTGAGGTGTCTGCAGCCGTCGAGAGAAGATCCCGCAGTGTCACCATAGAGCCGGAAAACGCCAGGTCGGTACGCAGCTCGTCGACCACCAAAACGTCTACCCCGGCATTTTCCAAAATATAGGCCTGCCGCGATATAGGGTAGGCAGGATCTATAGGGACATAAGCGGCGCGCAGTGACCACACTGCCAACAGCAAAGGTACGAGGTTTTCCGAGCGGGAAATACCGACGCCGACCTTGGCGCCAGGACTAACACCTTTCGCCGCCAGGGCACTTGCCAGCTGTCGCGTGCGACTGGCGAGGTCCTGGTAGCTCAATGTCGTCTGCGCATAAGTAACAGCCGGCGACCCGCCGGCGTGCGCTACCCAGTGATCGAGATAGGCGAGAAAGCCCCGCCGCTCCCAATCGTCACTGAAAAATTCCACAGGAAGATGAGACATAAACAAGCATTATTATTGTTGAATCCTTCAATCCCTCGACCCAACCACCTTCCGTGGACATGAACCTTACCGACCAAAGATGGCCGCGATCAGTGCGGTACCCTGCTCCAGCGGATTGGCTCGGATTTTCTGTTCCTCTGCGGCGATCTGGCCATAAAGCGCATCCAACCCCCGATTTACCGCATATTGCTCCAGGTCGAGATCCGGCTTGTTGGCCATGGGCAGTGCTTTGTAGGTGGTTAAGATCTGTTGATATTGCTTGTAAAAGCCAAGTTGTTGCAGCTGACTTTGCATAATGCTGTTATAGCGCTCGCGCAATTGCGCCTCGGTTACGGTGCGAAAAAAATCGGTGGCTGCGGTATTGCCGCCGCGAATAATCCCCAACGCATCCGGTACTGCCATAGCATTTAAGGCTTCCAAGAACACCCCCTTTGCCTCTGCCGCCGCTAGCTCGGCGCCGCGGTTCATCAAGCTCTCCACTTGATTCAACGGACCCGCTAAGCCCAGCTGTTTCAGCTTATCCGCCACAGGCTGCACGCTTTCTGGCAGCGCCATACGCCACCGATTATTCTGCTCGTAGCCTCCGGACGCGGACAGTTGATCGGCGGCCCGGGTGATACTCAGTTGCAGCGCTTCTTTAATAGCACCATTGAGCTGCGCCGGGCTGTAACCCACCGCCTGAGACACTTGGGTGCCGGTATCTAACACCTGCGTCAAGTTAGCGCACGCTGTCAGTGAGCCGACCAACATAAAAGGGAAAAAATAACGGAGCATAAGCAACCTTGATTAAAGTCGGGGCCGAAATACCAGTGCGTGGCATCATACTCTGCCGCAACGACAAAGTGTCAAAATTAGCCCGCTGCGGCTACGCAATCCGCACTGGTACTACTCTATGTTCTG
>CAYZVN010000036.1:0-31107 GCA_964482025.1 uncultured Saccharophagus sp. | reverse complement strand
TTACCCCGCAAAAACCCCCTGCACAAACCAGTCGCCACTCGATAGATCCTGATATACCCATATTCTCAACCCATCGTCTCTGCGGGCAATGTAATAATCCCGCGCTTTTGCGTTTGACCACCATTGACTCTCGATTCTCTCTGGTCCTGCCAGAAGCTCCAGTGCGCCGCGCCAGAATAGGTTTTGTTGGCGTTTTACAGGAAAGGGCGTTTCAAATAGCCAGGTGGGACGGGCGGTGTTTGAGTGTGCTGGTGGAAGTTGTTGATTGGTGTGAGCGAAGGCAGAGAGCTTTGCATAGGTTTGCTCAGGTATATGGCTATCTTTGTAGCTGATCTTGAAAATAGCCTGCTCGCCCAAACGGGCTTTTAGCTTGCTTTCAAGAAGAGCCAAGTCATGGCTGCCCCTGTTTTTGTTTTGCTTGCCGCTGAAATTCAGAGTCTGATTTACTTCCTGCGACTTTTGCAGGTGATGACAAGTCAGCTCTATTGCATCCACAGCAAAAGGAAGTGTCTGGCTTTCAAGTTGAATAAGGGTAAGGTCATACAATAGCTTCCAGGTGTTTTGTGGAGCGGCGCAGTGAACACTGAGGTGATGCGAGTTTTGGTAAATATCAAACATTCGCCATTCCACTTTCTGGCAGGCCAGTTTACGTTTGCGCAGAAAGTCGGCGAGTTGCTGCAGCATTTTTTCTAGTGGGATATGCAATTGCTCGATTTGCGTAATGGGATAATCAAATTGTACGGTGTCAAAGAAGAACTCTTTGGGTTGGTAGGTTTGAACTGGCTTTTCAAACAGGGCGGTCTGCTGGAAGTTCTTCTCAATACCAAAAAGACGAACGATAAATTCAGCAAAATCATGACCTAAACGTTTTTTGATGCCGCTTATGGACTGCGTTTCGATTTGTCGGGAAATATCTGTAAGGGTGTTAAAGCCGGTCCTCTTTAGCGTCTCTACCGCATCCGGCCATTCGAAAAGTTTATCAATTGGCATATGGTTTAAGCGGGCTATAAAATCTGCTGGATTTTCATCGCCGGATATAGGGCTATTGTCATAGCTGAGCAGCCAAGCGCCTTCTTCTGTGTGAGCCAAACCATAGAGCGTGGGTGTGTCTGTCATTGAAGAAGCAATTCTTACGCGCAGGTTTTTAAGTCCGCCGAAGAGATTTAAGCAGCGGGAAATTTCCAATAATAGTCCTGAATCCGGAACAATGGTTGATCGTCGAATATGCACATAGGGTGTAAATGCATAGAGATGCGCTGCCAGTTGGTCCAGATATTCCTGTTCCCGCTGAATATCTCTTTGATAAGTAATGCAGTCGGATAAAAGGTGTGCCGTTGTAGCATCCATACCTATATCCACACCCGCGTCAAGCGCGGGTGTATTTGCGTAGATCACCCGTTGTTTTTCCAATACACAAACGGCCTGCTCCTCAGGATGTACAGGAAAACTTACCAGTGGAAGATCCGGCAAGCGCAGGGCTAACCATAAACGGCTCTTCATGGCACTTTTCTTTTCGCACTTTTTATGGCGCTGATATTGTTGGTGGAGTGAGTAGAAGAGGGCGGTGATTGCTCTTGACCGAGATTGGCATGAGTGGCAATCGGCAACCAGGCTTCCGGCAAAGGCAGATGAATCGATGTGTTATTGGCAGGGTTCAGAGAACCTTTTTGTTTAAAAAACTGAATTTCCAGCGAGCGCAAATGCAATTGCGCGCGCAGGCGCAAGGCAGCTGGCGAGCTTTGCTGCTGCACGGATAATGGGCGAAACAGCAGGTACAGGCCCTTGCCCTCGCTGCAGGCGAGCTGACATTTACGCAGCTCGGTGTAACTCAGATTATGTTTAGGCTGCCAGGCCATAAGTGCGGTGCAAATATCCGTGCGGGCAAGCTCGGTAAAGCTCGCCAGAAAATCGGCTTTATTTTCAGCCGCCACAACCAATAGGCGATCCAAATCCATTCCCGCCTGAATCAGGCCGGGTGCAAACGGCAGGGCTGGCGGGTTGAGCAGCACTGTGTAGCCCTCCTTGAGCTGCCGCAATGCTGGAGCCAGCAACAACCATTCGCCTTGGCTCACCATGTTGGCTCCATTTAATGCCGCCGGCTGGCAGATTTCCACTAGACTCGCCAGAGGCCAGCCTTTATGCAATAAACCAGCATTCAGCTCCGCATGACCGGTATCCAGAGCAGCTTGTGGTGCAAAACCCTGGGATTGCCCACGCCATATATCACTCCGCCGGAGCAATTGCTCCAAGGTGATAGGTTTGTTTGGGTTGGGTTTCTCAGGGTTCATCGCACAAAATCATAGCTGTTTATTTATACAGTATAGCGAAAGCGTTGTTTGGCGTGAGAATTTGTAGCGTTAGATGACGTACTAGATTAGACGTTTGCGGAATAACGCGGTTTAATGAAAGTCCCTGGATTTAAGCTGAAAGTTCGCGGTCAATTTATGGCTGTAATCGGTCAGATGTCCTGCGACTACATGAACCACTTTATACATCTTGTTGGTTTCTTTATCGATCTCGGCCCCAATTTCCAATTTTCCCTTCACCATTAATAATTGCGAATTTAATAGCTCCCGGCGAAATTGCACCTGGGTTGCCTGCCATACCACCACATTGATATTGCCGGTTTCATCCTCAAGTGTGACAAAAACTGTATTTTTGGCCGTGCCAGGGCGTTGCCGGCCGGTAACCAGCCCCGCAACACGCACGAATCCTCCATGGCGCAAATACTCCAGTTCACTGTATTTCTTGCAGCGGTTGAATGGGTATTGCGAGCGCAACAACGCCATGGGATGAGGGCGCAGGGATAGGCCGGTGGTGGCGTAATCGTCTAGCATATCCTTTGCTACCGTCGGCTCCGGTGTGAGCAGGTCGTCCTGTTCCATCTCGGCTTCTTTCAGCAAAGCTAAATAGGGTTTGACTGCAGCTGCCTGCCAGCGCGCCTGATGGCGATTGCCGCTCAAAGATTTCAACGCATCCGCAGATGCCAGGCACTGCAAATCCTGCTGCGTCAGTTTGGCCCGTCGCGCCAAATCTGCCAGGGATATAAATGGCTTGTCCTGGCGCCAGGTTGCAATGGCTTTGGCTTTTTTTTCATCCAGAGATTTAATTTGGCAAAATCCGAGGCGAATGCCCAGTTGACCATCCGCTTTTTCCAGGGTGTGTTCATATGCGCTGGCATTGATGTCTATTGGCAGCACGGCGATATTATGGCGATGCGCATCCTGCACTAATTGTGAAGGTGAATAAAAACCCATGGGCTGGCTGTTCAACAGTGCGCAATAAAATGCTGCGGGATGATGGCATTTAAACCAGGAGGAAGCGTAGCATAGCAGGGCGAAGCTGGCGGAATGTGATTCCGGAAATCCATAACCACCAAAACCTTTTAATTGTTCAAAAAGACGCTGGGCAAATTCGAGTGGATAATTGCGCTCCAGCATTCCGCTGATAAAACGCTGCTCGAATTGTAAAAGGTTGCCATTTTTGCCCCAGCTCGCCATGGCGCGGCGCAATTCATCCGCTTCACCCGCGCTAAAACCGGCGGCCACCATAGCCAGGCGGATGGCCTGTTCTTGAAAAATGGGAATGCCGAGCGTGGGTTCTAAAACACCTCGGATTTCCTCGCTGTAATAACTAATGCTCTCCAGCCCATTGCGGCGGCGTAAATAAGGATGCACCATATCGCCCTGTACTGGGCCGGGGCGGACGATGGCGATCTCAATCACCAAATCATAAAACTTGCGCGGGCGCAGGCGCGGCAGCATCGACATTTGCGCGCGCGATTCCACCTGAAAAACGCCGACACTGTCCGCTTGGCATAACATTTCGTAGGTGGCGGGATCTTCCGGCGGAATATCGTCTATGTGTTTTATGCGGCTGTCATAACGGCTGATATAATTGAGCATCTTCTGTAGCGCTGTCAGCATGCCCAGTGCCAGCACATCCACTTTCAATAATTCCATGGTTTCCAGATCTTCTTTGTCCCACTGAATAATGGTTCTGCCGGGCATGCTGGCGTTTTCCAGCGGAACCAAGTCACTCACTCTTTCCTGAGCAATCACAAAGCCACCCACATGTTGGGATAAATGCCGCGGAAAACCTTTGATCTCATTGACCAGATGGAAGAATTGCCGCAGCAGCTTGCTCTGCATATCCAGGCCGGTTGCACTGATACGCTGCTGCAAATCATTGCTACTGTCCCACCAGGCGTGAGATTTGGCGAGATGATCAATCAGACTGCTATTGAGGCCGATCGCTTTTCCCACATCCCGAATCGCACTGCGAGTGCGGTAGGTGATAACTGTAGCGGCTATGGCGGCGCGCTCGCGGCCGTATTTTTCATAAACATATTGGATGACCTCTTCGCGCCTTTGATGCTCAAAATCCACATCAATATCCGGAGGTTCTTTGCGCTCTTTCGAAATAAAACGCTCAAACAGAACATTGATCAGGCCCGGGCGAATTTCAGTAATGCCCAGGCAATAGCACACGGCAGAATTGGCAGCGGAGCCGCGCCCCTGGCAAAGAATATTATTGCGGCGGGCAAATTGAACAATGTCGTAAACCGTAAGGAAAAAGTATTCGTATTTTTCTTCTTCGATCAGTTGCAGTTCCTTTTGCAGCAGTTGGTCGAGGGATTCCGGCGAGCCTTGGGGATAGCGATGGTGTTTTCCCTGTTCCACCAGGTGGCGCAAATAACCTATGGAGGTAAAACCCGCAGGTACTAATTCGCTCGGATATTGATAGCGCAGCTCGTTCATAAAATTTTTGCAGCGCGTGGCAATTCTGTGGGTTTGTTGCAGCAGTGCGGTTGGATACAGTCGCTGTAAATCCGCCAGAGGTTTTAAATAGGCTTCCGCATTGCTGCGCAGGCGCGTGCCGAGTTCGCTGATGGGACTATTTTCGCGGATGCCGATGAGCACATCCTGCAAAGGCTTGCGTGAGCGCACATGCATCAACGCCTCGCCGCAGGCCGTGAGCGGGATATCCAGCGCCTGCCCGAGCTTGTGCCAGGAAATAAAATTGTGCTGCTCACCGCCTATTAATTGATGATCAATACCGATCCATAAGCGCTCTTTAAAGGCGCGTTTGAGCAAATGGGCGTTGCCATAAGCCCCGGTAAAATCCTGCTCCGCCAGCCAAATAACCAAACAGGATTGCAGGCGAAAGCGCAGATCCTCCATATGGGCTTCATAGGAGCCCTTCTCAGCCCGGCGGCGCGCCAGGGTGATAAACCCGGAGAGCTCCGCGTAGGCTTTGCGATCGGGGGCAATGGCGATGAGATGTAGGCCGTTGGAGAGGCGAAAGCGGCTGCCGATCAAGAGTTTGAATGTGTTGCGCTGCGCCTCCGGCAGATGTTTGACGGCGCTATAGGCTTTGACGATGCCGGCCAGAGAGCATTCATCGGTGATGGCCAGCGCCTCGTAACCCAGCTCTAGAGCACGCAGCACCAACTCCTGTGGATGCGAAGCGCCCGTCAGAAAGGTGAAGTTAGAGGTGGTGTGGAGGTGGGCGTAGAGCATGGCTTTCACTGCATTACTGTATATATGTACAGTAATGCAGTGAAAGAGAGGGTGCAAGGTCAAGTTTGCGGCTATAGATTTAAGTTATTGATTTTTATTGAGTTTTATTTGAGGTGGTCCGCCCAGCAGCGAACCTTAAGGTCTGAGATCAGCCTATGCTCAAACCTGTGCATCCACCTATCCGTGCAAATCCCCTTCCTTACCTAGCATTCTCACCATCGCATTGGTGGCTTTCACTAGAGCATCGACAATGCTGGGTTCGTGTGAAGAGTGGCCTGCGTCGCGAATAATGTGCAGCTCTGACCCCGGCCAGGCTTCGTGCAAGGCCGTCGCGTTATCTAAGGTGCACACCATGTCGTAACGGCCGTGGATGATAAAGCCCGGAATGTCCGCCAGCCGATCTGCATGCTTAATAATCTGATCCGGCTCTATAAAAGCATTGTTAATAAAGTAATGGGCCTCTATTCGTGCAAGCGATAGCGCCATATGAGGGTCGGAGAAAAGGTGCACAACATCGGGGTTGGGGCGCAAAGTGGCGCAGCGGGCTTCCCACATAGACCAAGCTTTTGCCGCGCCCATTCTCGCGAGGTCGTTGGCGCTGGTCAGTCGCTTGTAGTAGGCCTGGATAAAATCGCCATGCTCTTCGACGGGAATGGCGGCGCAATAATCTTTCCAATAATCCGGGAAAATCCGGTCGGCACCCGACTGATAGAACCATTGCAAATCTTGGGGGCGACAGAGAAAAATCCCTCGCAATATCATGCCCAGCACTTTGTCCGGGTGAGTTTCGGCGTACACCAATGACAGGGTTGAACCCCAGGAGCCGCCAAACAGCACCCATTTTTCAATGCCCAAATGCGCGCGAATGGCTTCCATATCCTTGACCAAGTCGGCCGTGGTATTGGCTTCGAGTTCGGCGTGTGGCGTAGAGCGCCCCGCGCCGCGCTGGTCAAATAGGATAATGCGGTACTGCTCCGGATCAAAGAAGCGGCGATCATACTTGCTGCAGCCTGCACCCGGGCCTCCGTGGACAAAAAGCACCGGAATACCTCCCGGGCTCCCGCTTTCTTCTACAAAGATTGTATGTAGCTCATCGACCTTGAGGTGGTACTCTGCGTTGGGTCTTATATCGGGGAAAAGCACTTGCATGAGGGGCTCCGTCAGGCTGGATCAGCGGATCTATCTATAGAGAGTAGGTGAACGGCATGGCTTCAGCAAGAGGCAGCCCAACGGGGCTGGTTTCATAACGGGCAAACTAAATGCACGGGATGCGCGCCGAGAGCGCTCTCTGCGTTTAGCGGGTGGGGAGTGTGAGGCAAAAGAAAGGAAGATTTCAGCGGCATTCATTTTGCCGCTGAATTCAGTGAGATATTTTATGCCCAGGCCGGAGCGCGTTTTGCGGTATCTAAGCTGGCCAAGTACTCATCATAGGTGCCCTGAAAATCAAAGAGTTTTTTATCTTTGATTTCAATGACGCGGGTGGCCAGGGAGGAGACGAATTCGCGGTCGTGGCTGACGAAAATCAAGGTCCCTTCATAGTGTTCGAGAGCAATATTAAGTGCCTCGATCGCTTCCACATCCAGATGGTTGGTGGGTTCGTCCATAATCAGTACATTGTCGTCTGCGAGCATTAATTTGCCGAACAGCAAACGGTGTTTTTCACCGCCGGAACAACTGGCGGCTTTTTTATTGAAATCGTCGGCCGAAAATAATAATCGGCCCAGGGTGGCGCGCACGATCTGGTCGTCGTGGCGGGGTTTGCGCCACTGGCTCATCCATTCGAATAAATTTAAATCGTTGGCGAAATCCGCGCTGCTATCCTGTGGGAAATAGCCGATGCTGGCGCTTTCCGCCCATTGGATTTTGCCGTTTTTGGCGGCCAGCTCATTGACCAAACAGCGCAGCAAGGTGGTTTTGCCCGCGCCATTTTCACCGATAATCGCCAGGCGGCTACCAGCTTCCAAAATCAGGTTGCCACCTTTAAAAAGTGGCTCGCCATCAAAACCGTGGCCGAGATTCTCCAACACCAGCGCCTGACGGTGCAGCTTTTTTTCCTGCTTGAAGCGGATATAAGGGCTGACGCGGCTGGAAGCTTTGACTTCCTCCAACTGGATTTTTTCGATGCGCTTGGCGCGAGAGGTGGCCTGTTTGGCTTTGGATGCGTTGGCGGAAAAGCGGCTGACAAATTGTTGCAGGTCGGCAATCTCCGCTTTTTTCTTGGCATTTTCCGACAGCAGCCGCTCGCGCGCCTGGGTGGAGGCCAACATAAAGTCGTCGTAATTACCCGGATACACGCGCAGCTCGCCGTAATCGATATCGGCCATATGGGTGCACACGGCGTTGAGAAAATGCCGGTCGTGGGAAATGATCACCATGGTGCTGTCGCGCTCGTTGAGCAGCTCTTCCAGCCAGCGGATGGTGTGAATATCCAAGTTGTTGGTCGGTTCATCCAGCAACAGAATATCCGGGTCGGCAAACAGTGCCTGGGCCAGCAGAACTCGCAGCTTTAAACCGGGTGCGACTTCGCTCATGGGGCCGAACAGCAATTCCTGGGGGATGCCGGCACCCAGCAGCAAATCGCCCGCGCGGCTCTCTGCGCTGTAGCCGTCCATTTCGGCGAACATCACTTCCAGCTCCGCTACTTTCATGCCGTCTTCCTCGGTCATCTCCGCGAGGCTGTAGAGACGGTCGCGCTCCTGCTTGACCTCCCACAACTCCCTGTGGCCCATGATAACGGTGTCGATGACGCTGTAATGCTCGAAGGCGAATTGGTCCTGGTGCAACTTGCCGATGCGGTGGTTCGGCGCGACCGAGACGTTGCCGGCCGTGGGCGTCAGGCTGCCGTCGAGGATCTTCATAAAGGTGGATTTACCGCAGCCGTTGGCGCCGATCAGGCCGTAGCGGTTACCGTCGCCAAACTTGACGGAGATGTTTTCAAAAAGGGGCTTTGCACCAAATTGCATGGTGATGTTTGCAGCGGTAATCACGGGTACACCTGGAGGGCTTAAAGCTCAAAAAATGGGCAGGGAAAAGGGCGCGTACTATAGGGGGTTAAGGCGGCCAAGTCGAGTCAAACTCGCAGTCTTGGCGGCTGGCTGGGGCTGCGAGAGCGTCAAACGGCGCTTGTGGTCGCTTTGGATAATGTGAGAGTTCGGCGTTCAGGCTTCGCTGGTGGCCTTCTTCTTGCGCACTAAAAACTTCCCAAGAAACACCCCAACTTCAAACAAGCCCCACATAGGAACCGCCAGCATGACCTGCGAAAAAATATCGGGAGGGGTGAGCACCATGCCGATAACAAAGCAGGCGACTATGACGTAGGGGCGCTTTTTCGCCAGACCTTCGGGAGAGATGACCCCGGCAACGATGAGAATGATGGTAGCAATGGGAATCTCGAAGGCCAGACCGAACGCAAAAAATAACTTGATGACCAAACTCAAGTGGCTGGCAATATCGGGCATTACCGTCACCGACTTTGGTGCTATAGCGGTAAAAAACTCGAACAGCATGGGGAAGACAATAAAATAGGCGAACGCAATCCCGGTATAAAACAGAATGACGCTGGAAATAAAAATCGGAATCGCCAGCGATCGCTCATTTTGATAAAGCGCGGGCGCTATAAATGCCCATATTTGATAGAGCAAAAACGGCATGGCGATAAAGACTGCCACAAAGAACGTCAGCTTAAATGGAGTCAGAAACGCCTGAGTGACATCGGTGACGATCATGCTGCTGTTGCTTTCGGCCGGCAGGTGTTTCAGCAGCGGCTCTGCGACGAACTCGTAAATCTCGTTGGAGAAATACAAAAGCCCACCCAGAATAATTAGCAGAACGATAATGGCCCTCAAGAGGCGGGTGCGCAACTCAATGAGGTGTTCCACAAAAGGCTGAGATTGGAGGGCTTCTTCCGGATCGTTATTGTGAGTCATAAACCGTCAATGCTTAGGCGGGTTAGCCGCAGTGTGCGGATGAGCGTCGGGGTCGTCCGGTGTGGGCGCGGGGCTGGATGTATCGGACTGGGGCGCCTCCAGTGTTGCAGAGGGGTCTGTATCCATCGGCGTCGCGGGATCTGAGTCATTCGCTTCATTGGCGAGCTCGCCCGAGCCGAGCTGGCGTATGCGTTCCTCCAGCTCCAGACGGGTATCCTTCATTTTCTCCAGATTGTGCAACACCTGCTCGTTGTGGAGTTCGCGGCGGATGTCGTCGGCGCCAATCTGCTTTTCGATCTCGCGCCGCGTTTCCATCAAGCTGCGCTTGATCCGGCCAATCCACAGAGCGCAGGTTCGCACTGTAGTCGGCAGGCGCTCGGGGCCTATAACGATCAGGCCCACTATGGCGACGACAAGAAGTTCAAAAAAGCTGATGTCGAACACGAATCAGGACTGCTTAGTTTCAGACTTGGCTGGGTCCGCGTCGGCTTGGGTTTTGGGTTCCTCGGCGACTTTCTTCATGTTCTCGGCCTGCATGTCCTCGGCGTTTTGCGCATCCTTCGCTTCTTCCTCGGACATGGCTTTTTTAAAGCCTTTGATGGCGCCGCCGAGATCGCCGCCGAGAGATTTCAGTCGCTTAGTGCCAAACAACAGCAGCACTATGACGAGAATAATAAGAAGTTGCCAAATGCTGATTCCGCCAATGCCCATGGTTACACCTTTTATTTACTGTTTGGGGCTCTGATGGTTTCGAGTAGCCCAGTTATCAATTTGTTGTTCAGCCCCGTCGGGGTGTCTTTATTATGGCCCGTACGATTACAGATTTATGACGGTCGGTTGGCCTTTTCCACCAAACCCGACAAATCAAAGCGTCTAGCCAGCTCCGCGAGTACCGCATCCGCGCTCGTACCCAAGTGAGACAACATTACCAAAGAATGAAACCACAGGTCGGCGGTCTCGCAGATTACGTGATTTGTATCACCGCTCACTTCCGCGTCTTTAGCTGCCAATAGAGTTTCGGTACATTCTTCGCCAACTTTCTCCAGAATCTTGTTCAAGCCTTTGTGATGAAGCTGGGCCACATAGGACGATTCCGGGTTGGCGCTGTTTTTCCGCTGCTCTAACACCTGGGTAAGTTGCGTGAGTATATCGTTCATTTTATTGCGCTCGATCTTGGACTATCGCAGAGGGCGTCTCGTTCAGAACTGTGGATGCTATGAGCCATAAATATCTGCCGGGGATTTGCGTACGGCATCCACACTGTGCCAGGTGCCGTCGCGAAAGACTCGATAAAAGCAGGATTCCCGTCCGGTGTGACAGGCGATGCCGCCCTGTTGCTCAACCTGTAAGACGACGGTGTCACCGTCGCAATCCAGGCGGATTTCGCGGACGATTTGCGTATGCCCAGAGGTTTCCCCTTTGCGCCAGAGCTGGTGGCGTGAACGCGACCAATAGACTGCGCGCATATCCGCAGCGGTAAGTGCCAGTGCCTCGCGGTTCATCCACGCCATCATCAAGATCCGCCCGCTATTGGCGTCTTGGGCGATGACAGGAACGAGCCCATCGGCGTTCCATTTAACTTCGCTTAAAAAGGTGGCCTCGGTCATAACATCAAAGCTGTTGGTGATGGCTGGGTGTGAAGTCTACCCGATCTTACAGCAGCGCGCCCAGAGTGCCGTGAAAGGCTGGAATGCACCCCGGGCAGCGGGGTGCGGCGGGGTTTAGATCTTGAAACTGCCCATCTGACGCTTGAGTTCGACACTCTCGCCCTCAAGCTGCTCACTGTTGTCCGCAATGATCTTGGCATTGTCTGAGACTCGCTCAGAGAGCGTGTGAATGGCGGAGATGTTTTTGCTCACTTCATTGGCGACCGAACTCTGCTCATCGGAGGCGGTGGCGATCTGGTGGTTCATTTCGTTAATGGTATCGATGTTGGCGCGAATGCGACCGAGGGACTCCTCTACCTTGGTAGAGGTTTCAATGGTTTCCTGCACCGAAACGATACTGGTATTCATCGACTGGTGAGCTTCGTCGGCGGCGCGTTGCAGCTGCACGATAATGGAGCCGATCTCTTCGGTAGACGACTGGGTCTTTTGCGCCAGCGAACGAACTTCGTCCGCCACTACCGCAAAGCCGCGGCCTTGCTCGCCGGCTCGCGCCGCCTCGATCGCCGCGTTGAGCGCAAGCAAATTGGTCTGCTCGGCGATAGAGCGAATCACCTCCATAACCGAGCCGATATTTTCGCTGCTGTGTTTGAGCGTGTTGATCTTCTCCGCCGTTGCGCGGATCTGATCTGTAAGGCGGTTCACCGTTTCGCGCGATGAGCCTACGACTTGCGAGCCCTGCTCGGCGAAGCGCGCCGTTTCCTTGGTGCGTTCTGCGGTGGCGCCCGCATGGCGGGCCACCTCGTCGGCAGAGTGCGACAGTTCCTGGAGCGCGGCGGCGATCTGTTCGATTTCTTTCAGCTGTTGGCTGGTGGACGAGACGGTGCTTTCGGTGGCCCCCGACATAACATGTACTTTATCGCGGACTTTTTCGGTGACCACTATGACGTTTTGGATGATCGAGCCGATCTGCTCCATCACCCGATTAAAGTTGTCGGCCAGAGCGGCGATTTCGTCGCCGCTGTCGGCGGGCAAGCGCCGCGTCAGATCGCCACCACCATCGGCAATGGCGCTGAGAGATTGACTGATGACATTAACCGGATGAATGACCAAGCGGCGGGAGAGCAGGTAAACCGTGATCAGGCTGGCGATCAGCAGCATAATCACCACCAAGGTGCTGACGCGAACCTGCTGCGCGAGAATGGCTTGCTCCTGCTTGGTCGAAAAAATAATGTCGTAGCGTCCAATCACTTCATCGTTGCGGGTGATCTCCACCCCGGTGCGACCCTCTTTGGGCGCCAAGTCGGAAGTGCCGGTTTCCTGGGCGCTTGCCAGAACTTTGCCGCGATGGTCAAACACTTTGATTTCGGTGACCAAGTCGGTATTCACAAAGGATTTAGCGATGGCCTCGATCTGTTGGAAATCATAGGCAAATACCGCCTCCGTGAAGGCCGAGTTCGCCAGCTCAATCTGGGCCTGCGCATTCGCCTGGAACGATGTGTGTTGCTGTCTCTGGATCACTTTGTAGGTGACCAGAAGGACGGCCAACGCCACCACCACCATGGTCACGGAAAGCGCGATCATCAATTTTGTTGTTAGGGAACGCTTAATCATAAGGAATAATCCTAAGAGGCGCTTCGCTATTAAGCTAAGCGCCGAGAGAACGCTGTTGTTGCGTGCTTACCTACACGTGATGGCGATGAGCGCTCTCAGTGCGCTGCGCTACGGCCGTTGTCTTCTGAGTGCCGTTAAACAAATATTCGTTGATCCGCATATAGCGCTTGGCGTGGCCTTGAACTGCCAAGCTCGTGTCGCTATTGCCCAAACTCGTGTCGCTATTGCTGTTGACAGGTGAAGCCGACACGCTTGCTACCGCAACCACTGCGCCGAACAATGCGGCTAACCACCTGCTGTGTCCTCCCTTTTGGCGTTGCTGAATTGCTCTTTGGCTATGGGTCGCGGCGCGGCTGCGGCTGATCCGACCTGGGGCGATCAGCCGGGAAAATCTCTGCATCATCATTTGGTATCTCAATACATCATCTACTGTCGCCCCGCGCATGGGGTTGGGGCAACTATCTCTACTTAAACTTAGCACAGGGTGGTGGCTTGTAAACTTCAACGAGCAAAGGTGTTAACGCGCGCCGGCCCTCTAAAATGCCCAAATTCGCTTGGTCTCGCTGTCGTTAATGAGCTCATATTGCCGCTTAAATCATTGTTTTGGTGGGAGTTCTGGCGGTCTTGGGTCGGTTAAGTGTGGTAGATAACCGCTTTATTGCGGCCAGAGCGTTTGGCGTTGTAAAGGCCGCGGTCGGCGGTATCGATCCACATAGTGGAATCGGTGATGTTGGCAGACAGCTCGGCGACGCCGAGGCTAATGGTGAAATTGATGATGTGGCCTTCGTAGGGGACCGAGGTGGCTTCGATTCGGGTGCGCAGGCGCTCGGCGACAATCTGTGCACCCGCAGCGTCGGTCCCTACCAAGATGACCGCGAACTCCTCACCGCCGTAACGCCCGGCGATATCGCTGTCGCGCAACCCTTCCCGCAGGGCCGCAGCGGTGCGTCTAATCACCTCATCCCCCGCCGTATGCCCATAGTTGTCGTTGATCTTCTTGAAGTGATCGATATCGAACATGATCAGTGAGCAGGAGTGGTGATAGCGCTGAAAGCGTTTAAATTCATGGCGCAGGGATTGCTCCCAGGTTTTGCGGTTGAGCAGGCCGGTAAGGCCGTCGGTGCGGCTGATATGGTGCAACTGCTCGTTCGCTTTTTGCAGTTGCAGGCGGTTAATGGCCACTTCGGTTACATCGTAGACGATCAGGCACACGTGGTTAACCTGACCGTGGGTATCGGTTAGCGGCAGGATGGTGACGTTCTGGTACATGAATTCGGCGGCCCCGGTAACCGGTCGGTAGTTCTTAAAGCGAAACAGATAAGGGCGCTGCTCCCAGGTTGTGAAAGCGGCGTTGTGCAAAACCGTCACCGACTGCAATTTACGCCGAAACCAAGCCTCTGGAAGCTCGGGGAAGACTTGAAAGAGGCACTGATCGAGCACGTCCGCCGAGGTTTTCGCGCTGTGGTTCTGCATAAAGCCATTCCACAGCTTAATCTGCATATTGAGATCGATGACCACTAGGCCAACATCAATATTGTGCAGGACGTCCATCAACCAGTGGAACTCGTTGAGAAAGTCTTTGTTGGTGGATGTCATGCTCAGGTCAACAGGTAGTCGAGTTTCTTACATAGGAGGTCAATGGAGTCCTCGGTGAGGATTAGCAGCAGGTCGCAATTGACGTTATAGCCTTCCAACTTATAGTTGATTTCCGTCACCAGCGCCTGCTGCCAGGTTGCGGTTTTGGGGGTGAAAAGCTCGTCCAAGCGTTGATGCTGGCCCAGCACCATGGGTGGGCCAAAGCTGAAGGTCATGCCGATCTGCTCGGCGATGCCGCGCAGGCAAGCGCCGAAGAGGACGTTGGTGGTGTCCATTAGCAGCTCGCGCTCGGCTTGTTGATCCAGTTCGTCGTCGTAATTGAGCAGGCGAGCAAGATCGGTGAAGCTGGTGTCGTTGAAGAGCAAAATGGCTTCGCCGGCGATCCCCCCGCCAATGAACCCCTGGCAGACACCGGAAACGGACGACGAGCTATCGATGGAGTGCAGGGCCATGGCAATGTCCGCCGGTGACAGTATCTCGATATGCGGAATCGACAACACCACCAGCGTATCGAGCAGGCGCGCCAGTCGATCCGCAGCTTGCCCCATAGCGATGTTCGTCACCTCCTGTAGGCAATCCCGGTAGTCTTCACTCAGGTGTACAGTGGCGCTCATGCCTCGGCTCACAGGGAAAATCGAAGAGTGTAATATCTATTCTAGTCGTCGAGCGCTAGAATGCCGGGCGAAATGCAAATGCACTGCCCGGGCCCGCTGCGCGATTCACGTGCGGCGGTGATGCCAACGCCTTTTGGCAACATGGTGACGCTTAAATTCATTCTGATTCTCGTCGCCCACCCTCAGCAAATGTTCCGTTCTGACGGTGCGGGTGTACTCCCACGGCTGCGCAGCGCCATCAGATGCACGTCATTCCCAGGCATGGGCCCACAATCCACTTGGCAAAGAGCGGCTCACCAATCCGCTGGCTGCCGACTAACGCTTCGGTAACAGGGGGCATTTATGAGTGAAGGTCTAGGCGACGATTTTGATCACAACTACGCAAGGTTCCTAAGCGAAGCGATGGCTACTGGCTGTGTCTGGGGGCTGGAAAGCGACGAAGGCTTTGCCGTCTCTCCCTCGGTCGAGAATGAAGAGCGAGACGTGCTGCCGCTCTGGTCTCAGCCGGAATACGCCGAGGTGCATGTCGAAGGCGAGTGGAGCGAGTATCGAGTGGTGCCCATCGCGTTAGAAGAGTTGTTGGACGACTGGCTGCCGGGCATGCACGAGGATTTAGCACTGGTGGGGCCGAATTGGAACGCGGAGCTGCAGGGCGACGAAGTGGAGCCTCTCGATTTGCTCGAAGATTTTGAAGAAAACTTTACCGACTAGGCGCTGAGCGACCCGCCGGTGTCTTAGCGGCTCGGCACACTTGGCGCGGCCGCAGTAGCCAGGTTGATATCGAGCACGCGCTGCAGTTCGGCGGTAACCTCCGCCACGGTTTGATTGGGGCTGCGGACATAGCGGATGCGACGCTCGGAATCCACAACTACGACCCCGGGGGTGATGCGGATGTCGTACCGCAAGGCGACGCTTTCGGCCTGTAACAGCGCCGGCAACTTCACCTCATGATGCTCGAGAAATGCTACGGGGTCACCATCTTCCCAAACGTTCATCAAATAGAAGCTGATCGGCTTTTCGCCCTTGGCTTTATCCAGTTGCTGCAGCATGGGCAGCAAGCTTTTACAGCTTTTGCACCAGCTCGCCCAAAAAAACATCACAACGGTTTTGCCGGCTTCCGCCTCTGCATACAGTGAAACAGGCGCGCCCTTGTTGTCGGGCAGTATCCAGTTGGGCGCCAGCTCGCCCACAGCATTACCTGCACTGCCTGACGAACTAAACAGGCAGAAAAAGGCGGCGAAGAACAAGCTCGTCACTCTTTTTTGCATTAAATCAAACACCTGCCTTTGCGGATCAGCACATCGTCCAAAACGACAACCTCTATAGGAGCGCCAAAATAGGAACGCCAAAATAGGAACGCCAAAAAAGAAACTGTCCCCTTTGATGAGGAACCCCCGCACGGGTTCACTGACAACCACACTCTTTCTCTAAAGAATAAAAAAATCGTGAAAAATCCCCACTACCGTGCTTAAGGCGCCGTTTCCATATCGCGACCGAAAAAGTGCCGATGCAGCACATTCATCATGTTGTGGCGGATGAACTGCTCCAAGTCGACGAGCTTATCGAAATAGGGGGTTAGGGTTTCGTGCCGCTGGAGCAGCTCAGTGCCATTGGAGCAGATAAGCTCACACGCCAGAACGTAGCTCCGACTCGCTTGGCATAGCCGGGTGCGGCGCTGTAAAACCACAAAATTGTAACCCTGTTGCAGCAGCCGAGCGAGGTGGGGGTACAGCTGATTCTCCTCTCCTGAGAACATGTATTCAGAGTCCCTGTACATCCTGTGATTCTGGATGTCGCTGGTCATGAAGCCCCCGCGATGGTATGACGGATCGAGCCGACGGTCCGGCTCGAGGCGAGACGGGCGGCAAAGTGAGTTCTTATTGTTGTAACGGATCGCTATAAACCGAGCAGCTGGCTGCTCTTTTCGGATTAAACCTTGTTCGTGCGTGTGGTGATGTGAGGCTTGTCCCAACTGACCGTTTTTTCCTGGTTCTGTCGAGTGGTTAACAGTAAGAGCTGGATCTAAATCATGTAAGCCGTAGCCTCCGGTGCTTTAGAGCGGCCGCGCCGCCGGGCTCGGCGCGGGGCTCGCAGGCGACGATCATTAAACAGCAGGATCACCAAGAGCACTTCTGCCAGGTCGCCGCCGTAATACATGCGTTGGGCACCGAGGCGCATGTCGTCGAGACTGTGTGCAGTGTCAAAGGGGAAGCCGTGGACATACATCAGCTTGCTGAAAATGCCGTGGCAGGCCATGGCGAGCACCAAGATGCCGAGCCGCACGGCAAACCGCGGACGCGCGGGCGCTGGGTCGGGGCCGACCATGCTCCAAGCAAATAGATAGCCGGCAGCCAGAAAGTGGAAATGAACACCTAAATGGATATAGGTGGAATCGAGCGATAGCCGGTACAACGGAGTGAGGTACAGCAAAAACATGCCGCCAAAATTCAAGCCAAAGGCGGTGAGTGGATGGCACCAGATACGCAAGGGACGACTGTGCAGTAAACGTACGCAGTTTTTGCCCGCCGTTTGCGGTAGGTTGCGCAGCGCGAGGCTGATCGGCGCCGCCATCACCAGAAATGTGGGTGCGAGCATACCGATAAGGAGATGCTGGGTCATATGACTCACAAAGGTGTGATGGCCGTGGTGAGAGGGGTAAACCGCGAGTACGAGCAACATCACCCCGACACCAAAACTGATAGCTCGCCAGATGCTCCAGCGGCGTCCGCGGCGAAATTGTCGCACCACGCCTGCGCTATACATCAGCAGCATCAACGTGAAAATAACGGCGGGGAGGGCGATCTCAATAGTCACGTTGCGAGATTTTTCGCTGTCGAATCAACAGCAGAGCACCGACCGCGAGCAATGCAATCGCCGCTGCATTCCAGGCGAGGTCGTAAGGCAGCAAGTCCACCTCATAGCGTATTTGATGGAGCCTTAAGAGTTTGTGATTGATTAAGCCATCAAACAATTGAAAGCCGCCAGCGCCAAGGAAGAAGCCGGCCCAGACAGAGGTGGTTTGAGCGATACCCGACTTGCGCTGTTCAATAAGTAAGAAGAAGCCCGCGATCAGCGCCACCAACTCTGCGGCGTGCAGAAGGCCATCTGTCAGCAGTCCTATGGCAGGCGTCGCCCGGTCATAAAAGTGGTGCCAGGCGAGCAGTTGGTGAAAAATAATTTCATCCACTGCTGCCATCAGACCGACCCCGAGTAAAATTCCCGGTGCGGTGGGAAGCTGCAGAAAAGAATGCTTCATAGAATGAATCTATAAAAGGCTAAAAAGCGGATTTATCGAAGGATAAACCCGCATCTGTCATTAGAACATTTGCGTCTGAACGCGCACACTTTTTTCATACCAATCACGCACTTCCTGCAAGTGTACATCCTCCTGTTTTAAGGCGTGCTCAAATTGCCTGGCCATATCCTTCATGCCCATATCCTCTGCCAGTTTTACCAGCAGTTCCCAAGCGGCGTTATCGGTCAGCTCAATCGCCAGCATAGCCTGCAAGCATTGGCTGATGCTGGTGCGCGGCTCAGTAATAACTTTTAGCAAGCCCGATGTCGCCACACTGGAGGCATCCGCGTCTGGGGTTTGCGCGGTGGGGTCGGCGCCGAGTTTTTTTAGGCAATTACATAAAAGCTCAAAGTGCTCTTCTTCCTCACTGCAAAATTGTCGCAAGCGATCAATGGGAAGTTGTAGATCTGGTGATAGATCTTGCGGCGCGTGCAGGCATTTGGCAATTAATTGTTGATAAATTCGAACACCCGCGCGTTCGTAGGCCAAACGCTCCCCCAGTTTATTAATGAACACTTCTGGATGGTGGCCCGTTGCCATTTTTAATGAGGTTTTAGCGACGCCTTTTACCGTGCCGGGCAGGGGTACAGAACCCAGTGGGTCGGCATTTTCTAAAAAGTAATCTTCAATAACATTGACGGTCGTTTTGCTGTCGGTGGTTAGAGGAATATTGTCGTCCACCTGCATCATTTTTTTGCTATGTATCGGCGACATATCGATGCCAGTTCGATTCATTCCGAGATGTTGATCCATGATCAAGCCCTCATAGGTTCATAATAAAATATCGTTAGGCGGATTTTCTCGCCAGCTCGGTACCTGGGTGCCAGCGGTAATTGTTTGCCACTGCGTCACTAGGCGAGCCGTGAGAATTCATCTGTTCGCGGTATTCCAGTGATGCTTGGCTTTCCTCTTCGAGACCGACGTAATCGGCGCCGCGCGCACGCAAATTAATTTCTTCACTGAGCGTCTTGCGCACAAATTCCCGCTGGCTTTGGTAGGCGATGGGGTCGGGTAATTTATCTGGGAGAATTTCTGCTGGGTCGCGTCGTTCATGCTTTTTAAATAATTCCATAACCAGGTTTAAATGCCCCAGCTCATAATCTAAAAAGCGCTCCCATATGGCTTTAATGCGGGGATTACTTTCCGTTTCCATGCAACTGAAATAATTGTATGCCTCATTGGCTTCGTGGAGCAGCCACTTCTCCAGCCAGGTTTCGTTGGGGTCTATGATGGAGCCATACTGGGTGATATGCTGCTCTTCCATAGAGGCGATTTCCGCATAGAGTGCGCGGGCAACCGGGTCGCTGAAGGTTGGCCCTATATTCATGTAGTAATCGCGGGTCTGATATTCACCCGAAAAAATCGTCAAGGCATTGAGCTTTGAAATAGGCTGCGAGGCTTTTCGGTCATAGTGATGGCGCAAATCATCTTCCGGCGCCCGGTGCTCTTCCCGTGTGGGACGGCCAGGCAAAATATCCGTATAACTCTGCAGAATATTATTCGCATCTTTGCCTTCTACGCGGTCCATCAAAGCGGAATAACGATACATATGATCGAAGTCTTCCAGCAGACCGAATCGGTACGTTTGCGCTAAGTATGCGTCGGGCTCCTGCTGGGCGATCGCTGCGGTCACCTCAATGGCCACCTGCTCGTAACCTATAGTGTTTTCCAGCGGTGAGTGATCCGAGCCCAGTAGCCAATTCACCATGGTTTGCTGATGGTGTTCCACTCGGCTGATCTCCGCCAGCGTACGGCGCAACGCCGGATTAAACAGCGCGCACATATGCTGAAAGCGATTCGCTTGTTGCTCAATTCCGTTGAGCAGAATGACGCGTACCCGCGTGTAGGCATCGTCATCGAGTTTGCTTAAAGGCTTGGGCGTAAGTTCTCGCCAATGGAATTTTTGTTGTTCCAGAGGTGTTCCTCTGGCGTCGAACAGAGCAATGGTCATGTTGCCTCCTAACGTCGACAGCTGTGTGGAGTCAAAACCATTGCAATGGCTATACCGCCTTGGCGGCAAGTATCATTTATTCGCGGCGTGTGGGTTGGTATGTTTGGTTATGTCAGAAATTTTGCCGCCGCAGTGTAGGATTTACCAAGCGGAATGTGTTAAGTGGTTTGGCTGGGCTGTGCTAACACAAGGTTTGTGCTAACACTGGGTTGCGCTGACACAAAAGCGCCGGCGCCATTAGTGCGCCGGCGGAAAGCTTATTGCAGTTGGTCAAGCATATCTTCTGCGAGCTTTTTCAGACGCTGGGCATTTTCCGGCCCCATGCGAAATAGCAATTTTTCTACCGCAGAGCGCTGCTCGAACTCCGCCGCGCTGAATCGATACGTCACTGAAGGGCGCGACAGGGCCGCCTCCATCGGTGGCATAGGGGCTTTGGTAATGCGTGTCAGCGCGCGAATGGTGACGTCTTCAAAATCACCCTTTTTTACTCCCAACTCTTCGAACGCCTGCTGCAGAAGTGGGTAGTAGCGACGGTAAATTTTTACCAGCTGCTCCGGGCCGACCTGCTCAAGGCTTTCCAAATAAGGTGTGTAGCGCTGGTAATTTTGCGGGTCTATCTGCCATGCATCGTCGGTGGTGGCAGTGGCACTAAAGGGCGTTTTCGGGTCATTAAAGGGACGGTACTGACTCACCAGTTTGCCTTCTTCTAAGGCATTCATGGCGCGCACGAACTTGCGGATCAGGTGCTCCTGAATAAGCCAATCCTTAAAGCCGCCATCGGAGACATCCAGCAGGAATCCAATCACATCGGGATCACTGCGATCCAGTGGTGGCAGTTTTACCGGCGGCGGGGCAGGTGGTGCCGTCGGCTGCGGTGCTGGGGCTGCGCTCGGGGTCGGCTCGGTGAAGGTGGGCTCGGGGGCAGGCGCTTCAACCGCTGGTGTCGACGGTAAAACAGCGACCTCCGGCTCCGGTTGGCTGCGTTGCAAGAGCCAATAAACCACACCCGCGATCACCACCAGGGCAATGACCGCTATCAGAATGAGGCGAGATTTGCCGCCCCTGTTTTCGGTATCACTCATATGAAGAATCCAATAGCTGCTGGGTTATGCTGCGGAGCGCCACACCACCTTATGGGCGCATCGCCTCTATTGAGGATAGAGGCTACTATGGCAAAAAAGTTTTCCTCAGTCACAATTCCCTGTTCACGAAAATTGGAGTTTGCATGTCCAATCTCGAGGATCCTCGTGTGCTGTTTGCCGCAGAGCGTACGCTCTTGGCCTGGAACCGCACCAGCCTGGCTCTGGCGGCATTTGGCTTTATGATCGAGCGCAGCGGAGTGCTAATCCGGGCGCTGCAGCCAAAAGCACCGGCGACACCTGACATTCTCACCTTCTGGGTCGGCCTGGTCTTTATTCTCCTCGGTGCTTTTTGTGCGTTCTACTCGGCGCTGCAGTATGGCGCAGTCTTGCGGACCATGACCAGAGGAGAAATACCCGAGGGCTACCCAGTGCGCTGGGGAATGGCGGTTAATTGGATAGTGGCGGCCCTGGCTACCACCTTGGCGCTGGTCTTGGGCGTTTACGCGATGCCATGAGTCTCAGGTATACACGGCGGTTCGGCACTATCCGGTGAGGCAGCCGCCGTCTCGGGGTGGGTAGGGGCGTCGTTGATGAATGCCAGGGTGAACTCATCCTTTAGCACCGTGTACACCGCGTGATCTACATAGCGGTCCGACAGCCACTCCGCTCTGTGCAGAACCCCTTCGTAGTAAAAGCCCAAGCGCTCCGGCACTTTGCGGCTCTCCAAATTGTCGGTTGCACAGCGGATCTCGATTTTTTGCAGTTGCAGATGGTTGAATCCGTATTGGCAGAGGTGGCGTACGGCATCGAGCATAATGCCCTGCCCGGTGAAGTCACTGCCGAGCCAGTATCCTATGGTGGCTTTTTTCTCCGCCCGATCCAGGCAATAAAAACCCACTCCACCGCAGAGTTGCTGATCGATGTTGATTACGAATTGGGGACCGCGCTCGGCGATGAGTCGGGTAATAAACGCGGCGGTATCCTGGGGCGAATGAATTCTTTTGAGCCAAGGCAGCCAGGGGTGAAGATGCTGGCGACTCTGGTGAATTAAGTGAAACAGCGGCTCGGCGTGAGCGAGTGCTAGAGGTTCTAGCCAGCCTTTGTGAGTAACAATGCGCATAAGTCACGTGAACGCGTTTGCATCTTGGCGCCAAGTTTATACCAAGTTGCGGTAAGCGATGCGGCACCCGGATTTCGGGGGTGGGCGCCCGGTAGTCATTGACAAGCCTCCGTTTGTCTCGGCCAGTTTGGGCACAACGGCAAAAGCGCGTTATGTTTATGGCAAATCATCCCCTTTGATAACGGGTTGATTGGTATAGGTTTTCTTGTGTCGATTTGGTCTAACCCTAATATTGACGCATCTGCAGCCGAAAACCAAAATAGAAATAGTATATCTCTGTGTGGCGCGGCACGCCGCTGTCTCACGAAAAGGCAAACCCGTGGTAATACGGGGACGCAAAGCCAGTGCCCGGATGTCGCTTGCCGGGTCGAACGGTTACCGAACGGGTTGCGCCGCACCCTATCCCTATCCGAGTGATCGGACGGTGTCGCGGTCTCCATGTTCGTCAAATAGGTAGATGAGATGGCGTCCAACGCACATTCCGACCAGCTGGAGTCGGTGTCGGAAGTACAACCCAAGCGGAAATTGGGCAAGACCATTCTAATCATCAGCGGTGTGATTGTTGCTGTCTTGATGGTGTGTTATTTCAGCTACAACTATTACCTCCAGACCTCCGATAAGCTGCTGCTCGACCCCACGCGCGACTATTCTCGATCGCCTTTCAGCATGGTGGATGCCACCGAATACTGCCGGCACAAGACCGAGCGGCGTTACGGCGACAGTCTCGCCCTGAGTTACATCGATCATCATTCCACCCGTATGGATGCGAGAACGGGCATCTACAAAATCTTTTTATTTGTGCGGGTCGGCGACCTGCGCGACTACTCGGAAGAGGCCATTCATTGCTTTATAGACCCGGAACGGCAGGTGCTCACCCACTACCGCACTATCAATCTGCACAAGGCCTCACTGATGGCGAGAGCGGCCAGATTATTTGAGCGTTTTTAAGCTTGGCAAGCTTCGGCAATTTTTATAACCACAGGCTCTACGGCACACTTGGCGAGCCGCACCTATACTCAGAGGGACTGTGCGGTAGGGGGACCTTATGAAGTGGCTGTTAGTGCTGGCGGGGCTCATGTCGGTGGCAATTGCCAGCGCTGACAATCGAAGGGTATACCTTCTGAGCAAGCGCCAGATTCTCAATTCCAATCTCACCACTGTGGTGTTCTTCTACGACCGCTCCGTCACCTCCATTGCCGATTGTGAGCGGGAGATCCAGCGCGGTGTACGGGGGCAGTGGCGCTACTACACGCACAAATTTCCCGCGCCCAAAGGCTATTTGGAAAAGCTCGACTACTATTGCATCAAAACTGCCGCTGTGATTGATCCTTGGTATGACAAAGCCACCTATGATTTTGTCTATCAGATCGATATCCGCAATCCGAGCAACCGCATCCAGCGGATGGAGCATTACGCGGAGTGCTTGCGGGATCTGCGCGAACAGGTGCGCGACGAAACTCGCCATTTTTTTTGTGCCAGGATCAGTCAGGGCATACACTTCTAAATGAGTTGGCGGTAAATCTGCATAGTTCCGTCACAGTCTTAATGCAAACTGTGCTATTTAGGGTTTTGTAGCGCCAGTATTCGTGGGAACCTCGTCTGGTGCTGCCCTTTTCAGTGGTTAGAGGGTGGACCCCCGACCATCATCGCCTCACTGCTCGAGCGTTGCCATTATGTTCAATGAACAGCTGTGTGCTGAACTGCGACATCATTTGCCAGATTTTAGTGCGGAGCGGCCGTGCAACCCGGCGGGCTCGGCGCTGACCGAGGCGGCACAGGTATATCTTGAGTTCTATGGCTTTCTGGAAGTGTTGAAAGACTCGGAGGTGGACTACTTCTGGGGCTATCGCACCTGTCCTTGCGCGGGTAAAAACCTGCGCATCGCCACCCATCACTGGCGGTTGCCGCAAGCGCGCGGCACCGTATTCATTGTGCATGGCCTGTTTGACCACGTGGGGTTATTTCAGGATTTAGTGGCGTATTTGTTGGCGCAGCGGTTTTCCGTGGTGGCGGTAGATCTACCGGGGCACGGTCTGAGCGAAGGCGATGCCACCGTCATCCGCTCATTTTTTGACTACGCGGCGGTGGTGGAAGATACCTACAAGTTTTTTCGCTGGCAGCTGCCGGAAGGACCGGTATATGGCGTAGGCCAGAGTACCGGTGCGGCAGTGTTGATGGCGCTTTGCTTTCGCAATCAGCAGGCCGGCGAACCTCCAGCGTTTACGCGGCTGGTGTTTCTCGCGCCGCTCATGCGGCCGCGCCAATGGCCTTGGGGGCGTTTGACATATCGCTGGGTGGGGCGGTGGATAAAACGCATAAGGCGCGATTTCTCCTTTCCCAACTCTCACGATGCGGAGTTTCACAATTTTCTGCGCTACAACGACCCGCTACAGGCCAAGTGGCTATCCATCGAATGGGTCGGAGCTTTGAATGAATGGGTGGAAGGCTTTGCCGCGCAGCCCAAGATTGCGACTCCGCTGTTGATCATTCAAGGAACTGCAGATCGGGTGGTGGACTGGCGTCATAATGTGCCGGCCATTCAGCGCCAGTTTCCCAACAGTCAGGTCAACTACATTAAAGGCGCCATGCATCACCTGGTCAACGAGGCGGATGTTTGGCGCAAGGCGGTATTCTCTGGCGTCGGCCAGTTCATCAAGCAGCGCAATGGACCGCGATGAGGGCTGATTAGGAGCCGGGTGGATTCAAGCGGGGTAGAAGTGCCGCGAGCGCCTCGGGGAAAAAGGGTCGGCCGCGCTCGTTGACGGCGGCCCATTGGACTTTGCCGTTGAGGATCAGGCGGCCGTCGCTGCGGTATATGTCCTGTGTGAACTCGCCGCGGATCTTGCCCGCTCTGGCGATATTCAAGCCTACCCAAAAGAGGTCACCGCTGCGCAGTGGCCAGCGATAATCCAGCTCTACCCGAGTCACCACCAGATTGATTCCCTGGCGCGCCAACTCCGCGAAATCGAGGTTGTGACTGAGCAGATATTCGTGGCGGGTGTGTTCCAGATAGTTCTGGTAAACACTGTTATTGACGATCCCCTGCAGGTCGCACTCGTAATCCCGCACTTTAAAATCGAGACGAAACGCATAATCCATCAGAAAAGTACTCGGCAGCGAATGGTTCCGGGAATGGCTTTCAATTGCTCCAGCGCCAACTCGCTGTAGCCCGAATCCAGATCAATCACCACGTAGCCCACATCTTCTTTGGTCTGTAGATATTGGCCGGCGATGTTGATGTTGTGGTCGGAGAAGATGCGGTTGATGGCCACCAAAATGCCGGGCACGTTTTTGTGCACATGCAGCAGTCGGTGGACGCCCTTGTGGGTCGGCAAGGCGACTTCGGGAAAATTGACCGAGCCTATAGTGGTGCCGTTGTCAGAATATGTGATGAATTTGTTGGCTACCTCGATGCCGATGTTCTCTTGTGCCTCCATAGTGGAGCCGCCGATGTGAGGAGTGAGAATCGTGTTGTCGAACTGGCGCAGCGGGCTGACGAACTCTTCGTCGTTGCTTTTGGGCTCCACTGGAAAGACGTCTATGGCGGCGCCGGCTAAGTGCTGATCGTCCAGCGCCTGGGCCAGCGCGTCAATGTCGACCACGGTGCCGCGCGATGCGTTGATCAAAATCGCGCCTTTTTTCATGGCGCGAATTTCTCGTTCGCCGATCAGGTCTTTAGTGCTGGCTAACTCGGGCACGTGGAGACTGACAATATCCGCTTGTTTGAGAAGGTCTTCCAGGCTCGTGCAGGGGCTGGCATTGCCCATTGGCAGTTTGCTGATCACGTCATAGAACACCACGCGCATTCCCAGACTTTCCGCCAACACACTCACCTGCGTGCCTATAGCGCCGTAGCCGACAATCCCCAGTGTTTTGCCGCGAATTTCATAAGAGCCGGTGGCGGACTTCTTCCATTCGCCGCGATGGCAGGCCGCGTTTTTAGCCGGTATATCGCGCAGCAACAGAATCGCTTGCGCCACAACCAACTCCGCCACACTGCGGGTATTCGAGTAAGGCGCGTTGAAGACCACCACGCCGTGTTCCTGTGCCGCCTTCAGGTTCACCTGATTAGTGCCAATACAAAAGCAGCCGACCGCGATCAGCTTCGGCGCCTTGGCAAATACGCGGCCGGTGAGTTGGGAGCGGGAGCGGATGCCGACAAAGTGGGCGTCTTTGATGCGGTCGATAAGCTCATCTTCCGCCAGCGCCGTTTTCAGGTAATCAATGTTGCTGTAACCCGCAGCGTTGAGGGTGGCTACTGCGGACGGGTGCACGCCCTCCAGCAATACGAATTTGATTTTGTCTTTGTCTAGAGAGATTTTCGCGGTCATGGGGAGTCGGCCCGGAATCAGAAGGGCGCAGCTGCGCCGTCACAAAAGAGGTCGCGATTTTACCATAAAAGTGGTCGATCACTGAGCCTTGCGCGGGCATTCAATGACCTGGACCCCCTGTTCGGTGCCCAGCAACAAGACGTCGGCTCGGCGCGCGGCGAAGAGCCCGTTGGTCACCACCCCGGCGATCTGGTTGATGCGCATTTCCATGGCTTCAGGTTCGCGGATGTGCAGATCGTGTACATCCAGAATGTGGCAGCCGTTGTCGGTCACCACACCCTCGCGATACACCGGACGACCACCCAGCTTGGTCAGCTCCCGCGCGACATAATTGCGCGCCAGGGGAATGACCTCCACCGGCAAGGGAAACGTGCCCAGTACCGAGACCCGTTTGCTTTGATCGGCGATGCAGACGAAGGTGCGCGCCACCGCTGCGACGATTTTTTCCTGGGTCAGAGCGGCACCGCCGCCTTTGATAAGCGCCAATTCTGGATCTGCCTCGTCGGCGCCGTCGATATAAAAACCAATCTCTTCCACCTCATTCAGATCGCGCACTTCGATGCCGTGGCGGCGCAGACGCTCGGCCGAGAGAGTCGAACTTGCCACCGCAGCGGCAAAGCGGTGTTTGTGAGCCGCCAGCAAATCGATAAAACAATTGGCGGTAGAGCCCGTGCCAATGCCGAGAATGGCAGCGGTGTCGAGGTGGGGTAAAACCCAGTCTAAAGCGGCCTGTGCGACGGCTTGTTTGAGTTGATTTTGATTCATAAATCTAAGTGTGCGGGAGTAAAAGGCCGGCATTGTAACGGGTTTGCCGCGCATATGCGCCATGACTTCCGCGCGTCCATCCTTTACCATTGCACGCCTTCGCTGCAACCCAATTCCCGGTCTCTCCGATGCCTCAAAGTTACATCAAGCGTATTCTCGATGCGCGTATTTACGATCTCGCGGTGGAAACACCTGTCGATTTGGCGCCACTGCTCAGCGCGCGCACAAAAAATGACGTGCTGCTCAAGCGCGAGGACCTCCAGCCCGTCTTCTCCTTCAAAGTGCGCGGCGCCTATAACAAGCTTCTGCAGTTGAGCGTGGAGGAGCGCGCCCGCGGCGTCATTGCAGCGTCTGCCGGCAACCATGCGCAAGGCTTGGCTCTGTCGGCCAAACACCTGGGGGTGACCGCCATCATCGTCATGCCGCGCACCACACCTTCGATCAAAGTCGATGGCGTGCGCCGTCACGGTGCCAAGGTCGTGCTGCAGGGCGATACCTACGACGAAGCGTCCGCTTACGCTAAAAACTTGGTCGAAGAAAAGGGCATGATCTATATCCCGCCCTACGATGACCCGGATGTGATTGCCGGGCAGGGGACGGTGGCGATGGAGCTCTTGCGCCAACATTCCGCCCCTATAGACGCGGTGTTTATTCCGGTTGGCGGTGGTGGCTTGTGTGCCGGCATGGCGGCTTACATTAAATTTGTCCGCCCCCATACCAAAGTTTTTGCCGTCGAACCGGAAGACGCCGCCTGCCTCAAAGCGGCGATGGATCACAAGCGTCGGGTGGTGTTGGATGAAGTGGGCATATTCGCCGACGGCGTTGCGGTGGCACAGATCGGCAAAGAAACCTATCGGGTGATCAAGGACTGTATCGATGGTGTGATCACGGTCAGTTCGGACGAGATCTGCGCGGCGATCAAAGACATCTTCGAAGATACCCGCTCGATCGCAGAGCCGGCAGGCGCTTGCGCTCTGGCCGGCTTAAAAAAATACATCGAGAGCGAAGAGATTCAAGGACAGACTTTGGTGGCGGTACACAGTGGTGCCAACACCAATTTTGATCGTTTGCGCTACATATCGGAACGCACCGAAATTGGTGAGGGCCGCGAGGCGGTGTTCGCCGTGGTTATCCCAGAAAAGCCCGGTAGCTATAAAAAGTTTTGCAGTGTTCTGGGCAAGCGCTCGATTACCGAATTCAATTACCGCTACTCCAGCAACGGCAAAGCCCATATTTTTGTCGGGCTGCAGGTAAACCCGCTGAAAAACGAGCGTTATGAGCTTGTCGAAATGCTGGAAAACAAAGGCTATACCGTGGTCGACATGACGGATAATGAGATGGCGAAGCTGCACATCCGCCATATGGTCGGAGGCCATGCGCCCGCCGAGCTCACTCATGAAGTCGTCTATTGTTTTGAATTTCCTGAACGCCCAGGTGCGCTTTACAAGTTCTTAGACAAGCTGGCGGGAAGGTGGAATATCACCATGTTTCACTACCGCAACCACGGCTCGGCATTTGGCCGCGTTCTCGTGGGTATGCAAGTGCCGCCGGAAGAGCGCAAAGATGTTGAACGCTCGCTACAGGAATTAAATTATCCTTACACGGAAGAAACCAACAACGAGGCGTTTCGCTTTTTTTTGGCCTAATCGAAATGAGAGTGGCGCAATAATCAACATGTTTCGAGCGAATTATTCTAATTTGCAATGGCGTGGGCGATGCTGATTATTGCTGATGTCAGGCGCGCGCGAGGGAGCGATTTGCTTGTTCTTCAATATAATAAGAAGATTA
The DNA here is from genome assembly GCA_964482025.1 of uncultured Saccharophagus sp. GTDB lineage: Bacteria > Pseudomonadota > Gammaproteobacteria > Pseudomonadales > Cellvibrionaceae > UBA5868. The sequence goes on along the minus strand of CAYZVN010000036.1, from coordinate 1,899 downwards.
TTTGCTGTTAGTGGTCACTAATTTTGTGAGACTCATCAAATATGATGGGAATCAATTTGCATTTGCAGCAATTAGAACTAAGTTGAATAGTACGTCGTTTGTGTTTCCCCCCGTTATTGTGCTGCATAAAATTAGTGGGTATAAAGCATGTCTCGCTTCATCCCGCCAGTTTTACGCTTCAACATAACAATTCGAAACATTGAGGTAATGCCCAATGAAGTCTGATGTTTTAACACTAGCAGCCGTCGTCTTCGTGATTGGCTTGGTTGTGAGTGGTTTTGGCATCATGGACGTGTTTGAACCTGAAGTGTCTGCCCCTCCGGCCGCGCTTCAGCAAGGAACTGTGGCCGCGCGGCATTGATCCACCGCTCGATTCAGGCCGAAGCAACTCAGCAGGATCAACGCAAGAATCCGCAATTCCAGCGCTGCAAAAGGCGCAATGGATTGCGGATTTTTGTATTTAGGCAAGATCGAAAATTAGCGGGTGCGATAAATGCGAGCGTCGGTGATGACGCAGTGAAGCGGCACATCCCACGGGTCGGTCGGCAAATCTTCCATTTTTTGAAAATCGTGGGCAACGCCGATACGCAGTGGTTTCTGGGCGCTGCATGAGGCGAGTGCCCGATCGTAAAAACCCGCGCCCATGCCGAGTCGGTTGCCCTGTGCATCAAATGCCACCAGTGGCAGCAAAATAATATCCAGCTGTTGTATTGCGCAGGTTGCTGTCCCCTTGGGCTCGGGTATGTTGTAGCGATTGCGCCGAAGTTTGCCGCCGCGCTTATATTCATGAAACACCAACAGTTGGTGCTCAACCACTGGTAAATAGCATTGCTTACCCTGCGCCAATGCGCGACGTAGCAGGGGCAACAGGCTGATTTCACCATCCGCCGGCCAATAAAACCCAATGCGAGCTGCTGTCCGCCACCAATGAGTGCGCATTATGCGCAGGCATAGGCGCTGTGCTGCGTGCGCCTGGCGGGCGCGCGAAAGTCTACGCCGGTGCTGGCGAATATGTCGACGGAGAAAAAGTTTATCGGGAAGGGTCACGATCAGAAGAGATAAATAAGGAGCCTGGGGTGCCGCTGTTGACTATACCTTGAACCCGACGGCTCAAGGGGGAGGGATCTGCTGCATATTAGGCTTTCCGACAAGCGGACATGCACACAACACAAGCGAGAAGCCTCCTGTTTTCACAGTATCGGCTCAGGGATTCGTCAACTGGCGAACACCCAAGGCGTGGCCCCAGTATAACAAAGCCAGCGGCCGATAAAAGCCCTATATTTTTGCTTAAAAGGTGGACAAGTGCTGGTTTATGGGCTTAGAGCTTGGTCGAGTTTTGCTGCGAGGCGCTCAAGTGCTTCCTCGGGAATATTGCCCTGAGTCGTCTTCTGGCGTTCCTGTTGTAATTCGTGACACAGGTTAAGCGCCACCATTACCGCAATTCGATCAGCGCCCAATACATTGGGTCCGGCATTGCGTACTTGGCGCATGCGCTGGTCGAGTTCCTGAGCCGCGGCAAGCAGCGCTTCCTTTTCGTTGGCCCGGCAGGCGACTTGGTATTCCTTGTCCAGGATGCGCACCGTGACACGTTTGCTGTCGTGACTCATTCAGAGGGATTCTCGAATTGTTTTAGGCGGGTGATGAGGGCTTCGATACGGGTGCGAGCGAGTTCATTTTTTTCCATAAGGCGGGCGCGCTCATTGGTCCACTCGTGCTCCTGTCGGCGCAGATTGCGATTTTCCGCGTCCAGTTGCTGGCAGCGCTGTATCAATTGCTCCAGTTTGGCTTCTACCTCAGCGATCAATCGTTCCGACATAGTATTCGCCCGTCGCGCAACCATGGCGCGTAACTATAGGGGTAGCATTAATAGCGGTCAAGGGAGCGTATGGCTATAGGGGT